>NZ_JBIWOW010000017.1:0-215791 GCF_044767945.1 Kitasatospora sp. NPDC101183 | reverse complement strand
TGACTTTTGGCACGCTGTTGAGTTCTCAAGGAACGGACGCTTCCTTCAGGCCGCCTTCCAGCGGGCCCTCCGGGCGCTTCGTTCTTTCGTGTTTCAAGCTTATCAGATGTTTTCCGCTCCGTTTTCCGGAGTTTCATTCATCGGATTCACTTTCCGCGTTGTTGCCCCGGTCTCCCGCGGCGACTCCGGAACTGTACGGGGACGGGACCGCCACATGCAAATCGCCCCCGTCCGGGCTTCCGGACGGGGGCGATCCATGCCGTACGGGCCGTCAGGCGCGGCCCATCTCCTCGACGATCGCCGCCGCGAAGGCGTCGATGTCGGCCTCCGTGGTGTCGAAGGTGCAGACCCAACGGACCTCGCCGGTGTGCTCGTTCCAGAAGTAGAAGCGGTAGCGCTTCTGCAACCGCTCGCTCACCTCGCGCGGGAGGATCGCGAACACCGCGTTGGCCTGGGCCGGGCGCACGACCTCGACGCCGTCGATCTTCCGGACGGCCGCCTCCAGTCGCCCGGCCATCGCGTTGGCGTGGCCGGCGTTGCGCAGGTAGAGGTCGCCCGCGAGCAGTGCCTCGAACTGGACGGAGACGAAGCGCATCTTCGACGCGAGCTGCATCGAGGTCTTGCGCAGGTACGTGATGTTGCGGACCTTCTCGGGGTTGAGCACCACGACGGCCTCGCCGAACAGCAGGCCGTTCTTCGTGCCGCCGAAGGAGAGGACGTCGACGCCCACGTCCGTGGTGAAGGCCCGCATCGGCAGGCCGAGGGAGGCGGCGGCGTTGGCCAGGCGGGAGCCGTCGACGTGGACGAGCATGCCCAGCTGGTGGGCGTGGTCGGCGATCGCGCGGATCTCGTCGGGGGTGTAGACGGTGCCCAGCTCGGTGCTCTGGGTGATGGAGACCGCGAGCGGCTGCGCGCGGTGCTCGTCGCCGAAGCCGAACGCCTGGAGGTCGAGCAGCTCAGGGGTGAGCTTGCCGTCCGGGGTGGGGACGGTGTGGAGCTTGATGCCGCCCATCTTCTCCGGCGCGCCGCCCTCGTCCACGTGGATGTGGGCGGACTCGGCGCAGACCACGGCGCCCCAGCGCGGGAGCAGCGCCTGCAGGGCGACGACGTTGGCGCCGGTGCCGTTGAAGACCGGGTACGCCTCGGCCTTCTCGCCGAAGTGGCGGCGGAAGACGTCCTGCAGGTGCGCGGTGTAGTCGTCCTCGCCGTAGGCGACCTGGTGGCCGTCGTTGGCGAGGGCGATCGCGGCGAGGACCTCCGGGTGGACGCCGGAGTAGTTGTCGCTCGCGAAGCCGCGCACGGCGGGGTCGTGGCGGCGCACCGCGTCCGTGCGGACGGGGTCGGTCATCGGGCTGTCAGCCACAGGTGCTGTCCGTTCAGTTCTGCTGCGGGGCGGTCCCAGAGGCCCGCGAGGTGGTCGGCGAGGTCGGCCGTGTCGGTGAAGCCGGCGAACTTGGCCTCGGGCTTCTCGGCCCGCATCTCGGGGCTGACCAGCGCCTTGATGACCAGGATCGCAGCCGCCGCGGTGGGCTCCCCGTCCGGGGAGGTGGTCTCCTTCTTGAAGGAGTCGGCCATGGAGAGGGTCCAGGCCTCGGTGGCGGCCTTGGCGGCGGCGTAGGCCGCGCCCCCGGCGACGGGCTTGTGGGCGCCCGCGGCGGAGATCATCGCGTAGCGGCCGGCGGCGCTGCGGACCAGGGCGGGCTGGAAGGCCAGCGAGGTGTGCTGGAGGGTGCGCACGACGGTGTCGTGCAGGAAGTCCCAGTCGTCCAGGCGGGTGTCGAAGAAGGTCTTGCTGCCGCGCCAGCCGCCGACGAGGTGGAAGACGCCGTCGACGTGGCCGTGCTCGGCCTCCAGGTGGTCGGCCCAGTCGTGGACCTCCTGCGGGTCGAGCAGGTCGATCACCTGGCCGCTCACCAGCCCTCCGCGCACGGCGACGCGGGTGGCGTCGAGGGCGGACTCCAGGCGCTGGGGGTCGATGTCGGCGCCGATCACGGTGGCGCCGTCGGCGGCGAGGCGGCGCAGCACGGCGCGCCCGGCGGGGCCGCTGGCGCCGGCGACGGCGACGACCTTGCCGGCCAGCTTGGTGGAGGGGGTGGTGGTCACGCGGCTGCTCCCTGGATACCGGTGCCGGTGATGCCGGCGGTGGCGGCGATGACGCCGCCGAGCTTCTTGGACAGGGCCTCGTAGAACATGCTCAGCGGGAACTCGTCCGGGAGCACGGCGTCGCACAGCGCCTTGTTGAGGGCCTTGCCGTCGGTGAGGCCGAGCGGCAGCGCCTCGGGGCCCTTGGCCCAGGTCGAGGCGGGGTGCGGGGTGAGGTAGCGGGAGACGAGCTCGTAGGCGGCGATCCAGTGGGCCGGCTTGGGCCGGTCGATGCCGTCGCGGTAGAGCGTCTCGATCTCGGCGCAGAGCGCGTTGGTGACCTGCGGGGCGCGGTCCCAGTCGATGGTGAGGCGGTTGTCGCGCCAGCGCAGGGCGTCGTTCTTGTGCAGGTACGCGAAGAGGAGCTGGCCGCCCATGCCGTCGTAGTTGCGGACGCGGTCGCCGCTGACCGGGAAGCGGAAGAGGCGGTCGAAGAGGACCGCGTACTGGACGTCGCGGGCGTGCGGGTTGCCCTCGGCCTCCAGCTGCACGGCCTCCTTGAAGGTGGTGAGGTCGCAGCGCAGCTCCTCCAGGCCGTACATCCAGAACGGGCTGCGCTGCTTGATCATGAAGGGGTCGAACGGCAGGTCGCCGTGGCTGTGGGTGCGGTCGTGGACGAGGTCCCACAGGACGAAGGTCTCCTGCGCGCGCTGCTGGTCCTCCAGGAGGCCGGCGGCGTCGGCGGGGATCTCCAGGCCGAGCTGGCGGACGGCGCTGGTGGTGACGGCGCGGAAGCGGGCGGCCTCGCGGTCGCAGAAGATGCCGCCCCAGGTGAAACGTTCCGGCGCCTTGCGCACGGCCACGGTCTCGGGGAAGAGGACGGCGGAGTTGGTGTCGTAGCCGGCCGTGAAGTCGGTGAAGGTGATCGGCACGAACATCGGGTTGTCGAAGCGGGAGCTCTCCAGCTCCGCCAGCCAGTCGGGCCAGACGACGCTCAGCAGGACGGCTTCCAGGTTGCGGTCCGGGTTGCCGTTCTGGGTGTACATCGGGAAGACCACGAGGTGCTCGAGGCCGTCCTCGCGCTGGTCGGCGGGCTGGAAGGCGAGCAGCGAGTCCAGGAAGTCGGGCTCGCGGTAGCCGGTGTCGGCCCACTTCGCGAGGTCGGCGTCGACGGCGGCCAGGTAGGCGGCGTCGTGCGGGAACAGGGGGGCCAGTTCCTCGACGGCGGCGCGGACGGTGGCCACCAGCGGGTCGACGGTGTGCCGCTGGACGGTGGACAGGTCGATGGAGCCGTCCTTGGACTGCAGCGGGCGCAGCGTCTCGACGGCCTCCTTCAGGCGCAGCCAGGCCGGGTGGGTGGCGTGGGTCGAGACCGGGGCGTCGGCCGCCGCAGCGAGCCTTGGCGAAAGATTCTGCATCGTGGACTCACTTCGACAGGAGTTATTTCGACGAGGACACCATAAGTACGAAAGGTTCTCCTGTTCAAGAGGGCCCAGACGGGCAATGCTCCGGTGATGTGCCCTTCAGGCCGCCAATCGTCCTGTCGGGGGCCCGGGGCAAGGGACCTGGGGGGCCGTCAGGGGCGGGGCGTGCGGCTGGTGGAACGGCCGACGTCCACCATGTGGACGCACATCCGGACGACCTGGGGAAACGCGAGGACGGAACGCGCACCTGGCACCGAGAGCGCCGCCGGGCCCGTACGCCGACCATGCCGCCTGTGGGGAGGCGCCGCCACCGGGGACGGCTCGCGGCGCGGGCGTGCGGACGGGCCTCACCACGGCGGTCACCACCACGCGCCCCCGTACGCGCCCTGGCCGGGCCGGGGCCCCGGCGGTGATCGTGGACGTGACGACCGTCCGCCGGCGGCCGCACCGCCCGCCGCCCCGGGAGGCCGCCGTTGCACGGACCGGTCCTGGTCAACTGGCTCCTCGCCCTCCTCACCGCCGGCGCCGGGGCGCACTGCCTCACCCGCCTGCGCCGCCCGGCGCGCCTGCCCCGCCTCGCCCGGGAGTCCGACGCCGCCGAGGCGCTGATGGGGCTGGGCATGGCCGCGATGGCCCTGACCGGGGCCGCCGTGCCCGCCGCCGTCTGGGCCTGGCTGTTCGGGCTGCCCGCCGCCGCCTTCCTGGTCGCCGCGCTCGCCGCCCCCGCCGGGCGGGCCCACCGGCTGCACCACGCGGTGGGCGCGCTCGCCATGACGTACGCCGCCCTCGCGATGACGGCCTCCCCCGGCGGCCACCACCACGCCGCCGCGCTCGGCACCCCGGTGCTGACCGGCGCCCTGCTCCTCTACTTCGGCGCGTACTCGCTGCGCACCGGCACCCGGCTGCTCCGCACCCCCTCGGGGACGCTCGCGCTCGGCACGGCGGGGCTGCCGCAGGCCTGCCGGCTCACCATGGGCATCGGCATGTTCGCGATGCTGCTGACGATGTGAGCGGGGCGGCCCCGTACCGGTTGGCGACACTGCCGCCGCCGCGGACGCGCACACGCCAACCCCCGCTCCCCCGCGTGGCGTTGGTCACTGGCCCGACGAAAGCCGTTCCCCCGGGCGTCGCCGGCGCATAGGTTGACGGGGAGCGCGTTGTCGCGTTCCGTGCGTACTCGGGGAGCCCCTGCGATGACTGCCCTGATCGGCCTGCTGCTGCTCGGCCTGCTGCTCTCGACCGCCGTGCCCCGGCTGCTGGCCCGGGCCCGCTGGGCGGAGCGCGAACCGGTGCTGGCGCTGCTGGTGTGGCAGTGCCTCGTGGTGGCGGTGCTGATGTGCTGCGCGCTGGGCCTGGTGCTGGCCGCCTCCGCCGCCCTGCCCGAGCTGCGCGCCCTGCTGTTCGCGGGGGCCCCGCACGGGGTCGAGGCCGCGTACGGCCTCCAGGACGCCGAGGGCTGGGGCCGGCTGTGCGCGGTGGTCCTGGCGGCGGGCGCCCTGCAGACGGTGCTGGCGCTCACCCGGGAAGTCCGTACGGCCAAGGCGACGCGTGCCCGAAGGCTCGACCAACTGACTGTCCGTGCGCCGGAGTTGCCCGCTTCGATCGCCTCCGCGCGCAGCCGGGGCGAGCGGCTGGTGGTGCTGGAGAACGTCCGGCCCGAGGCCTGGTCGCTGCCGGGGCCGGACTCCCGGCTGGTGGTCACCACGGGCGCCCTCCAGCAGCTCACCGACCGGGAGTTGGCGGCCGTGCTGAGCCACGAGCGCGGCCATGTGCGTGCCCGCCACCACTGGCTGCAGCAGTTCGCCCGGGCGCTCGCCTCGGGCTTCCCCGGCGCCGCGGTGTTCCGGGCGTTCCGGGACCAGGTGGAGGAGCTGGTCGAGCTGGCCGCCGACGACCGGGCGGCGCGGCGCCACGGCCGGCACACCACCGCCCTCGCGCTGGCCGAACTCAACCTGGACCGAGGGGTGTTCGGCGCCTGCCCGCCCGGTCTCGCGCAGTCGCCGAAGCGGGTGGACCGGCTGCTCGCCGGCCGCCCGAGGCTGACCGCCGCGCACCGGCTGCGGCTGACGGTGGTGGCGCTGTGCGCGCCGGCGGCCGTCGTGCTGCTGGCCGCCGCCCCGGGGATCGGCTCCCTCTTCTAGCGAGCCCTTCCGGCCGGCTCTTCCGGCGAGCCCTTCCGGCGGGAGGGGCTCAGTTCGAGCAGGAGCCCGTGACCGGCGCCTCGCCGAGGGTGCGGGAGAGCACTTCACGGTGCAGCGGCCGGGCCTGCCGGTAGCGCTCGCACCCGGCGTCGGTCAGGGTGATCACCACGGCCCGCCGGTCGGCCTCGCACATCGAGCGCGTGACCAGCCCGCCCTTCTCCAGCCGGGCGATCAGCCGGGAGAGGGCGCTCTGGCTGAGGTGGACGGTCGGCGCCAGGTCACTGACCCGCAGGGAGTGCGGGCCGTCCCCGGAGCCGCAGCCCTCGACCAGGCGCTCCAGTACCTCGAACTCGCTCATGCCCAACCCGTACCGCTCCCCCAGCTCGCGGTCGAGCGTGCAGGCGGTGTCGGCATGGCGGGCGAGCAGGCCGCGCCACTGCGCGACGAGTTCGGCCTGGGCCGGGGAGTCGAGTTCAGCCACCTCGCCACCCTAGCAGCTGCACAGGAATTTTATGCGTTCACATCTAATTCATTTGCATTGAATGCATGTGCATGTACTGTCCTCCCCATGACCACCGCGACCGTCACGTCTCCCGACGCCTCGTCAACCAGCGGCCCGAGCTGGACACCCCGCCTCTGGGGGACCCTGATCGTGCTCTGCGCCGCCATGTTCCTGGACGCCCTGGACGTCTCCATGGTCGGCGTCGCCCTCCCCTCCATCGGCTCCGAACTGCACCTGTCCACCTCCACCCTCCAGTGGGTGGTCTCCGGCTACGTGCTCGGCTACGGCGGCCTCCTCCTGCTCGGCGGCCGCGCGGCCGACCTCCTCGGCCGCCGCCGCGTCTTCCTCGTCGCCCTCGGCGTCTTCGCCGCCGCCTCGCTGGCCGGCGGGCTCGTCGACGACGGCGCGCTCCTGATCGGCGCCCGCTTCCTCAAGGGCGTCAGCGCCGCCTTCACCGCCCCGGCCGGCCTGTCGATCATCACCACGACCTTCGCCGAGGGCCCCGCCCGCAACCGCGCGCTGTCGATCTACACCACCTGCGCCGCCAGCGGCTTCTCCCTCGGCCTGGTGCTCAGCGGCCTGCTCACCGAGGTCGGCTGGCGCTGGACGTTCCTGATGCCCGTCCCGGTCGCGCTGATCGCGCTGCTGGCCGCCGTCCGCCTGCTCCCCCGCCCCGTCGAGGAGCGCGCCAAGGGCGGCTACGACGTGCTCGGCGCGATCACCGGGACCGCCACCGTCCTGCTGCTGGTCTTCACCGTCACCGAGGCGCAGGGCGCGGGCTGGCTGAGCCTGCGCACCCTCGGCTCGCTCGCCGTCGTCGCCGTGCTGGCCGCCGCCTTCCTGGCGACCGAGGCCCGCGCCGCCCACCCGCTGGTGCGGCTCGGCATCTTCCGCAACGGCTCCGTCGCCCGGGCCAACCTCGTCGCCTTCGCGATGGCCGGCGCGTACGGCGGGTTCCAGTTCGTCGTGACGCTCTTCCTCCAGCACCTGCTCGGCTGGTCCGCCCTGAAGATGGCGCTCGGCCTGCTGCCGGCCGGCGCGATGATCGCGCTCTCCGCCCCGTTCATGGGCAAGGTCGTGGACCGCTACGGCACCGCCCGCCTGCTGCCGCTCGGACTGCTCTCGCTCACCGGCGCGTTCGCGCTCTTCCTGCGCCTGGACGAGCACAGCTCCTACCCCGTGCTGGTGCTGCCCTCGATGGTGCTGCTCGGCATCGGCTTCATGCTGGCCTTCCCCTCGGTGAACATCGCCGCCACCGACGGCGTGGCCGACGAGGAGCAGGGCCTCGCCTCCGGACTGGTCAACACCGCGATCCAGGTCGGCACCGCCGTCGTCCTGGCCGGCGCCACCGCGATGATCACCGCAGGCAGCGCCGGCGGCGACAGCCCGCAGGCCCAACTGGACGGCTACCGCCCGGCGTTGCTGCTCGTCACGGCCGTCGCGCTGGTGGGTCTGCTCATCGCCGCCCTGGGCGCCCTGACGGACCGACGCGCTGGTGGCGTCGCCGCGAGGGAGCCCCACTATGATGAGCCGTCGATCGAGGCCGATCAGGCCCCGGTCCTCGCCGCGGCGCGGACCGAAGCCCTCTCCGAGCGCTGAAACCCCGCTGCCCGTCGACCGACCCCCGGTCGACGGGCAGCGGGCGCCGGCTCCACCAAACCCCCGTGTTGGTGGAGCCGGCAGTCTTCGTGCGGCCGACCGCCAGGGTGCGCTTCCACGGTTCGGCCGCCAGGCTCCGCCAGTATATTGGCCCGGAGCCAACGAACGTTCGGAGCAGACACGATGGCACCTCGCGGGGATTCGGTCAACGAGGAGATGCGGCAACGCTCCCGGCGGCGCATCATGCGGGCCACCGTCGAACTCGTTGACCAGCGCGGCTACGCGGGCACCACGCTGACCGACATCGCGGAGCGCGCCGGGCTGGCGCGCGGCCTGCTCTCGTACTACTTCGACGGCAAACGGCTGCTCATGCAGTCCGCGACGCACCGGATGATGCACCAGGCCCTGGCCGCGGCGCTGGCCGGACTCCCGCCCGGCACCTCGCCGGAGGCCCGGCTGGCCCGCGCGATCGACGCCGTTCTCCTCCTCGCGCTGGAGCACCCCCGGGTGATGCGCTCCCACCTCGCGCTGATCCTCGACCCCGACACCGGAGCCTTCGTCCAGGACCCTGAGCAGCAGCAGCTCGGCGCGATCCTCCAGGGGCTGCTGCTCGACTGGGGCGCGCCCGACCCCGTCGCCGAGCACGCCGTGCTGCGCAGCGCGCTGATGGGCGGCTGCATCGGAGTGCTGCTGCCCGGCGCCGAGTTGACGCTGGCGCCGATCCGGGCCGACCTCTTCCGCCGCTACGACCTCGCCTGGGGGCTGGGCCTGCCGCCGCAGGCCCTGCCCCCGGAACGCGAACGGCCGCCGGCCCGCGGCTGAGTGCGGGTGGGGCGGCTCTGCGCAGGGGTGGCGACGGAGCGGGTCAGCGCTCCTTCAGGATCGAGGCCAGCAGGTCTATCGTGCGCTCGGGCGTGAGGCTGTCCACGCACAGCCGCTCCATGACCTGGACGTACGCGTCGACGTCGTCGCGCTTGTCGAGGTAGAGGGCGCTGGTCAGCTGCTCCAGGTAGACCACGTCGGCCAGGTCCTGTTCGGGGAAGCGCAGGATGGTGAACGCCCCGGACTCGCCCGCGTGGGCGCCGAACCGGAACGGCATGACCTGGATGACGACGTTGGCCTGCTCGGCGACGTCGATCAGGTACTGCACCTGGCCGCGCATCACCTTCGGCCCGCCGACCGGCCGGCGCAGGGCCGCCTCGTCGATCACGGCCCACAGCCTCGGGCTGGTGCCCTCGGTGAGCAGCTTCTGGCGGCGAAGCCGCAGGCTCACCCGCCGCTCCACCTCATCCTCGGAGATGACGGGCCGACTCTGGCCGAAAACCGCCCGTGCGTACTCCTCGGACTGAAGGAGTCCGGGGATGAACTGCACCTCGTAGGTGCGGATCAGCTGGGCGGCCTCCTCCAGGCCGACGTACGTCTGGAACCACCCGGGCAGCACGTCGTTGAAGCTGTGCCACCACCCGGACTTGTTGGCCTCGCGGACCAGCCCGAGCAGGGCCTCCCGCTCCAGGCCGTCCTCGACGCCGTACAGGCTGAGCAGGTCGGCGACGTCACGCTCCTTGAAGCTGACGCGGCCGAGTTCCATCCGGCTGATCTTGGACTCGGAGGCCCTGATCGCGTAGCCCGCATCCTCGCGGGTGATGCCCCGCGTCTCGCGCAGGCGTCGCAACTGCGAGCCGAGGAGGATTCGGCGGACCATCGAGCCGCCGCCCGGCTGAACTGTGGTCATGCGGTCCAAACCTCCACCTAGGGCAAACAGCGCACAGTCTGCCATCAGTTGAGCGCTCACGGTGCCGATACTGACGGATGTTCCTATCAGTTCCACACCCTCCGCACCAGGATGCACGTGCAAACGGCGCTTGCATATGCCAATAGTGCGACTGCACGTGAATCGACTCTTGCATCTGCAGTGAGCGCACACCACCATGGTGCACGTGCACCTGCACATCCCTGGCAATCCCGCGGGCTCCGCGTCGACCCCACGCGCGACTCCGTGCACCCGGCCGACGGCGTCCCCCGCGCCGGCGGGCGTTCGAGTGCGCGCGCGCCTGGTCGTCGAGGGGGCGGCCGAGCGGCCGAGCGAGTCGGAGGTGACCGGCATGACCCCGGCGGGTCCAGCCGTGTCCGCCCCCTTATGGGAGGAGCTCTTCATGAGCACCGGTACGGCTTTGGCGGTTGACCCCCTTGTGGTCACCTGTACGCTCGCACCTCGCTACGAAGCCGTCAGAACCGCGCGCGACTTCGTCCGGGCCTCCCTGGACCGTTGGGATCTGGCGGAGCTCTTCGACGACGTCGCGCTGGTCGCCTCGGAACTGGTCACCAACGCGCTTCGGCATGCGATCGGCGCACGGCCCGACCCCTCGGGCGGCGCCCTGGGCGAGCACGACTTTCCCATACAGCCGACCGCCGAGGGCCGGCTGCCGATCCGAATAAGCCTGGTCCACCGCGCCCCCCAGGTGGTGTGCGCGGTGAGCGACCCGAGCAACACCGGCCCGGTGGCCCGGGAGGCGGACTTCGTCGCCGAATCCGGCCGCGGGCTGCACCTGGTCGAGTCGTTCAGCCGCTCCTGGGGCTGGCACCCCCTCGGCAGCGGCAAGGTGGTGTGGGCCATGTTCGAGGCGGAGCCCGTGAACGGCTCCGAACTCGGTGGACGACACCGACGCTCGGCCTAGGCCGACACCGGACCACCGCCGGACGCGCAGCCGTCCGAGGTGCGGACGGTCGTGGCGAGGCCCCGGGAGGACCACACCCCGGGAGCCGTGGGACTCCCTGCCCGAACGCCGCGATCAGGCCGTACGCGCCGGTCCGACCGCTCCACCCTCTTCACCCGCTTCACTCGTACGAGACGCACGAGACGCACGGCCCCTACGGCCTGCGCGGCCCGAAGTCCGGCCCGCGCCCGCCGGACGCCGCCGTCGGCGTCCCCTCGGCACCCCGCGCCGCATCCCGCGCGGCAGCGCACCGACCCGGTCGGCCCGGCCCGCGGCGGAGTGCGGACAAGACCGCGGACAAGACAAAGGCCGTCGTGGTGTCAGCACCCACGACGGCCCCCAGATGGTGAAGCCGCGGCCCCCGTCAGACCGCCAGGTGGTCGAACTCCCCGTCCTTGGCCCCCAGCAGCAGGGCCTCGATCTCGGCCCTGGTGTAGATGAGCGCCGGCCCCTCAGGGAAGCGCGAGTTGCGCATCGCCACCTCGCCGCCGGGCAGGGCCGCGAACTCGACGCAGTTGCCCTGGGAGTTGCTGTGCAGGCTCTTCTGCCAGACCACCCCCTGGAGTTCGGTGGCGGCCATCCCGTTGTACGGGCCGTAGGAGCCGTGCTTGTCCTGCGAGTCGTGCATAGAAATCTCCCGAAGAGATCCGGAGTTGTCGTCCAGCGCGGCGCTCCCGGCACGCGCCGAACGAACGGACCGGCCCCGTACCGGCCCGGCACAACGCCTCACTTGACGTGATGATAGCCGCAGTGCACGTGCATCAGCACGGGACATTGCAGGTGCACGAGCCCTTTCACCGGCGGCCGCGAACTCTTCACGGACCCTTCTCCTGACGGTGCGTAAACGGACATAGACGACTGAATCGTCGACATCTCCGCAACCGACCGTGAGCATTCCTCCGCCGATTGTTGATCTTCGAACGCCGGGAGTCGCACCACCGTGACCCTCCGTCAGGCCCGTTCGTCCACACATCCGGGCTGTGAAACATCTCACTCGTCACACCTGCAACGCCCGACCCCTGCGGTCGCGTCAAACACCTTCGGCCACGGGGGCGGGGCGCCGTGGCGTTTCGCCCGTTTTGCGGATGAACCTCCCCGGACGGTGCGGACGGGCGCACGGGCCCGGCGGCGCGCCCCCGGGACGCCCGTACGGCAGCCGACTGCGGGCCTGACGGGGCGATGTCCTACGATCTCCGGCATGAGCACCGCAGCCATTCCGGGCGCGCCACTGCCCGTCCGTACTCCAGGCTCCCGTGCGCGGGGGCGCCACCGCCGTCCCGAGCGCCCCGAGATCCCCTCCGGCAGCCCGGCCCTGGTGCTGGCCGTGCCCGCCACCGCCGGGCCCGAGTCCCGCTCGGTCGTCGAGGAACTGCTGTCGATCGTCCGCAGCGAGCAGAACGGCGTCCAGGCGGCGGTCGGCTACCTGTCCGGCGAGGGCACCGAGGCCGAGGGCGAGCGCACCGTCGCCGAACTGCTGGCCTCGGCCGCCGAGTCCGGCATGCCGGCGCCCGTCGTGGTGCCGCTGGTGCCGGGAGCGCACGACTTCCTGACCGAACTCCACGCCGCGGCCGCCGAGTACGGCGCCACCGTCACCGACGCGCTCGGCCCGCACCCGCTGCTGGCCGAGGCCGTGCACGTGCGACTGTCCGAGGCCGGGCTCGCCCGGGCCGACCGGGCGCGGCTGTTCGCCATCGCCACCGCCGCGGACGGGGTCGTGCTGACCGTCGTCGGCGGCGAGGAGGCGGCGGCCGCGGCCGGCATCACCGGTGTGCTGCTCGCCGCCCGCCTGGCCGTCCCGGTCGTCGCGGCCGCGCTGGACGTCCCCGGCTCGGTGGCCGGCGCCGTGAACCACCTGCGCGAGACCGGCTCCCAGCGGCCCGCCCTGGCCCCGCTGGTGATCGGCCCGGAGGCGGACTCCGAACTGCTCGCCACAGCGGCCGAGGAGACGGGCTGCCCGTCCGCCGCGCCGCTGGGCGCCTACCCGACGGTGGGGCAGCTGATCGCCTCCACCTACCTGGCCTCGCTGCCCGCGCCCACCGCGGAGGCCCTGGCCGAGGCCGCGGCGGCCTCGGAGCCGTCACAGGCGCCCCGGGGCGCCCACGCGGCCGTCCAGGCGCCCGTGGAGGGCTGACAGGGCGCACGCACGCCCCCGGAAGGGGCCCGCGACGGCTACGGCCGCCGCGGGCCCCTTCCGCATTTCCGTTTACCGCTTCCCCGCTTCCCTGGTTCCCCGCTCAGCCATGAAGGGCGTGATGTCCGTTCTGGTCTCTTTTGTCGACGAATACGGGAATTGATCCGGCGCCCGCATCGTGGACGCTTCCCCGCCCCGGCGGGCGCGCCCCCTGCGCGCTCCGACGCTCCGTCACCGCAGAACTGAGGCGGAGCCAGTTCCGGGAATTCGGCGTGACCTTGCCAATAAACGATCATTTCCGATCATGAAATGCGCTCATTCGGCTATTTTCTAAACCCCGTGATGCGCATCACAGCTATTTGCAGATTGAAGTTCCTTCTGCTTAACGTGCTCCCCGTTCGTGACCACACGGACCCAGTTCATCCGCGACGCCGAGTCCTGCCGTCGGATGTCCTGGCAGCGCGAAAACGCATCACGGCAGGAGCGGGGGAACCACAGGTAAGTCGCCCTCGGCCGCTCTTCGGAACGGCCCGGGGCTAGGGGTGAAGCCGCGCAGCGCGCGGCCGGGCAACTCCAGCCCGAATCCGACAGCTCACCTCGCAGGCGTGGGAGAGGACCGCGTCTTCATGCTGCCCACCAACGGCACCCGCCTGTCCAGCCGCACCCGTCGCGTGATCGCCACCCTCGGCGTCGCGGGCGTCGGCCTCACGATCCCCTGCCTCACCACCACCAGCGCCTCCGCCGCCTCCGTCGCGACCTGGGACAAGGTCGCCCAGTGCGAGAGCACCGGCAACTGGAGCATCAACACCGGCAACGGCTTCTACGGCGGCCTGCAGTTCACCTCCAGCACCTGGGCCGCCTTCGGCGGAACCTCGTACGCGCCGCAGGCCAACCAGGCCACCAAGGACCAGCAGATCGCCGTCGCCGAGAAGGTCCTCGCCTCGCAGGGCCCCGGCGCCTGGCCCGTCTGCTCCGTCCAGGCCGGTCTGACCAAGGGCGGCGCCGCCGCCTCCGTCGACACCTCGGCGGCCGCCAAGCCCGCCGCGAAGCCCGCCAAGCCGGCCGCCCCCGCGCAGTCGCAGTCGCAGGACCAGGCCGGCTCCGCCGCCTCCGGCACCTCGGGCAAGGGCGCCTGGGCCCAGAAGAAGGCCCAGCAGGCCCCGCAGGCCCCCGCCCAGCAGGCCCCCGCCCAGCAGGCCGCCCCGGCGCCGCAGGCCCAGGGCGACTACACCGTGGTCGAGGGCGACTGGCTGTCCACCATCGCGGACAAGCACAACGTCCAGGGCGGCTGGCAGCACCTGTACGACCTCAACCGCGCCACCCTGACCGAGGGCCCGGACGCCATCTACCCGGGCCAGAAGCTCAGCTTCGACGGCCAGGCCCAGGTCTCCGCCGCCCCCGCCGCCAAGTCCGGCTCGGACTTCGGCTGGTTCAACCGCTCGCAGAAGTCCGGCCAGCCCGCGAACGGCGGTGCCGTGAACGCCAAGCCGCTCGCCCAGGACCAGGCCGCCAAGCCGTCCAAGCAGGCCCCGGCCCAGCAGCAGGCGCAGCAGCCGGCCCAGACCGCGACCGGCAGCATGGCCGCCGCCGTCTCCTTCGCCCAGTCGAAGGTCGGCCAGGCCTACGTCTACGGCGGCACCGGCAACGGCGGCTGGGACTGCTCCGGCCTGACCCAGGCCGCGCTGCGCGCCGCGGGCGTCTCCGTCCCGCGCGTCGCCGCCGACCAGGCCGCCGCGAGCACCCACGTCTCGCTGGACAGCCTCCAGGCGGGCGACCTGCTGTTCTGGTCCAACAACGGCCAGGACTCGGGCGTCTACCACGTCGCCATCTACATCGGCGGCGGCAAGTACGTCGAGGCCGCGAACCCGTCCTCGGGCGTGCGCACGCAGACCGTCGCCAACTGGGCGCCGGACTTCGCCGGCCGCGTCTGACGCACCGGCGCGCGGGGCCTCCGGGAGTGCGCTCCCGGGGGCTTCGCGCATTCGCGTGGCCAAACCCCGGGCCAACGGGCATGCTGCTCTTCCGCACCCGAGGAGGAGTCACCATGGCCCAGGTCACCGTCACGCTCGACGCCAACCTCGCGATCGACGTGATGATGCTCTCCGGTACCAGGAACCCGCAGGACGCCGTCGAACTCGTCCTGCGCGACTACCTGGCACGTGGCCGGCGCACCGGGACCCGTACCGGCGAGGCCGCGGACGGCGACCGCCTGACGGCGGAGCGCCCGGCCGCGCAGGAGGGCTGAGAGAGCGCGAAGGGCCCCGGGGAGCAACCGCTCCCCGGGGCCCGCCCGTTCGGTCAGCGCGTGCGCGCGCCCGTGGACCCGCGCATCACCAGCTCCGGCTGGAACACGAACTCCCCGCGCTGGGCGGCGTTCCCGCCGACCTCCTCGAGCAGCGCGTCCACCGCCGCCGTGGCCATCGCCTCGACCGGCTGGCGGATCGTGGTCAGCGGCGGGTCGGTGAAGGCGATCAGCGGCGAGTCGTCGAAGCCGACCACCGAGACGTCCTGGGGCACCGACAACCCCCGC
The DNA here is from genome assembly GCF_044767945.1 of Kitasatospora sp. NPDC101183. NCBI lineage: Bacteria > Bacillati > Actinomycetota > Actinomycetes > Kitasatosporales > Streptomycetaceae > Kitasatospora > Kitasatospora sp. NPDC101183. The sequence goes on along the minus strand of NZ_JBIWOW010000017.1, from coordinate 200,668 downwards.
TGGCGCACGGCCCGGATCGCGCCGAGCGCCATCATGTCGCTGCCGCAGACGATCGCCGTGCAGCCCTTGTCGAGCAGCGCGCCGGCCGCCGCGTGCCCGCCCTCCACGCTGAACAGCGTGTGGTGGACGAGCCCCGCGGCCTCCTCGGCGCCCGTGCCGAGCACCTCGCGCAGCGCGGCCGTGAAACCCTCGACCTTGCGCAGCACGGGTACGTACCGCTGCTGGCCGGTCGCCAACCCGATGCGCTCGTGGCCGAGTTCGGCCAGGTGCTGGACGGCCATCCACATCGCGGCCCGGTCGTCGGGCGAGATGAACGGCGCGGCGATCCGCTCGCTGAAGCCGTTGATCAGCACGAACGGCACCCCGCGCCCGGCGAGGCGGGCGTAGCGGTCGTGGTCGGCGGTGGTGTCGGCGTGCAGCCCGGAGACGAAGACGATGCCCGCCACGCCCCGGTCGACCAGCATCTCCACCAGCTCGTCCTCGGTGGAGCCGCCGGGCGTCTGGGTGCACAGCACCGGGGTGAAGCCGTGGCGGCTGAGCACCTGCTCGATCACCTGCGCCAGCGCGGGGAAGATCGGGTTGCTCAGTTCGGGCGTGATCAGCCCGACGAGTCCGGCGCTGCGCTGGCGCAGCCGGGTCGGCCGCTCGTAGCCGAGCACGTCCAGGGCCGCCAGCACGGTCTGCCGGGTGGCGGCCGAGACGTTCGCCTTGCCGTTGAGTACGCGGGAGACGGTGGCTTCGCTGACCCCCGCCTGCGCCGCGATGTCTGAGAGTCGCGCCGTAGTCACGGGCCCAGAGCCTATTGCACCCACGTCAGACCGCCCACCAGCCGGTGCTGTCGGGGGCGAGCACCGTCTCGCCGCCGTCCACGACGAGGTCGGCGGAGCCGAGCAGCAGCTCGCCGGGGGCCGCGATGCGCACGGGCCGCCCGGTGGTGTTGGCGGTGCAGACGAAGCCGCCGCGGCGGAAGGCGAGCACGCCCTCGGGGGCGTCGAGCCACTCCACGGCGGTGCCGGCGCCGAGTTCGGGGCGGGAGCGGCGCAGGGCGAGGGCGCTGCGGTAGAGCTCCAGGGTGGAGGTCGGGTCCCCGGTCTGGGCCTCGACGCTGAGCCCGGCCCACTCGGCGGGCTGCGGGAGCCAGGACGGGCCGCCGGCGGCCGGGCCGAAGCCGTACGGGGCCTCGGTGCCGGACCACGGGATCGGGACGCGGCAGCCGTCGCGGTAGCCGTCCTGGCCGGCCTGGCGGAAGAAGGACGGGTCCTGGCGGACCTCGTCGGGCAGGTCGGTGACGTCGGGCAGGCCGAGCTCCTCGCCCTGGTAGACGTACGCGGAGCCGGGCAGCGCGAGCATCAGCAGGGTGGCGGCGCGGGCGCGGCGCAGGCCGAGTGCGCGGTCGCCCCGGGTGCGGATCTGGGTGCCCAGGCCCGGCTCGTTGGCGAAGCGGGTGGCGTGCCGGGTGACGTCGTGGTTGGAGAGCACCCAGGTGGTGGGGGCGTCGACGGGGCGCATGGAGTCGAGCGAGAGGTCGATGACCTCGCGCAGGGCGGCGGCGTCCCAGTCGGTGCCCAGGTACTGGAAGTTGAAGGCCTGGTGGAGCTCGTCGGGGCGCACGTAGTTGGCGGTGCGCTGGACGGTCGGGGTCCAGGCCTCGGCGACGCCGATGCGCTCGCCCGGGTACTCGTCGAGGATGCCGCGCCAGCCGCGGTAGATCTCGTGGACGCCGTCCTGGTCGAAGAAGGGCATGACGTCGTTGCCGAGGAGCCTGAGCTGGTCGGAGCCGCCGAGGTCGGGCAGGCCGGGGGCCTTGACGAGGCCGTGGGCGACGTCGATGCGGAAGCCGTCCACGCCCATGTCGAGCCAGAAGCGCAGGATGGAGCGGAACTCGTCGGCGACGGCGGGGCTGTCCCAGTCGAAGTCGGGCTGCTCGGGGGCGAACAGGTGCAGGTACCAGTCGCCCGGGGTGCCGTCGGGGTTCTCGGTGCGGGTCCAGGCGGGGCCGCCGAAGATGGACTCCCAGTCGTTGGGCGGGAGTTCACCGCTCGCGCCCTTGCCGGGGCGGAAGTGGTAGCGCTCGCGCAGCGGGGAGCCGGGGCCCTCGCGCAGGGCGCGCTGGAACCACTCGTGCCGGTCGGAGGAGTGGTTGGGGACGAGGTCGACGATGATCCGCAGGCCCAGCGCGTGGGCGTCGCGGATGAGGGCGTCGGCGTCGAGCAGGGTGCCGAACATCGGGTCGACGGCGCGGTAGTCGGCGACGTCGTAGCCGGCGTCGGCCTGCGGGGAGGCGTAGAAGGGCGAGAGCCAGACGGCGTCCACGCCGAGGTCGCGCAGGTAGGGCAGGCGGCTGCGGACGCCGGGCAGGTCGCCCATGCCGTCGCCGTTGGAGTCGGCGAAGCTGCGCGGGTACACCTGGTAGATGACCGCGTCCCGCCACCAGCCTCTGGCGCCGCCCGTGGTCGCCTCGTGAGCGGTCGCGTCGGCGGCGGGCCGGGAGGTGTCGGCCAGGTTCTGGGTCATGGACGGTATCCCTCGGGAATCGGAGTGGAGCGCTGTGAACTGCGGTGCGCCGGTCACGACTTGGCGGCGCCGGCGGTCAGGCCGGTGACGAGGTGGCGCTGCACCAGGTAGAAGAAGGCGGCGGACGGGATGGCGATCAGCACGGCCGTCGCGGCCATCAGGTTCCACTGGGCGTCGTGCTCGCTGACGAAGGTCTGCAGGCCCACGGCCAGCGTGTACTTGTCGGAGCTGAGCATGAAGGTGGAGGCGAAGGGCACCTCGGCCCAGTAGGTGAGGAAGGAGTAGAAGGCGGCCACCGCCAGGCCCGGGCGGGCGAGCGGCAGGACCAGGCGCCAGAAGGTGCCGAACGGGGTGAGGCCGTCGACGCGGCCGGCCTCGTCGATCTCCACCGGGATGGTGTCGAAGTAGCCCTTCAGCAGCCAGGCGCAGTACGGCACGGTGGTGGTGGAGTAGACCAGGATCAGGCCGAGGTAGCTGTCCAGCAGCCCGAGCGAGGAGAGCATCGTGTACATCGGCACGATGAGCACGGCGATCGGGAACATCTGGGTGAGCAGCAGCGACCACATCAGTGGCCGGTGGCCGGGGAAGCGCATCCGGGAGACGGCGTAGCCGGTGGTGGCGGCGAGCAGGACGCCGAACACGGTGGTGATGCCGGAGACCAGCAGGGCGTTGCCGAACCAGGTGAAGAAGTCGGTGTCGAACAGCACGTGCTGGTAGTTGGCGAGGGTGATCCTGTCGAGGATCTTCCCGGGGTGGAGGTAGTCGTTCTTGTCCGGGCCGAGGGAGACGAACAGGATCCACGCGACGGGGAAGAGGGCGATCAGTCCGGCGGCGATCAGGACGACGTGGGAGAGCGCCCGGGCCAGGGGGCCGCTCTCGCCGCGGCGGCGGTGCCGGACGGGGCGGGCGGGCGGGGCCTTCGCCGGTGCGGGGGCGGGGAGTTCGGTGGTGGTGGTCATCGGCTTTTCCTGCCTTCGTGGGGTCGACGCGGTCCGGCGGCTCAGCCGTTGGCCTTCTCGGTGCGGGCCAGCCAGCGCCGGTAGAAGGCGGTGAAGACGATCAGGATGGACAGCAGGATCACGCCGTACGCGGCGGACTGCGCGTAGTCCCGGGGGATCTGGCCGAAGCCGAGGCGGTAGGCCCAGGTGACGAGCAGCTGCGCGTCGGGGGCGCCGGAGCCGAACAGCAGGAAGATGACGTTGAACTGGTTGAACGTCCAGATGACGCCGAGCAGGACGACGGTGGAGGAGACGGTGCGCAGCCCGGGCAGGGTGACGTACCGGAAGCGCTGCCAGGCCGTGGCCCCGTCCATCTCGGCGGCCTCGTACAGCTCGCCGGGGATCGACTGCAGGCCGCCGAGCAGGGAGATCACCATGAACGGCACGCCGGCCCAGGTGTTGACCAGGATCGCGGCGGCCTTCTGCGCCCACGGGTCGGTGAGCCAGCCGGGCTCGGGCAGGTGGAGGGCGCCGAGGGCGCTGTTGACGACGCCGCCGTCGGAGAGCATCAGCCGCCAGGAGAAGACGGTGACGAAGGTGGGAACGGCCCAGGGCAGGATGAGCAGCAGCCGGTAGAGGGAGCGTGCGCGCAGCTTCTTGTTGAGCAGCAGCGCGAGGCCGAGGCCGAGGGTGTAGTGCAGGAAGACGCAGATGGCCGTCCAGGCGACCGTCCAGACGAAGTGCGACCAGAAGCGGTCGTAGGAGCCGGGGCCCCAGAGGATGTCGGCGTAGTTGTGGAGGCCGACGAACTCGTAGCTGGCCGGGATCTCGTTGACGCCAATGGTGCGGGCGATGTTGAGGCTGTTGGCGTCGGTGAGGGTCAGCCAGAGGCCCTCGCCGAGCGGGTAGAGCACCAGGACGCCGAGCACCAGGACGACCGGGGCGGCCATCGCGTAGGCGTACCAGTTCCTGGCGTACGAGCGCTTGAGGCGCTGCCACGCGCCCGGACGCGGTTCGCGCTCCCGGCTGCCCTTGCCGGTGGCGCCCTGCACGGCGACTGACATCGTTTGCACCTTCTCGGAGAGTTCTCGGGGTTGCCGACGGCCCGGCCCGCCGTGGGGGTGGCGGGCCGGGCTGCGGGGACTACTTGGCGAAGCCCGGCAGGAGCTTGGCGTAGTCGGTGGCGACGGTGTTCAGGGCGTCCTGGGTGCCGGTGCCCTGGGTGGCCTTGCCGAGGTTCTCGCCGAGCGAGGAGAACAGCGAGCTGTACTCGGGCAGTTCGGGGCGCGGCTTGGCGCTGGGGAGGATGGCCTGGAAGCCGGCGATGCCCGGGTCGGCCTTGACGTCGGCGGTGAAGGCGTCGGAGCGGGTCGGCAGGGTGGAGTTCTTCTGCGCGATGAACGCCTGGCTCTCGGCCGAGGTCATGAAGGCGGCGAACTTCTCGGCGGCGGCCTTGTGGGCCTTGTCGGCGCCGGCGTAGACGGAGATGTTGTGGCCGCCGGTGGGGGCGCCGGACTTGCCGGCGGAGCCGCCGGGGACGGCGGCGATGCCGAGGTTCTTCTTGTCGGCGAAGGCGGAGCCCTTGTAGACGTTGGTGATCTCCCAGGGGCCCTGGACGATGGCCGCGACCTTGCCGCTGTTGAAGGCGTCCATCATGTGCGCGTAGGCGTCGGTGGTGACGTCGGCCTTGGCGGTGCCGGGGGAGGTGAACATCGACTTGTAGGTCTCGACGGCCTTGGCGGCCTCGGGCGAGGCGACGGTGATCTTCTTGTTCGGGGCGTCGACGGTGTCGGTGCCCTCGCCGAACAGGAACGGCATCGCGTAGTAGCCGTCGGCGGCCTTCATCCAGAAGCCGTCGACGCCGGCCTTCTCCTTGATCGCGGCGGCGTCGGTCTTCAGCTCGTCCCAGGTCTTGGGGGCCTCGGTGATGCCGGCCTTGGTGAAGAGGTCCTTGTTGTACATCAGGCCGAGGGTGTCGGTGACGAGCGGGACGCCGTACAGCTTGCCCTGGTAGGTGGCCTGCTGGAGGAGGCTGGCCTGGAAGGCGGCCTTGTCGGCGGCGGCGGGGGTGCCGTCGAGGGGCTCGAGGTAGCCGGCCTTGGCGAAGGCGGCGGTCCAGCCGACCTCGGAGCGGAACACGTCCGGAGCGCCCTTGGCGCCCATCGCGGTCTGGAGCTTGTTCTGCGCCTGGTCGAAGGGGACGTTGACGAAGTTGACCTTGACGTCCGGGTTGGCGGCCTCGAACTTCTTGGCCAGTTCCTGGTAGTTCGGCGCCTCGTTGGTGGCGTTCGAGGTGTCCCAGTACGTGAGGGTGACCGGCCCGTCGGCCTTGCCGTCGGAGCTGGAGCCGCTGCTGCCACAGGCAGCCATCGAGACCGCGAGGGCCACAACGAGGGCAGAGGCCGCGATGCCACGCCGCATGAGAACTCCTTGGGAGGGTGGGGGTGCCCGAGATGTTTCGAGGGCATGCGCATAATGGCTGCCTCGTCCGACCGCACCGAAGCTGTCGTCGGGCTCGGGAAGGAAGTTAACAGCGGCGAAAGATCGACGGAAAGTCCTTGCAGAAAGTTTCTGCAAGAAACGGCGATCGTTACAGCCGCGTGTCCTGGACGTTGCCGCACGGTAGTTGACGGCGGGGCGGAACGCCCGATTTCGTCCGGTTTCCTCGTGTCCCGGGGCGTGGCTGTGCCACCCTGCGTGGCTGCAAGGCCCGTGCGGGCGCCGCGGGCGCCTCAGTTGACGCCGAGGCGCAGCACCGTCGTCGAGCGGAACTCCTCCCCCGGCCGCAGCACGGTGGAGGGGAACTCCGGGTGGTGCGGGGAGTCGGGGAAGTGCTGGGTCTCCAGCGCGATCCCGGCGTACGGGCCGTAGGCGGTGCCGCTCGCTCCGGTGACGGCGCCCTGGAAGCCGTTGGCGGTGTAGACCTGCACGCCCGGCTCGGTGGTCAGCACCTCCAGGGTGCGGCCGCTGACCGGGTCCTCCAGCAGCGCCGCCCGGGCCGGGGAGCCGTCCGCGGGGCGGGGGCGCAGCACCCAGTTGTGGTCGTAGCCGCCGGTGCCGGCCAGCTGCGGGTGGCCGTCGTGCAGGCGCTTGCCGACCGGCGTGGCCGTGGTGAAGTCGAAGGGCGTGCCGGAGACGGGCTCGATCAGCCCGTACGGGATCTGCCGCTCGTCGGCGGGGGTGTAGGCGTCGGCGTCGAGGGTGAGCAGGTGGCCGAGGACGTCGCCGCGGCCCTCGCCCGCCAGGTTGACGTAGGCGTGGTTGGTGAGGTTGACCACCGTCGGCCTGCTGGTGACGGCGCGGTACGCGATCGCCAGCTCGCCGCCAGCGTCCAGGGTGTAGGCGACGGTGACGTCCAGCGCGCCGGGGAAGCCCTGGTCGCCGTCCGGGCTGTGCAGCCGCAGCAGCACGCCGCCCTCGACGGGCTCGGCGGCCCACATCCGGCTCGCGAAGCCGTCCGGGCCGCCGTGGAGGGTGAGGCCGCCGCCGGTGGGGGCGAGCGGGTGCTCCTGGCCGTCGATGGTGACGCTGCTGCGGTCGATCCGGTTGGCGTAGCGGCCCACGACCGTGCCGTAGTGCCGGGCCGGGCCGAGGATCTTCGCCAGCTCGTCGGTGGAGAGCAGCAGTTGGGCGGTGCGGCCGGCGCGGTCGGGGGCGCTGAGGGTGTGCAGGGTGGCGCCGAGGGTGAGGACCGTCGCCTCGTACGGGCCGGCGGTGAGCGTCCAGCGTTCGATCGCGGCGCCCGCGCCCGAGGCGTTCAGGGGTTCCCGCCGCACGCTGGTGGCCATGGCCTGCTCCTCGCTCACGTCCTGCTGCCGTCCCGGGCCACGATAGCGAGGACGGTGGTTCCGGGGGCGCTCGCGCGTTCGCGCGCGCCGCCCGGTGCCACCGTCCGCCCGCCCGTCCTCAGCCCAGGCCCTGCTGGTGGGGCAGGCCGAGCGCGGAGGCCAGGCCGTCCGGACCGCTGCCCGCCTTGCGGTAGACGGCGGCCAGGCGGCGGTTGACCAGGCTCAGCGGGACGCCGAGCTCGTCGGCGATCCGCTGCGGCGGCAGGCCGCGCACCACGAGCTTGGCGACCTCCCACTCCGGGGTGCTGAGCGTCTCCAGGGTCTCGCCGACGTCGCGCGGCCCCAGCCGGTTGGGCCGCAGGCCGTAGTTGGCCAGCTCGCGCCGGGCCCGGTCGACGAGGCCCTCCGCCGAGCAGTGCTGGGCCAGCTCGATGCCCTGGTAGAGGTACTCCTGGGCGTCCTCCAGCCGGCCGACGCGGCGCAGCGCGGCCCCGAGGTCGACGAGCGCGACGGCGTGCTCGTAGCCGGCCGGGGACTGTCCGAGGTAGCCGACCGCCTTCTCCAGGAGGTCCACCGCCTGCTGGCCGTCCTCGATGGCCGCCTGGAGGCGCAGGGCTCCGCCGATGGCCGAGGCGGTGCCGAAGCGGCGCGAGTCCTCGACGGCCTCGTGGGCGTAGCCCCGGGCGCGCTCGGGCTCGTCGCCCGCGATGGCGATGGCCAGGTGCCCGGCCCAGGGCGCCCAGACGGTGTTGCGCCAGCCGCGCGCCTTCAGCTGGACGCCGGCCTCGGTGAGCGCGGCGGCCGCGCCCGCGTAGCGCTCCTTGGCGACGAGCAGCTTGCCGTACAGCGAGGCGGCGTCCGGCAGCACCATCGCGGTGTCGTGGTAGGGCGGGTGGAAGCCGAACTCGTCGGCCATGGCCGAGGCCTCGGAGATCCGGCCGCGGGCGATGAGGGTGTCCACCAGGACGCCGACCGCGTCCCAGGCCAGCGGCAGCCGCTCGCCGATCCGGTTGGAGATGCGCAGCGCCCGGCGCAGGAAGTCCTCGGCCTCGGCGAGCTGGCCGCGGCGGAAGCGGGCCAGGCCCATCAGGAAGTAGGCGAAGCCCCGGTGGGCGCCGCTCCAGCCGGCGATCTCGAACTGGATGATGGCGTCGGCGGCCAGCCGTTCGGCCTGGGCGATGCGGTCGTTGTAGATGTACGTCAGGCCGAGCATCGAGGGCAGTTCGAAGCCCCAGGCGGTGTCCGTCCAGCCGAGGCCCTTGGGCAGGCGGCCGCCGTCGAGGACCTCGTCGGCGAGGGCGAGCGCCTCGACGGAGGGCTCGCCGCGCAGGGTGAGGTCCCAGGCGCGCATGGCCAGCACGGCCCGGTCGGAGGCCGCCCGCCCGCCGAGGCCGGCGCACATGTCGCCGAGCATCTCGGAGCGGGCGCGGCCGTCCTCCTCGGACTTGCGGAAGGCGTGCCACATGAAGGAGGCGGCCAGCAGCCGCTGTTTGCCGGCCGGGTCGGCGGTCTTGCGGGCCTCCTCCTGGCAGACCACGGCGGCCTGCCCCAGCTCGCCGCTGTGCGCGAGCACCTCGGAGAGCCGGAAGGTGGCGTCGACCCGCAGTTCGGGGCGCAGCGGCCCCTCCTCGGGGTCGAGGGCGAGCTTGAGCTGGTTGACGGTGGCGACGGGGTCGGTGAGCAGGGCGGAGCAGCCGAGCTCGTACAGCACCTCGGCCTTGATCTCGTCGGCGGGCGGCTCGTTGAGCGCGCGGTGCAGGCAGCGCTGGGCGGCCTCGGGGGCGCCGATGAGCTGGTGCTCGACGGCGGCGCGGCGCAGCTTCTTGACGATCCGGTCGTCGCCCTCGCCGGAGTGGGTCTCGACGAGGTGGCGGGAGGCGGCGAGGAGGCCGAGCCCGGCGTTCTCGATCTCGGCGGCGGCGATGCCGTGCATGCCCAGGCGGGTGGCGTCGGGCATGGTGTTGTAGATGGAGCTGGCGATCAGCGGGTGGACGAACTCCAGGGTGCCGTTGGGGCTCTGGGTCAGCACGCGCTGCTTGCGCAGGTGCTTGATGGCCTCGCGGGCGCCCTCGGAGCTGAGGGTGGAGATGCGGGTGGCGAGGTCGACGCGCACGTCGGTGCCGAGCATGGCGCAGGCCCAGGCGAAGCGCAGGGTCTGGGCGCCGAGGCGGTCGAGCCAGGTCTTGAGGGTCATCCCGGTGGCGTCGACGGCGAGTTCGCGCAGCTGCCGGGAGTTCTCCTCGACGGGTTCGAGGTCCTGGTCGCGGACCTGGTCGAGGAGGGCGACGACCTCGTACGGGTTGCCGTTGACGACGTTCCAGAACTCGTAGCAGAAGGCGTCCTCGGCCTTGTCGCCGAGTTCGGCGCGGATCATGTCGGTGACGGAGCCGAGGTTGAGGCGGTTGAGCTCGTGCTTGCGCCCGCGCAGGGCGAGGACCTCGCGGCGCATCAGCTGGGTCTCGCCGGGCCAGTCGTTCTCGTCCTCGCGGAAGGCGAAGACGAGCAGGACGGGCAGTTCGCCGGAGCGGACGGCGAACTTGGTGAGCCAGGCGAGGGATTCGGCGTCGGCCCAGTGGAGGTCGTCGACGATCATCACCAACGGGGCGCGGCGCGGGGCGAGTTGGGTGATGACGTAGTCGAGGCCGTCGCGCACGCCCTGCGGGTCGAGGCGGCGGGCGCCCGCCTTGGGCTGCTTGAGGCCCATGGCCGGTCCGACGACCTCCTCCCAGGTGCCCATGACCTGGCGGAACTCGTCGTCCCTGAGATCGGTGAGGACGGGCTGCAGGAGTTGACGCAGGACGTGGTACGGCTCCTTGAACTGCCGCTCGCCGCCCCGGGCGAAGAGCACGGTGGCGCCCTCGCGCAGGCGGGCGATGCGGCGGACCTCGTGCAGCAGGCTGGTCTTGCCGATGCCGGGGCGGCCGGTGAAGGCGAGCAGGTCCCCGATCTCGGTGCCGCCGGCGGCGAACTCGCGGCAGAGGCGGTCCACCGCGGCGTCCACGGAGCGCAGTTCGTTGTCGCGGTCGCGCAGCCTGACGCGTAGCGGTGCGGCCTCCACGGCGTGTCCGGGAGCACTCCCCGCCCGGAGTTCGTTGTCCTGCTCGGTCACCGTCGCGCCTCCGCCTCGCCCGTTCGCCTCACGGCGCCATCACTGCTCGTGCAGCAGAGGTTAGCGCTGCGTACGGTCCGCCGTGTGGCATTCGCGCAGGCTGGGACGGACGGGGAGGGTTCGAACGGCTTGCCGGGGGCAATTGCCCTATATCCCTAACGTCCGATCATTACATCAGATACCCTTCGGGCCGCGGGGCGCGGATGATCTTGCGCGATCCCCCCCGCCGTCGGCGCCGCCGTACTGTCAACTCCCCCACCCACAGTGCCAGAACACCAATTCGCCCCCACCATCCGCCGCACCGGGAGTCCGATGTCTGACGACACCTCACTTCAGATTCCGTTCCCGCACCGCCGCAGCCTGCACGGCCCGTACGCCACCGGGCAGCACCGAGACTGGCTGCACCGCCACCCCCTGCTGCCCGACGCCGACCACCCCGGCTACACGCACTGGGAGGTCGTCGACCTCGCCGCCCTCGGCTACCCCGACGCCGGGCCGGACGACATCGCCCTGGGAGCCGACCTCATGGGCTTCTACTTCCTCTTCGACGACCAGTTCGACGGACCCCTCGGCAGACGCCCCAGCGAGGTCGCGCCGATCTGCGAGCGGCTCATCGCCATCCTCCACGGCGCGCGCCCCGCCGAGTCCTCCCCCGTCGAGACCGCCTTCGCCGACCTGTGGGCCCGCAGCGTCCAGGGCATGTCCTCCCGCTGGCAGGCCCGCGCCGCCTACAACTGGGAGTGGTACTTCGCCAGCCACCCCGCCGAGGCCGCCGGCCGCATCTCCAACCGCCCGCCGGACAGGGACGGCTACCTCGTGCTGCGCCGCGGCACCGCCGCGATGGAGACGGTCTTCGACATGGTCGAGCGCCTCGGCCGCTTCGAGGTCCCCGCCGCCGTACTGCACCACCCCGTCCTGCGCCAGCTGCGCCAACTGGCCGCCGACATACCGTCGCTGAGCAACGACGTGCGCTCCTTCCCGCTGGAGGCCCCGCGCGGCGACGTCTACAACCTGGTCATGATCGTCCAGCGCGAGCGCCGCTGCTCCGCCGACGAGGCCTGCACGCTGGTCCTCGGCGAGGCCCAGCTGATGATCGAGCGCTGCCGCGAGCTGCACGAGCGACTCCCCGACGTCTACGGCGAGTTGGGCCTGTCCCGAATCGAACGTGCCATCGCCCGGCGCTACGCCGACGGACTGATCACCTGGCTCGCCGGCTACCTCAGCTGGGAGGCCCGCACCGGCCGCTACCAGGCCGCCTGAGACCTCGCCCCCTCTCCCGGGAACGGCCGGAACACCACCCTCCGTACGGAACCCGCGTACGGACCGTGGCCGCGCGGGCGCCCGACGGCTATCGTGCAGGGCGGCGGACGCCCTCCGGGGCGCCCGGCCCGTACGGCCTCTCTCTCCCTCCGCCGGACCGCCCGCACCACGGCGCGGTCCGGCGCGCCGCCCGGCGCCCTGCCGCCCGGGCGGCGCCCGACCTCGCGAGGAGACACCCAGAGCATGACGGTCTACCAGCCCCCCGGCACGCCCGGCAGCATCGTCGCCTTCCGCCCCCGCTACGAGCACTGGATCGGCGGCGAGTGGCGCCCGCCGGTGCGCGGCGCGTACTTCGACGACCCGACGCCCGTCACCGGCGAGGTCTTCACCGAGATCGCCCGCGGCACCGCCGAGGACATCGAGGCCGCCCTCGACGCGGCCCACGCCGCCGCCCCCGCCTGGGGCCGCACCCCGGTCGCCGAGCGGGCCCAGGTGCTGCTGCGCCTGGCCGACCGCATCGAGGCCAACCTCGAACAGCTCGCCGTCGCGGAGAGCTGGGAGAACGGCAAGCCGGTGCGCGAGACGCTCGCCGCCGACCTCCCGCTCGCCGTCGACCACCTGCGCTACTTCGCCGGCGCGCTGCGCGCCCAGGAGGGCGGCCTCTCCCAGCTGGACGAGGACACCGTCGCGTACCACTTCCACGAGCCGCTGGGCGTGGTCGGCCAGATCATCCCGTGGAACTTCCCGATCCTGATGGCGATCTGGAAGCTCGCCCCGGCGCTCGCGGCCGGCAACACGGTGGTGCTCAAGCCCGCCGAGCAGACCCCCGCCTCCGTGCTGCTGCTGGCCGAGCTGACCGCCGACCTGCTGCCGCCCGGCGTGGTCAACATCGTCACCGGCTTCGGCGAGGAGGCCGGCGCCCCGCTGGCCGCCAGCCCCCGGGTCCGCAAGCTCGCCTTCACCGGCGAGACCGGCACCGGCCGCCTGATCGCCCGCGCCGCCGCCGAGAACCTCATCCCGGCGACGCTGGAGCTGGGCGGCAAGAGCCCCAACCTGTTCTTCGCCGACGTGGCCGCCGCCGACGACGCCTTCTACGCCAAGTCCGTCGAGGGCTTCGCCATGTTCGCCCTCAACCAGGGCGAGGTCTGCACCTGCCCGAGCCGCGCGCTGATCGAGTCCCCGGTCTACGAGCGGCTGCTGGGCGACGGCCTCGCCAAGGTCCGCTCCCTGCGCCAGGGCAACCCGCTGGACACCGACACCCAGATCGGCGCCCAGGCCAGCGTCGAGCAGCTGGACAAGATCCTCTCCTACTTCGAGATCGGCCAGGCCGAGGGCGCCAAGGTCCTGGTCGGCGGCGAGCGCGCCGACCTCGGCGGGTCGCTCGCGGGCGGGTACTACGTGACGCCGACCGTCTTCGAGGGCGTCAACAGCATGCGGGTCTTCCAGGAGGAGATCTTCGGCCCGGTCGTCTCCGTCACCCGCTTCGACGGCTTCGACGAGGGCGTCGCCCTGGCCAACGACACCCAGTACGGGCTCGGCGCGGGCGTGTGGACGCGCGACGTCAACGCCGCCCACCGGGCCGGGCGCGCCATCCAGGCGGGCCGCGTGTGGACGAACTGCTACCACGCGTACCCGGCCCACGCGGCCTTCGGCGGCTACAAGAACTCCGGCATCGGCCGCGAGACCCACAAGGCGCTGCTGGAGCACTACCAGCAGACCAAGAACCTGCTGGTGAGCTACTCCGCCGACCCGACCGGCCTGTTCTGACCGAGGCGCTGACGCAGGCGCCGACGGAAGCGGGGCGGGAGACCGAGCCCGGCCTCCCGCCCCGTCGCCACTCCCCGTGGCGGGCTCGTCGGGAAGATCCGCCCGAATCGGGATCCCCGGATCGGGACCCATGAATCAGGACTCGCGAATCAGGACCCTCGAACCGGGATCAAAGCACATGAATCGGACGATCCGGTTCACGCGGCGCCGACACGCCCTACGCGCCCCGCGCCCCCAGGCAGGAGCGCACCGCGCGGATCAGGTTGCGCGAGCGCAGGTCCCCCGTGACGCCCGGCTGCATGCCGTTGGTGACGTAGCCGAAGCCCACGCCCAGGTCCGGGTCGGCGAAGCCCAGCGAGCCGCCGCTGCCCGGGTGCCCGAAGGCGGCCGGGGAGGTCATGGGCGCCGTCGGGCCGTGGCGCCAGAAGCCCAGCCCGAAGGTGGAGTTGACGATCAGCACCCGGTCCGGCCCGCTGACCACGGGGCCGACCGCCCGCTTGAGCGCCGCGTCCCCGAGCAGCGGCACCGCCGACGCCCCGTCCGCCGCGCCGATCAGCGCCGCGTAGAAGCGGGCCAGCGACCGGGCCGTGCCGATGCCGCCCGCGCCGGGGATCTCGGCGGCCTGCACCGCCGGGTCGTTGAGGTCGACCCGGGCGCGCACCGAGGCGAAGGAGCGGGCCGTCAGCGAGGACGGGTCCCGGTAGGCGTCCCGGACGGTCTGCTTGGGGCGCAGCCGCAGCCCGGCCGGCCCCGTACGGGCGTCGGCGGGCGCGGGCAGGTCGACCAGCCGGCCGACCCTCGGCGCCGCCTCCGCCGGCAGCCCGATCCACAGGTCCAGGCCCAGCGGGCGGGCGATCTCCTCGGCGAAGTACTGCCCGACCGTGCGCCCGCTCACCCGGCGCACCACCTCGCCGACCAGCCAGCCGAAGGTGTACGGGTGGTAGCCGTGCGCGGTGCCGGGCTCCCAGGCGGGCGCCTGCGCGGCGACGGCCGCCGCCGCGCGCTCCCAGGTCAGCACGTCCTCCAGCCGCAGCGGCTGGTCCAGCGCGGGCACCCCGGCCTGGTGCGAGAGCAGGTGGGCGACGGTGGTCGCACCCTTGCCGGCCGCCGCGTACTCCGGCCAGTACGAGGCCACGGGCGCGTCCAGGTCCAGCCGGCCCCGGTCGGCGAGCAGCAGGGCGGTGGTGGCGGTCAGGCCCTTGGTGACGGAGCGCAGCACCTGGGCGGTGTCCCGCGTCCACGGCGCGGAGGGCGCGGGCCGGCTGCCGACCTCGGGCGTGGCGTCGCCGCCCCACAGGTCGACCACCTTGCGGCCGTGCACGTACAGCGCGAAGGCCGCGCCGAGTTCGCCGTAGGCCGCGAAGTTGTGCGCGAACGCCTCCCGTACGGGCTCGAAGCCCTCGGCCGTCCCACCCTGGATCTGCACCACCGTGCGCCGCCCCGCCCTCGTCGGAATCGTTCGTACCATCCCGATCCTCATACGAATCGGGCCCGGAAACCCTAACGTTTCCTCCATGGGCAATCCTTCCGAAGAAGTACTGGACGTCGTCGACGAGCAGGACCGGGTCATCGGGACCGCGCCACGCGGGGAGGTGTACCGCAAGGGCCTGACCCACCGGTGCGTCTTCGTCCTGGTGCGCGACCGGGCCGGCCGGATCTTCGTCCACCGCCGCACCGACACCAAGCTGTTCTCCCCCGGCGCCTACGACATGTTCGTCGGCGGTGTGGTCGGCTCCGGCGAGGCCTACCCCGAGGCGGCCGTCCGCGAGGCCGAGGAGGAGCTGGGCGTGAGCGGCGTCGAGCCGCGGCCGCTGTTCAAGTTCCTCTACGAGGGCGGGGGGCTCTCCTGGTGGTGCGACATGTACGAGGCCGAGTGGGACGGCCCCGTCCACCCCCAGGAGTCCGAGGTCGCCTGGCACACCTGGCTCACCGCCGAGGAGCTCGACGGCCTCCTCGCCCGGGAGACCTTCGTCCCCGACGGCCTGGAGGCGTACCGCCGCTACCTGGAACTCCGGGCCGCCTGACCCCCGCCTTCGAACGCGCGCCTTATAGGGTGGCGCGCATGGCCTCCCGCACGCCGTCGACGACGGCCGACCGCGACGACCGGACCGCCGCCGCCCCCGGGGCCGGCCGTCCGGCGTCCGGTGACCGGCCGCGCCGGCGGCTCAGCGTGGACGAGCGGCGCGAGCAGCTGATCGCCGTCGCCCTGGAGCTGTTCAGCCGGCGCCCGCCCGAGGAGGTGTCCATCGACGACATCGCCGCCGCCGCGGGCGCCTCCCGGCCGCTGGTCTACCACTACTTCCCCGGCAAGCAGGCCCTGTACGAGGAGTCGCTGCGCCGGGCCGGGCGGGAGCTCTCGGCGCGGTTCGAGGAGCCGATGGAGGGGCCGCTGTCGGAGCGGCTGTTCCGGGTGATGGGCCGCTACCTGGACTTCGTGCAGAGCCACGGGCCCGGCTTCGCGGCGCTGCTGCGCGGCGGTTCGGTGGCGGCCAGCGCGGGCACCTCGGCGGTGATCGACGAGGTCCGCCGGGCCGCGCACGACCAGATCCTCGGGCACCTGGCGATCCCCTCGCCGAGCGCCGGGCTGCGGCTGACCGTCCGCGCCTGGATCGCCAACGCCGAGATCACCTCGCTGGAGTGGCTGGGCGAGCGGTCGCTGCCGCTGGAGGAGCTGCAGCTGCACCTGGTGCAGGAGTTCGTCGCCGCGCTCACCCTCACGGCCGCCCGCGAACCGGCGCTCGCCGCCGAGCTGGCGGGCTTCTTCGCCGACGAGCGGCCGGACGGGCCGACCGGGCGGCTGGTGCGCGACCTCGCCGGGCTCCTCGCGGTGCCCGGCATCGTCGAGGCCGTCACGGCGCTGGCGACCGCCGCTCCCGGGGCGGCCGTTGCGGGGCCCGTCGTTCCCGTGGCGGTCGACGAACCGTCCGCGCAGGCCACGGCCGACTCCGCCCCGTCCTCCAACGGGTGATCCACCGGTTCTGCCGGAGCCGCGGGCTCTGATAGGAATGGGCGGGGAACGGGCGGGGACCGGACCGACGGGCCCGACACACCCGACATAACCGAACCACCGACGCCGACGGAACAGAGCGGGGGGCTCACCAGGTGACCCAGGACGTCCAGTTCAGTGCGGAGGCCAACCCCTTCGCCGCGGCCGAGCAGGTCTGCGCGACCCTCGGCACGCTCACCGACGCCCTCTTCGACGACCACGTCACGCGCCACCCGGCGGCCTCGCTGAGCGCCCCGCGCGCGGCCGAACACCCCGACGCCGAGGCCCTGTTCGGGCTGCCGCTCGCGCCCAACGGGCCGGTGCACACCGCCCTCGGCGGGCTCGGCACGGTCGTCACCGCCGGCACCGCCCGCCCGGGCACCGGCGCCCGCAGCGCCGACCGGGTGACCGCCGCGCTGCACGCCCGCTACGGCGGCGGGGCCGTGCGCGGCGCCATCGCCGACCGGGGCACCATCTCGGCGGCGCTGTTCCACCTGCCCGTCAACGGCGAGTTCGCGGACGCCAAGCTGCGCCCGCCCTTCGCCCCGGCACTGGCCGCGCTGGCGGCGGGTCAGCAGACGCGGCAGCCCGTCGAACTGCCCACCGGCGCGGGCACCGAGGTCCGCCTCGTCGTCCCGCCCGGCTTCCACCCTCTGACCTCCCCCGGCGGGCCCGCCGGGGTCACCGCCCGTACGGTGCCCGCGCAGCCGGCCGCGGCGGACGGCGCCGACCCGGCCGCGCTCGCCGCCGCGGACGAGCTGGCGGGCCATCTGGCCGAGGTGGCCGACGAGTTGTTCGCCGCCGCCGGGAGCGAGGTGCGCCGCGACTTCGCCGTGGTCGCCGGCACCCTGGCCGACGCCCTGCGGGACTCCGGCGCCGTGTACGCGGGCGTCTGCGCCCTGGAGTCGGAGGGCCGCCGCTCGGACGCGGCGCTCGTCGTCTCCCTCGCCCGACACCCGCTGCCGATCACCGGGCTCGCCACCGAACTGGCCACCGTACGGCGGCACGCGGAGGTGTGGACGGTGCTGCTGCCGGCCGGTCCGGCCGCCGTCCTCGTCGAGGGGCGGACCGTCCCGGTGCCCGGGCCGCTGGCGGCCGACGGGCAGCGGCGCTGGGTGGTCACCTCGGCCGTCCAGGCGTTCGTGCCGCTGCCGGACGGCGGCACGGTGCTGTGCGTGCAGCTGTCGACGGCGCAGCCGGAGGACTGGGAGCTGTACACGGAGGCGTTCGCGGAGCTGCTGAAGAGCGTGCAGTTCGGCTGGGACGGGGAGTTGGCGGCCGGGGCTCCGGTCGTTGCGCCCGTGCCGGTGTCCGTGGAGGCGGCCGGGGAACCCGCGCCGGACCCGGTCGTGGAGGTGCCCGCAGAACGTCCGGTGGAGCGGCACGGCACTCCCGTGCAGATCCCGCCCGTGGACTTCAACCCCTTCGCGCCGATCGCCGAGGAGGAGGTGAAGCCCGAGAAGCCCGAGCCCGTCGCGCAGGCCGTCGAGGCCATCGAGGACGCGCCGCCGCTCAAGGGCACCCCGGTCATGATCCCCCCGCCCGACTTCAACCCCTTCGCCCCCGAGAGCCTCCCCACCCCGGTCACCGCGGAGCCCGCCGCCCCGACGGCGAGCACCGCGCCGGACCCGTTCGGCACGACGGTGGCGGCCGCGCAGCGCCCCGACCCGTTCGGCACCACGATCGCCTCGGACGCCCCGGTCGTCCCCCCGCCGCCCTCCGCCCCGCCGCTCATCCCGGCCCAGGCCGAGCCCGTCGCGCAGGCCGTGGAGGCCGTCGAGGACGCGCCGCCGCTCAAGGGCACCCCGGTCATGATCCCCCCGCCCGACTTCAACCCCTTCGCCCCCGAGAGCCTCCCGACGCCGGTCGCCGCCGCGGAGCCCGAGGGTGAGTCCGAGGCGGAGCGGGAGCCGGAGCACCGGCCGTTCGGCTGAGCGACCGAGCGACCGAGCGACCGCGGACAACGAACGGCGAACAGAGAACAGCGAACGAAAAACAGATAACAGCTGACAGATTTCATCATCTGTCAGCTGTTATCTGTTCGCTGTTCTCTGAATCCTGTTCGCCGTTCGCCGTCAGCCGCCCGCCCGGCCTTCGATCATCACGCCGAGCCCGTCCAGCATCCGCGCCAGCCCGAACTCGAACAGCGCGTCCAGGCTCATGTCGATCTCCGGCCCCTGGTGGAGGGTCGCGAACGTCGGGAACCGCTCCGCGTCCGTCATCAGCCGCACGTGCTCCTCGTGCCCGTGCTGCCCGTCCATCCACTCGTCGGCCGACATCCCGCTGTCCTGCTCCTCCTGCGCCTCGCGCTCGAAGTGGACGGCCAGACCGCAGACGAAGGCGGCCTGGGCGACGGCGGCCTGCGCCGTCTCCTCCCCGCTCAGCCCCAGCCCCGCCAGCACGGCCATCGACCGCTCGGTGTGCATCGCCGCGTCCACGACCATCACCGGCCGGGTGAAGGACATCGTGGACGCCAGCCACGGGTGCCGCCGGTAGATCGCCCACTGGAGCCGCGCGACGGCCTCCAGCCCCTCCCGCCAGTGCCCCGGAGGCGGCGCGGCGGGAAGCGGCAGTTCGGCGAAGCAGACGCCCGTCATCAGCCTCAACAGCTCGTCCTTGCCGGGCACATGGTGGTAGAGCGACATCGTCGCCACCCCCAACTCGGTCGCGACCCGGCGCATCGACAGCGCCGCCAGCCCCTCCTCGTCCGCGAGCCGTACGGCCGCCTCGACGATCCGCTCCCGCCCGAGCTCCCCGCCCCCGCCGCTCCCCCCGGCCGCCCGCCGGGCACCGCCGACGTCCTTGCGCGCCGGGGCAGTTGGGGCCGGACGGCGCACCGGCCCGGCCACCACCGTCCCCACCCCCGGAACGGCCCGGACCAGCCCCTCCTCCCGCAACCGGGTGAGCGCCTTGGTCGCGGTGGCCATCGCCACACCCCATTGCCGGGTGATCAGCCGGGTCGACGGCACTCGCGCCCCCGGCGCCAACTCCCCCGTGGTGATGCGCCGTCGAAGCTCGGCCGCGATCCGCTCGGAGGGCGATCCGCTGCCCGTCACCACGCACCCCCGTCAGCCCTGACGGCACCAACCATCATGCGGCACAGCGCAGTCGGCGCACCTCAGCCCGCCCGCCGCGCCAGGTGCACGACGTCCGGCACACCCCGGCTGACCGGGATCTCGTGCGTCACCACGTCCGAGAACCCCGCCGCCCGCAGCGCCTCCTCGAAGGCCGGGGACGGCTGCGCGCTCCACACCGCCAGCACCCCGCCCTCCCGCAGCCGGTGCCACAGCACCGCGAGCCCGTCGGCCCCGTACAGCCCGTCGTTGGACTCGGTGACCGTCCAGTCCGGCCCGTTGTCGATGTCCAGGCACAGCGCGTCGTAGCGCTCGCCGTCGGCCGCCGCCAGGTACTCCAGCAGGTCGGTGTGCAGCACCTCGACCCGCGCGTCCTCCAGCGCGCCGCCGGAGAAGGCGCCGAGCGGCCCGCCCCGGTGCCACTCGATGATCGCCGTCTCGCGCTCGACGACGGCGATGCGCCCCCAGCGCGGCTCGGCGGCCGCGTACGCGAGCGAGAAGCCCACGCCGAGGCCCCCGATCAGCACGGAGGGCCCCTCGGCTCCGCCGGTGCGGTCCAGCTCGTCCAGCGCGGCCTGGATCAGCAGGCGCTCGGAGCGGCCGTCCGCCGTGTCCATCAGGAAGCACCCGTTGGCGATGATCTCGTAGTCCCGCCCGCGCTGCCGCAGCACCACCTCGCCGTACGGGCCCTCCCGCCGGTCGAGGGTGACCACGGCCGTGTGGCCGTCCCGTTCGGGCAGTGCGGTGCTCATCCGTCTTCCTCGGCGAACTCGGGTGCAGGGCCCGACCGGGCGCTCCCCACACGCAGGACGCACCCGACCGGTTTCCCGCCCGACAATAGCGGAGCCCCGCCACCCCGGCCGAAACGTCAGCCGGTGACCAGCACCCCCGCGTACGAGACGCCCGCGACGACCACCCAGGAGCCGAGCCCCAGCAGCGCGATCCGCCCGCCCGTCCGGGCCATGGTCGGCAGGTGCACGGCGCTGCCGAGCCCAAACAGCGCGGCGGCGAGCAGCAGTTCCTGAGCGTCCCCGGCCAGCCCCAGCGCCCGCTCGGGCAGCACCCCGGTGGTCCGCAGCACGATCATCGCCAGGAACCCGGCCACGAACAGCGGCACGATCGGCGGCCGCCCCGCCTTCCCCTTCGCCGCCTCCCCGGCCCCGGCACCGTCCTCGGCCCCGTCCGCGCCCCGCCGAGCCAGCACGCCCCGCCGCACCGCCACCGCCACCCCCGCGACCAGCGGCGCCAGCAGCACCACCCGCATGAGCTTGACGAGCACCGCCTCCCGCAGCGCCCCGGCCCCGCCGGTCTGCGCGGTGGCGACCACCTGCCCGACGTCGTGCACGCTCGCCCCGACCCACCGCCCGAACTCCGTCTCCCCCAGCCCCAGCGGGTGCTGGAGCAGCGGCAGCACGGCGATCGCCAGCGTCCCGCAGAGCGTGACGAGCGCGACGGAGGCCGCGACGTCCTCCTCGTCGCTGCCCGCCGCCTGGCTGACCGCGCCGATCGCCGAGGCCCCGCAGATCGAGTACCCGGTGGCGACGAGCAGCGGCTGGTCCCCCGGCAGGCCGAGCCGCCGCCCGAGCCAGAGCGTGCCCGCGAAGGTCGCCGTGACGACGGCGAGCACCATGGCGACGGTCGCCCAGCCGAGCCCCAGCACGTCCCCGAGGCTGAGCTTGAGCCCGAGCAGCACGATCCCGAGCCGCATCAGCCGCTTGCCCGCCATGGACAGCCCCGGCCGGGCGACCCCTCGTACGACGGGGCGCAGCCCGGGCAGGTGCGCCGCCGCCATGCCGAGCAGCACGGCGGCGGTGAGCCGGGGCACGGCCGGCACCACGGCGTGGACGCCCAGGGCCGCCGCCACGCCGAGCGCGGCGAGGAGCAGCCCGGGCACGTCCCCGCCCATCGGCGGCAGGAACCGGGAACGGGTACGGCCGCCGGCCAGGCGCCGCCCCGGAGCGGTGAGCGCCACGCCGCCCCTCACAGCTCCCCACCGTCGACAACGCCGTCAACGATGCCGTCGACAACGCCGGCGGCGACACCGTCGGCCGGCATCCGGTACACCCGCCGGATGCTCGTCCCCAGCCGCGAGACGTCCGCCCCGTACACGTGGATCGAGATCGCCGTGGTGGAACAGGCGTTGCGCACCAGGTGGATGTCCCCGGGCGGCGCGAACGCCGCGACCGTCCCGGCGGGCCCCGCCACGTGCTCGGTCTCGACCAGCCGGGCGGTGCGCCCGTCGGAGACCAGCCGGTAGCGGGTCTCGCTCTCCTGCCCCCGGTGGACGCCCGCCACGCACCAGGAGACGTGGTCGTGGATCGGCGTCAGCTGCCCGGGCAGCCACACCAGCGCGACGACGGAGAAGCTCCCGTCCTCCTGCGCGTGCAGCACGTGCTGGCGGTAGCGCTCGGAGTCGCCCTCCCGCTGCGCGGGGGTGAGCAGCGCGTCCGGCCCGTCCTCGGAGGCGTGCAGGTGCGGGGCCAGGCGTTCGCCGACGAGGTACGCGGTGAGTTCCGGCGGCAGTCCGCGGTCCACCACGGCGCGGATCTCGCCGATGAGCACGGTCATCCGCTCGGTGAGCCGGTCGGTGAGCCGGTCGGTGAGCCGGTCGCTGCCGACGATCGCTGAGGGTGTCATGCCAGCAGGCTCGACCCCAGCGACCTATCACGTCCAACGAGGGTTCCTAAGCGATACCCCTACAGGAACTTATAGGTCTAGCAGCCGACCCGGCTCGCCGCCGCCCGCCGCAGGTGGTCCAGCACCAGCCCGGTGGCGGGGATGCGCCGGTGCTCGCGCAGCACGTACGCGCTCACCTGCCGCCGCAGGTGCGGCTCGACGGCCCGCCCGGTGACCTTGCGGTGGCACATGAAGGAGAGCACCAGCGCGGGCATCAGCGCGATCCCGACCCCGGCGGCGACGAGGCTCTGCACCGCGAGGTTGTCGTCGGTGGAGAAGACGATGTCCGGCGCGAAGCCCTCCTCCGCGCAGACGTGCAGCAGGTTGGCCCGGCAGCGCGGGCAGCCCGCGATCCACCGCTCGCCGTCGAGGTCCGCCAGCCGTACGGCGTGCCGCCGCCCGAGCGGGTGCCCGACCGGGAGCAGCACGGTGAGCAGGTCCTCCATGAGCGGGATCTCGTCCAGCTCCGGCGGCACCTCGGCCGGAGCCCCGGAGTAGCGGAAGGCCAGCGCGATGTCGCACTCCCCGCGCAGCAGCCGCTGGACGGAGTCCGGCGGTTCGGCCTCCAGCAGTTCGACGCGCACCCCGGGGTGCTCGGCGAGCAGCCGGGCCATGGCCTCGGGTATCAGGGTGGCGTTGGCGCTGGGGAAGGCGCACACCCGCACCCGCCCGGCGCGCAGCCGGGCGAGCGCGGCGAGCTGCTGCTGGGCGGCGGAGAGGCTGCCGAGGATGAGCTCGGCATGCCGGGAGAGGGCCTCGCCCGCCTCGGTGAGCCGCAGCCCGCGCCCGGCGCGGGTGAACAGGGGCACGCCGACGGTGCGTTCGAGGGCCTTCATCTGCTGGGTGATGGCGGGCTGGGTGTAGCCGAGCTCCCGGGCGGCGGCCGAGTACGAACCGGCGCGCACCACCTCGTGGAACGTCCTGATGTGCCGCGAGTCGAACACCGGCTCCATGGCCCCTCCGCCCCGGTCGTCTGCCTCCGATCCCCGCAATCATAAGAGGAATTTGGAGACAGCAGCCCCGGCCCCACCCGCACCTATGGTTCAGCCGCGAACCGGGGGACCCGCTGCCCTCACCGCTGCCCTCACCGCCGCCCTCACCGCTGCGCCGAGGGCGGCAGCCCCATCGCCACCCCCGCCTTCACCACCGGCGCCCCGCCCCGCATGCTCGGGCTGCGCCGGCTGCGCCGCTCCACCCACCGCGCGAGGAAGGACAGCACCAGGCACATGCCGATGTAGATCGGCGCGATCACCATCACCACGGGGATGAACGGCAGGTCGTAGTCCAGGTTGGTGGCGATCAGCTTGCCCGCGTGCAGGAACTCCTCGTACGTGATGAGGAATCCGAGCGAGGTGTCCTTGAGCGCCACCACCAGCTGGCTGATGATCGCCGGCAGCATCGCCCGGTTGGCCTGCGGCACCAGGACGTACGCCATCACCTGCGTCTTGCGCATGCCCAGCGCGAACGCGGCCTCCCGCTGCCCCTTGGGCACCGCGAGCACGCCCGCGCGGAACACCTCGGCCAGCACCGAGCCGTTGTAGAGCACCAGCCCGGCCACCAGCGCCCACAGCGGCTGCACCTTGAGCGCCACGAACACGAAGAAGATCATCACCAGCAGCGGCATGGCCCGGAAGAACTCCACCACCAGCGTGGAGAACCAGCGCACCACCCGGTGGTCGGACAGTCGCCCGGCCGCGAACAGCGCGCCGAAGGGCAGCGCGAACAGCACCGTCCAGCCGAAGGCCTGGAGGGTGTTGCCGAGCCCGCGCAGCAGCAGGTCCTGGACGCCCCGGTACTCGAAGGGCTCCCACTTGGCGTACGTGAACTGGTGGGTGTGGAACAGCATGTAGACGACCCAGCCGATCAGCGCCGCGATCAGCAGCAGCGCGATCGAGCCGTACAACCGGTGCCGGGCCAGCGCCTTGGGGCCGGGGATGTCGTACAGGGCCGAGGATTCGACCGTCATCGGGACACCGCCACTCGTCGTTCCAGCAGGTTGAAGACGGCGCTGACGGCCAGGGTGATGATCAGGTAGCCGACGGCGATCCAGACGAAGGTCCAGACGATGCTGTAGCCCAGCTCGTTGATCGTCCGGTAGGTGCCCAGCAGTTCGACGACGCTGAACGAGCCGGCGATCGCGGTGTTCTTCGCCAGTGCGATCATCACGCTGCCGATGGGCGCCACGACCGAGCGGTAGGCCTGCGGCAGCACCACCAGGCCCATCGTCTGCCCGAAGTTCATGCCGAGGCTGCGGGCCGCCTCGCCCTGCCCGGCCGGCACGGTGTTGATGCCCGCGCGCATCGCCTCGCAGACGAAGGCCGAGGTGTAGCAGCCCAGCGCCAGCACCGCGAAGGTGTAGAAGGGCAGCGTGATGTCGAACCGGGGCAGGCCCAGCACCACGATGAAGAACAGCAGGGTCAGCGGGGTGTTGCGCAGGATCGTCACCCACACCGTGCCGAAGAGCCTCAGCGGGCGCACGGGAGAGACCCGGAACCCGGCGATCAGCACGCCCAGCACCAGCGACAGCACGCCGCTCACCGCGAAGAGCGAGAGCGTGCCGAGGAAGCCGTCCCAGTAGGTCGACCAGTTGTCGGTCAGCGTTTTCACGGCGCGGCCCTCTCAGTACCGGTCGATCTTCGGCGGGTTGGGCGCCGGCTCCCCGGACAACCCGAGGGTGGCGTCGAAGGCCTTCTTCCAGTCGCCGTTCTGCTCGTGCGCGGCCAGCGCGTCGTTGATCGCCCCGCGCAGCACGGTGTCGTTCTTCGGCACGCCGATGCCGTACGGCTCGGTGGAGAACAGCGGGCCCACCACCTTGAGTTCGTCCGGCACCTTGGCCGCGTAGCCGAGCAGGATCGCGTTGTCCGTGGTGACGGCGTCGACCTGGTTGGTGATCAGGTTGTCCACGCAGGCCGAGTAGGTGTCGTAGCCGATCAGGTGCGCCTTGGGGTACTGCGACTGGATGCGCTGGTACGGCGTGGAGCCGGCCGCCGAGCAGACCTTCCTGCCGTTCAGGTCCTGCGGCCCGTGGATGCTGTTGTCGTTCTTGCGCACCAGCAGCGACTGCCCGGCGACGAAGTACGGCCCGGCGAAGCCGACCAGCTTCTTGCGGTTGTCGTTGATGGTGTACGTGCCGACGTAGTAGTCCACCTGGCCGTTCTGCAGCGCGGTCTCGCGGTTGGCCGAGGCGATGGTCTTGAACTGGATCCTGTCCGGCGGGAAGCCCAGCGAGGCGCCGACCATCGTGGCGATCTCGATGTCGAACCCGGAGTACACCCCGGTGGCCGGGTTCTTCTGGCCCAGGTAGGGCTGGTCCTCCTTGGCGCCGACCACCAGGTGGCCCCGGCCGCGCGCCGCGTCCAGGGTCGAGGAGCCGGTGATCCGGGAGGCGTCCTGGACCTGGTAGCTGGGCAGGGCGCTGGGCTGCGGGCCCTTGGGCGGCGGGGTCCCCGCCTTGCCGCAGCCGGCCGCCAGGACGGCGACGGCGGCCAGCAGGGCGGCGGCCAGCGAGCGGGCGCGCGCGGCGGGCGCGGCGGGCGTCCTCGTA
Source organism: Kitasatospora sp. NPDC101183 (assembly GCF_044767945.1). NCBI lineage: Bacteria > Bacillati > Actinomycetota > Actinomycetes > Kitasatosporales > Streptomycetaceae > Kitasatospora > Kitasatospora sp. NPDC101183. Next base: position 175,012 of record NZ_JBIWOW010000017.1, on the reverse strand, counting down.
CGGTTCACGGCCCCCGCCTCAGTGCTTCAGGATCTTGGACAGGAAGTCCCGGGCGCGTTCGCTCTCCGGGGCGCTGAAGAAGTCCTCGGGGGCGCGGTCCTCGACGATCCGGCCGTCCGCCATGAACACCACCCGGTTCGCGGAGGCCCGGGCGAAGCCCATCTCGTGGGTCACCACCACCATCGTCATGCCCTCGTGGGCGAGCTGGCGCATGACGTCCAGCACCTCGGTGATCATCTCGGGGTCGAGGGCCGAGGTGGGCTCGTCGAACAGCAGCGCCTTGGGGTCCATCGCCAGCGCCCGGGCGATCGCCACCCGCTGCTGCTGCCCGCCGGACAGCTGCGCCGGGTACTTGTCCGCCTGCGAGGCGAGGCCGACGCGCTCCAGCAGGGCGCGGGACTTGGCGTCCGCCTCCGCCTTCCCGCGCCCGCGCACCTTGGTCTGGGCGAGCGAGACGTTCTGCAGCACGGTCTTGTGCGCGAACAGGTTGAAGGACTGGAACACCATGCCGACCTCGGCCCGCAGCCTCGCCAGCCCCTTGCCCTCCGCGGGCAGCGGCTCGCCGTCGATCAGGATGACGCCCCGCTCGATCGGCTCCAGCCGGTTGATCGCCCGGCACAGCGTGGACTTGCCGGAGCCGGAGGGGCCGATCACGACGACGACCTCGCCGCGGCCGACGGTCAGCTCGATGTCCTGCAGCACGTGCAGGTCCCCGAAGTGCTTGTTGACGCCGCGCAGTTCGATCAGCGGCGTGAAGGAGGAGGCGCCGGCCGCCGCCGGCCCGGGGGCGGCGGTCACCGGTTGCGCCGCCCCTTCAGCAGCCAGCCCAGCGCGGCGCCGGCCAGCAGCGTGGCCAGCAGCGCGATCCACAGCGGCGCGGTGACGGTGAACACCCAGAACTGGATCTTCACCTTGTCGAGGTTGGCGAACAGGAACCACACGGCGAGGATCACGATCACGCCGATCCCGATCCACCGGGTGGGGATGCCGCCGATCTCGCTGCGCTGGGAGCCGGACGAGCCGTCTGAAATCTTGGTCACCGGAGCAGTCTGCGGGCCTTGCGGAGGTTTTGCCCGGTTACGCGCCCGAGCGGGCCAAGGAGTAACCCGCACGGGGCAATCCGACCCCGTGCGGGTTTGAACTCCGTGCCTGCGGGCCCTACCGTTCGTCCCTCCAGGAGCGCCACAGCGCCGCGTACGGGCCGCCGGCCGCGACCAGCTCCGCGTGGCTGCCGTACTCGCTGATCCGCCCGCCCTCGACCACCGCGATCACGTCCGCGTCGTGCGCGGTGTGCAGCCGGTGCGCGATGGCGATGACGGTGCGGCCCTCCAGGACCTTGGAGAGCGAGCGCTCCATGCGCCGGGCGGCGCTCGGGTCCAGCAGCGAGGTGGCCTCGTCCAGCACCAGGGTGTGCGGGTCGGCCAGCACCAGCCGGGCCAGGGCGAGCTGCTGCGCCTGCGGCGGCGTCAGCGCGGTTCCCCCGGAGCCGACCTCGGTGTCCAGCCCCTGCGGCAGCGCGTCCGCCCACTCCCCGGCGTCCACCGCCTCCAGCGCGGCGCGCAACTCGGCGTCGTCGGCCCCCGGCGCGGCCAGGCGCAGGTTGTCCCGCAGGGTGCCGACGAAGACGTGGTGCTCCTGGTTGACGAGGGCGACCTCGGCGCGCACCCGCTCGGCCGGCATCCGGGCCAGCGCCGCGCCGCCGAGCGTCACGCTTCCCCGGCCGGGGGCGTAGATCCCCGCCAGCAGCCGGCCCAGGGTGGACTTGCCCGCCCCGGACGGCCCGACCAGGGCGACGCGACTGCCCGGCGCGACGTCCAGGGTGATCCCGTGCAGCACGTCGACGCCCTCGCGGTAGCCGAACCGCACGTCCCGGGCCTCGACCCGGCGGCCGTCGGGGCGGGCGCTCTCGTCCCCCTCGTGGCCGGGCACCTCCTGGACGCCGACCAGCCGGGCCAGCGAGGCCTGGCCGACCTGCAGCTCGTCGTACCAGCGCAGGATCAGGTCCACCGGGCCGACCAGCATCTGCGTGTAGAGCACGCCCGAGGTCAGCTGGCCCACGGTGATCCAGCCGCGCAGGGCGAGCAGCCCGCCCACCACGAGGGTGGCCAGCAGCGCCGAGGCGTAGACCGCGTCGATGCTCGGGAACCAGACCGAGCGCAGCCACAGCGTGTACCGCTCCCAGGCGACCCACTCGCCCAGCCTGCGGTCCGCCAGCCGCACGCGCTGCCCGCCCAGGCGCAGCGCCTCGACCGTGCGCCCGGCGTCCACCGTCTCGGCCAGCACGTTGCTGACCTCGGCGTGCGCGGCCGACTCGTTGCGGTAGGACTGCGGCGCCCGCCGGAAGTACCAGCGGCAACCGAGGACGAGCAGCGGCATGCCGGTGAGCGCGGTGAGCGCGAGCGGCGGCGCGGTGACCAGCAGCGCGCCGATCAGGAGCATCAACGACACCAGGGCTACGGCGAGTTCGGGCAGCGCCTCGCGGACGGACTTGTCCAGCCGGTCGATGTCGGTGGTGCCCCGGGAGACGAGGTCCCCGGTGCCGGCCCGCTCCAGCACGCCGGTGGGCAGCGTGACGGAGCGCACCAGGAAGTCCTCGCGCAGGTCGGCGAGGACCTGCTCGCCGAGGACGGCGCTGCGCATGCGCGACCAGCCGGTGAACGCGGCCTGCACGATCAGCGCCGCCAGGTACCAGCCGACGGCCGAGGTGACGGCGGCTTCGGTGGTCCCGGCGGCCAGGGACTCGACGAGCGTGCCGAGCACCCACGGCCCGACGAGCCCGGCCAGGGTGGCGACCGAGTGCAGCCCCACCACGGCGGAGAACCCGCCCCGGTGGCGCCGCGCCAGCACCCGCAGGTACCGGCGCACGGCGGCCGGGGAGCCGACCGGCAGGGTGGTGGCCGGCTCCTGGTCGTGCCTCAGGGGCGGCTTCATGACGTGCTCCTCCGGTCTCCGGTCGCCCGGTACGCGTTCACGGCCCTCACACCCGCTCCTTCACCGGCAGCGGCTCCTCGTCCCGGGCGACGACGGCCCGGTAGGCGGGCTCGGCCCGCATCAGCTCCCCGTGCCGCCCGGCGGCGACGGCCCGGCCGCCGCGCACCAGCACCACCCGGTCCGCCCGGTCGAGCAGCAGCGGGCTGGTCGCGAACACCACGGTGGTGCGCCCGGCCCTGACGTCCCGCAGCCCGGCCGCGATCCGGGACTCGGTGTGCGCGTCCACCGCGCTGGTCGGCTCGTCCAGGACGAGCACGGGCGGGTCGGCGAGCACCGAGCGGGCCAGCGCCAGGCGCTGGCGCTGGCCGCCCGAGAGCGAGCGCCCGCGCTCGGTGATCCTGGCGCCCATCACGTCGCCGTCCGCGCCCGGGGAGCCGGACGCCAGGGCGTGCAGCACGTCGTCGCAGCGGGCGGCGGCCAGCGCCTCGGCCACCGGCACCCGGCCCGAGGAGGGGACGTCGAACAGCTCGGCCAGGGTGCCGGAGAGCAGCACCGGCTCCTTGTCCTGCACCAGCACCGCCTCCCGGGCCTCGGCGAGCGGCACCGCGTCCAGGTCCGTCCCGCCGAGGCGTACGGACGGGCGCGGCGCCTCGCCGTCGGCCGCGGGGACGTGCCCGCCGAGGCGCTCGGCGAGGGCCCCGGCGAAGTCCGGGTCCCCGCACACCACGGCGGTCAACTCCCCCGCGCGGGCGGTGAGTCCGGTCTCCGGGTCGTGCAGGTCGCCCTTCTCGGGCCGTATCAGCGCGGCGTCGCCGGGGGCGTCGGTGCGCCGGAGCGAGAGCACCCGCACCGTCCGCCCGGCGGAGACCCGGGCCACGCTCCAGGCGTGCGCGGCCTCGCCGAGGACGCGCAGCGGCGCCGCGAGGTAGGCGGTGGCGCCGTAGACGGCGATCAGGGTGCTCACGGGCAGCTCCCCGGAGGCGACGAGCCGGGCGCCGTACCAGGTGACGCCGACGACGAACAGGCCCGGCAGCAGCACCTGCTGAGCCTGCATCAGGGACTGCACCCGGGCGGAGCGGACGGCCGCGGCGCGCACCTCCTGCGAGGCGGCGCGGTAGCGCTGGAGGAACAGCTCCTCCCCGCCGATGCCGCGCAGCACCCGCAGCCCGGCCACGGTGTCGGCGGCCAGCTCGGTGGCCTTCCCGCCGAAGGCGCGCTGGCGCTCGTAGCGCCGCTCGAAGGGGCCGACCAGCGGCCACATCGAGACGGACAGCACCGGCACCCCGAGCAACACCCAGACGCCCAGGCCGGGTTGGACGGCGATCACGGCCGCGCTGACGGCCAGCCAGGTGATCACCGCGCCCCGGACGCGGGCGATCAGCTCGACGTACCAGGCGATCCGCTCGACGTCCCCGCCGCCGACGGCGACCACCTCCCCGGTGGCGACCCTGCGGGCGAGCCCGGACCCGAGGACGGCGGCCTTGCGGGCGACCAACTGTCGTACCTGGCAAGCGGCCTGGATCCAGTTCCAGATCGCCTGACGGTGCAGCAGGACGGCTCCGGCGGAGGACAGGGCGGCCAGCAGCAGCACGAGCGCGGCGGCCCGCCAGATCCCGCCCGCGTCGCCCTCGACGGCGGCCTGGACGCCGAGCCCGAGCGGCAGGGGCAGCGCGGCCCGGCCGCCCATCTCCAGCAGCGCCCAGCAGGTGGCGAGCACCTGGCCGCGCCTCTGGTCGCGCCTGATCCGGCGCAGGAAGCCCTCGGGTGAGCCCAGGTCGGGCGGGCCGGGATCGGCCGGGGGCAGAGGGGTGAGCAACATGACACTCCGATGCGGAAGTTTCGGACGTACGGGAGCTCTGGAGGGGAAGAGCGGAGGACGGCGGCCGGACGCGTGGGCGCGTCGGGGCGCACGTCATCGATCCCGGGGTGGGGCACCGGGTGAGCATGGGCAGGGCGCGAGGGGCCCGGATCTCAGGCGGCCATGACCGCGAGCCTGCCAACCGCATTGTGATCAGTGCAAGGGCTTTTTCCCAGCCATCGACACCAAACCCACACAGCACTTCCGCCCCACCAGCCCCGCACCGGCGGTTCCGCCGCCGCGTCAGGCCTCCGGGAGGCTTCTCCTCATGCGCAGGTCAAGCCCCTGGGGAACCCGGAAGAACCCGAACAGATTCGCTCGAACGGCGGGAACAAACCGGACCGAGGGCCGGTTTGCCCCCACGGGCATCCCGCGCACCCCCGCGCGCGGGCCCCGCCGACAGGACCCCTGAACACGCACCCCAGAAGGGCACTGCTTCCTCGTGAGCACCATCCCCGGCATCACCCTCAACGACGGCGCCCTCATCCCGCAGCTCGGCTTCGGCGTGTGGCAGGTCGCGGACGACGAGGCCACCGCCGCCGTCCGCACCGCGATCGAGGCGGGCTACCGCTCGATCGACACCGCCGCGATCTACGAGAACGAGACCGGCACGGGCCGCGCCATCGCCGAGGCCCTGGCGAACGGCACCGTCTCCCGCGGCGACCTGTACGTCACCACCAAGCTCTGGAACTCCGGCACCCGCGACTGGTCCGGCGAGCAGGGCCGCGACGCGGTGCTGCGCGAGTTCGACGCCTCGCTGGAGAAGCTCGGCCTCGACCACGTCGACCTCTACCTGATCCACTGGCCGCGCCCGGCCCACGGCACCTTCGCGAACGTCTGGAAGGCCCTGGAGCAGATCAAGGCGGACGGCCGGGCCACCTCGATCGGCGTCTCCAACTTCGGCCCCGAGCAGCTGACCCGCCTGCTCGACGAGTCCTCCGTCGTCCCGGTCCTGAACCAGATCGAGCTGCACCCGTACTTCCCGCAGGAGGAGCTGCGCGCCTTCCACGCCGAGCACGGCATCGCCACCGAGGCGTGGAGCCCGCTGGGCCAGGGCGGCGAGCTGCTGGCCGAGCCGGCGCTGGTGAAGGTCGCCGAGAAGCACGGCCGCAGCGTCGCCCAGGTGGTGCTGCGCTGGCACCTGCAGAGCGGCGTGATCGCCATCCCGAAGTCCGTCACCCCCTCGCGCATCCGCGAGAACCTGGACGTGGCCGGCTTCGAGCTGGACGCCGAGGACCTCGCCGCGATCGCGGGCGTGGCCACCGGCACCCGGATCGGCCCGGACCCGCAGGTCTTCGACTGGAACTGACGCCGGACCGGGCCGGCCGCCGCCCCGGCCGGCCCTGACCGCGCGCCGTCCCGCGGAAAAGCGGGAAAAGCGGAAAAGACCGCCCGCCCCCTCGTCGGAGGGGGCGGGCGGTCTTTCGGTATTCACAGCCTCCCCGGTGCGCCGCGGGCCGCCGTGATCGCGTCACGACGGCCGAACGACACCCGTGGTCGCCCCAGCCGCCACCGCCGTCCGCGAAGGAGTTCCGAACGATCAGAACCCTTCACGGAGTTGGCGAATCGTTTTGGCTGTGATTTCAGCGGCGGCCGCTACAGTCTGGCCGCCTTGGCGACCAGGGCCATCGCCGCCTCGTGCTCCTCCTCGTCCAGCGGTGCGAGCAGCAGCCGCTGGACCTCGGCCACACCGGCGGCCGAGCGGTGGAGCAGGTCCTGGCCCGCCGGTGAGAGCGAGAGCAGGTTGCGCCGCCCGTCCGAGGGGTCGCGCCGGCGCTGCACCAGACCGCGGCGCACCAGCCGGCTGACCATCTCGGCCATGGTGGCCTTGTCCAGCGAGGCCAGCTCGCCGACCGTGCGCTGGTCGGCGCCCGGTTCCTGTTCCAGGGCGTCCAGCACCGCGTACTGCGGCGCGGTCAGCTCGGCCCCGACGTGCTCGGACCAGAGCTTGGTGTGCACCTGCTGACCGACCCTGATGAGGTAGCCGATCGCCCGCTGGGCGTCCAGTATCGGCCGCGCGTCCGTGAAGACGGCGACCGCGGCGGGCTCAAGCCTGGCTATCTTGGCCATCACCCGCACGATCTCGACCTGCTCCTCCGCCGTCAGCGGTTCGAACAGGACGCGCTGCACGCGGACCACACCACCGGTGGCCTCGCGCACCGCCTGGGCGCCGCTCTGCGAGAGAGCGAGCAGTTTGCGCCGGCCGTCGGCCGGGTCTCGTCTGCGCAGCACCAGACCGCGCCTGACCAGCCGCGCGACCATCTCGGCCATCGTCGCCTTGTCGAGCGAGGCCCGCTCGCCGACGGTCCGCTGGTCCGCGCCCGGTTCCAGGGCGAGCACCAGCAGCACGGCGAACTGCGGAGCCGTGAGATCGGCTCCGACGTGCTCGGTCCACAACCGCGTGTGGACCTGTTGCGCAACACGAATGAGGTGTCCGGGCGACTGCTGCAGTCGCGCGGACACACGGGTTGTCGGGATCTCCCCCAGCACCATGTATCCGTCCCGATGTCACACCCGGTGTGTGTGGGACACCCGGGTGGGGCAGTTACGGCGAGTGGGCGTCCAGCTATGAGGGAGGGCGCTCCAGCCGTGCAGCCGGTGGCTGCTGGCGGACACTATACAAACGGCAGGGCCTTGCTGGCAGGCAGGGGCGGATAGTAGACGCAGGTTCGGCAACATTGGCATATTTACGCGCTCCGACCCGCCCCCGGTAACCCGGATTCAGCAGAAAGCCGACCGGTCGGTCCTTACCGACCGTCACCCGGGTCTCTCCGCCCTGGCCGCCCTCCCTACCCGCCGGTAGTGTGTGCCCACCCTCCCCGGGGGCTCCCCCGGGGGCAACCCCGAGAGAGACGAGAGCGAGCATGACCGACCAGAGCACCGCCCCCCGGGTCGCCGTCGTCACCGGCGCCGCCCGCGGCCTCGGCGCCGCCACCGCCGTCCGCCTGGCCGGGGACGGCTACGCCGTCGCCGTGCTGGACCTGGACGAGGCCGCGTGCGAGGACACCGTCGACCGGATCACCGCCGCCGGCGGCCGGGCCCTGGCGGTCGGCGCCGACGTCTCGGACGCCGGGCAGGTCCAGGCCGCCGTCGACCGGATCGCCGCCGAGCTGGGCGCCCCCGTGGTCCTGGTCAACAACGCGGGCGTGCTGCGCGACAACCTGCTCTTCAAGATGTCCGAGTCCGACTGGGACACGGTCATGAACGTCCACCTGCGCGGCGCCTTCCTGATGACCCGCGCGGTCCAGAAGTACATGGTGGACGCCGGTTTCGGCCGCATCGTCAACCTGTCCTCCTCCTCGGCCCAGGGCAACCGCGGCCAGGCCAACTACTCGGCCGCCAAGGCGGGCCTCCAGGGCTTCACCAAGACTTTGGCCATCGAGCTGGGCAAGTTCGGCGTCACCGCCAACGCCGTCGCCCCCGGCTTCATCGCCACGGACATGACGGCCGCCACCGCCGCCCGCGTCGGCATGGACTTCGAAGACTTCAAGCGGGCCGCGGCCTCGCAGATCCCGGTCCAGCGGGTCGGTCTGCCTGAGGACGTGGCCCACACCATCTCCTTCCTGGCCGGCGAGGGCGCCGGCTTCGTCTCCGGCCAGGTGATCTACGTCGCGGGCGGTCCCCTCGACTAGGGCTTCGCCTGAGCACGGAACCTACACAGGGTGACCACGGAGTGGGGAGCCGGCCGCACCGGCCTCCCGCTCCGTTTTCTTTACCGGGGCTTTTGCATGACCATTCGAAGGGGACACTGGTATTCGATCCCGAAAACCGGGAAATCACTCCCCGGGCTCCACCCCGAGCAGGCCGATTGTCGATTTCCCGGGAAAATGACAATTCCCTCCGAAATGGCCCCGCCCGCCTGGGTAAGGTCACCCCCGTGCACGCCAGAATTACCCCCGCCCCGTTTCCCCCGAAGGGGCCCGGACCCCGCACCGCCACCCGCCCCGGCGGCCCCGCCCGCCCGGCGCCCGACCCCGGCCGGCCCCCGGGCCGCGAGCCCGCCTGGCCGCCGCTGAGCCGCCGCCAGGCGGCCCTGCTCGCCGCCACCTGCGCGGTCTACCTGCTGGTGATGGCGGGCGTGGTGCTCAACACCTCCCTGGTCGACCTCGACTGGTCGGTGCGCCTGCTGCGCCCCTACCAGCGCTGGCCCCGCCTGGAGCCGCTGCTCGACACCTGGGTGGTCGCCGGCCAGCGCGGCCCCTCCGCGATCGCCGCCTTCGCCTGGCTGACCTGGCGCGCCCACCGGATCGGCCGGCTGCGCCCCCTGCTGGTCATGGGAGTCGCCCTGCTGCTGCTCAACGTCACCGTCGGCTCGGTCAAGATCGTCACCGGCCGCCTCGGCCCCCACTACGCCCAGTACGTGGGCTCGCCCGAACTGTTCTCCGGCGGCACCATCTTCCCCTCCGGCCACACCGCCAACGCCGTGGTCACCTGGGGCGTGCTCGCCTACCTGGCCGGCCGCTGGCGGCGCACCGGCGCGGTGATCGCCGCCGCCACCGCCTGCTCGATCGGCCTGACCACCGTCTACCTCGGCACCCACTGGGTCACCGACGTGCTCGCGGGCTGGGCCGCCGGAGCCCTGGTGCTGCTCTCCCTGCCGCTGCTCGAGCCCCTGGTCACCGCCGCCGAACTGCGGCTCTCCCACCGCTTCGGCAGATAGCCCCGCTAGGGCGTGTCTTTTGGATCACGTCGGATCAGCGGGCGTCGTTGGGGTGCGTGCATCGGCGGCGCCGAGGAGGGAGTCCATGCGGAGCATCGGCGACTGACGAGAAGCCGGCGAGGTGCGTGCCCCGGCGGCGTCCGCCTGGCGTGATCCGAAAGACACGCCCTAGCCCTCCCAGGCCCGCTCGACCACGCCCCCGCGCACGGTCAGGTTGAGCCGCCCCTCCCGGTACTCCATGGTGATCCGCGCCTCGGGGTCCAGCTCCCGCACCAGCGCCCAGCCGTCCCGGCCGGCCGCCTCCCGGGCCCGCTCGACCGTCATCCCCACGTACCGCTCCGCATCCACCGCGCCTCCCCGGCCCGTTCCTCGGACGTACGCTGGAATCGTAGCCCCCACCCGCGAGGCCGGAGGTGCCAGGCCATGCGCACCACCACCCCGAGGCGCTGGCGCAGCGGCACCGAGCCGTCCACCGCCCGCAGCGACCTCAAGCTCCGCTACCTGCTCTCGCTCGTCTTCACCCCGCTGTTCGCCCTCGCCACCCTCGGCTTCGCGCTCTGGGCGGCCGCCTCCCCCGCCTACGGCGCGCCGAGCCGGGGCACCCTGACCGGCTTCGCGGTGGCCTGCGGCCTGCTGACGGTCTTCGCGGCGGTCGACCTCGCGGTGGTGGTCCGGCGCCGCCGCACCGAACTCTGACGCGGTGCCTCCGAGGGGCGGGAGCCGAGCCTCCCGCCCCGTACGGCCTCAGCGGTTGCCCACCGCCTGCTTCACCAGCGTCCGCCCGAAGTCCCACATCAGCCCGCCGCCCCGGTGGGCGTCGTCCATGACGTCGGTGAACGCGTCCACGAAGCGGTCCACGTCCCGTTCGGTGATGATCAGCGGCGGGATCAGCTTGATCACCTCCAGGTGGTCCCCCGACACCTGGGTCAGGATGCGGTGGCGCTGGAGCAACGGCACCACGACCATCTGCGCGAACAGCCCCTTGCGCGCCGCCTGCAGGGCCGTCCACCCGGTGCGCAGCTTCAGGGACTTCGGCCGGCCGAACTCGATGCCGATCATCAACCCGCGCCCGCGCACCTCGGCCAGCATCTCGTACCGGTCCGTGAGCGCGGCCAGCCGCTCCCGGAACTGGTCGCCCACCTTGCGGGCGTTGTCCACGACCCGCTCGTCCTCCATCACGGCCAGGGTCGCCAGACCGGCCGCCATGGCCTGGTTGTTGGAGCCGAAGCTGGTCGAGTGCACCAGCACCCGGTCCATCGAGGAGTACACCTTCTCGAAGATCCAGCTCTTGCCGAGCGTCGCCCCGATCGGCACGTACCCGCCGGAGAGCGCCTTGGCCGCGCACACCAGGTCGGGCAGCACCCCGTCCTCGTGCTGGTAGGCGAAGAACTCGCCGGTGCGCCCGATCCCGGTCTGCACCTCGTCGCAGATCAGCAGCGCCCGGTGCTCGTGCAGCAGCGCCTGCGCGGCCCGCAGCCAGCCCGGCGGCGGCGCGAGCACGCCCTTGCCCTGGATCGGCTCGACGATCAGGGCGGCGACGTCCCCGCGCTTCAGCTCCTTGGCCAGCGCCCCGATGTCGCCCAGCGGGATGGCGGTGTCCGGCAGCAGCGGGTCGAAGCCCTTGCGGAAGCCGTTCTCCCCGTTGACGGACAGCGAGCCGGTGGTCAGCCCGTGGAAGGCGTGGTCGGCGTACAGGACGCGCTTTCGGCCGGTGGCGTAGCGGGCGAACTTGAGCGCCGTCTCCACGGCCTCGGTGCCGCTGTTGCCGAAGAACACCCGGTCCAGCCCCGGCGTGTACGAGAGCAGCCGCTCGGCCAGCAGCCCGGCCAGCGGCGAGCAGTCGAAGCGCACGAGGTCCGGCAGGTCGAGGTCCATCACCTGCTGGACGGCCGAGCGCACCGCGGGGTGGTGGCGGCCGAGCGCGAAGATCCCGAACCCGGCCAGCATGTCGAGGTACTCGTGGCCCTCGGCGTCGTAGAAGTACGGGCCCTCGGCGCGCTCGTAGAACTTGTCGAAGCCGATGGTGTGCAGCATCCGCGACAGCTGCGGGTTGAGGTAGCGGCTGTTCAACTCGTAGCGCTCGCCGCCGCGTTCGGCGAGCAGCGCGGCGATGTCGATTCCCGGACGAGCGGAGGCGGGACGGTCGGGGGCGGGGTCAGCCGGCATGGCGCGGGTTCGCTCCTCGGGTCGGCAGCAGGTTCTTGGCGAAGACGGCGCTCTGGGCCGCGACCCCGGTGCCGGTCAGCCCGGCCTCCTCCAGGATCTCCCCGCGCGAGGCGTGGCCGTGGAACTCCTGCGGCAGCCCGAGCACCCGCACCGGCACGTCCAGGTCCGCGTCGCGCAGCGCCTGCGCGACGGCCGAACCGACCCCGCCCGTACGGCCGTTGTCCTCGACGGTGACCACCAGCCGGTGGGCGCCGGCCAGTTCGAGCAGCGCCGGGTCCACCGGCTTGACCCAGCGCGGGTCGACGACGGTGGCGGTGAAGCCCTCGGCGAGCAGCAGCCGTGCCGCGTCCAGGCAGGCGGGCGCGGTGGTGCCGACGGCGACCAGCAGGATCTCCGGCTCCCGCCCGGTGCGCAGCAGCACGTCCACCCCGCCGATCCGGTCGACGGCCGCGACGGACGGCCCGACGACGCCCTTGGGGAAGCGGATCACCGTCGGCGCGTCGTCCACGGCGACGGCCTCGCGCAGCTGGGCGCGCAGCTGCTCGGCGTCGCGCGGGGCCGCCAGGCGCAGGCCCGGCACGACCTGGAGGACGGACAGGTCCCACATGCCGTGGTGCGAGGCGCCGTCGGGCCCGGTCACCCCGGCCCGGTCCAGGACGAAGGTGACGCCGAGCCGGTGCAGGGCCACGTCCATCAGCACCTGGTCGAAGGCCCGGTTGAGGAAGGTGGCGTACACCGCGACCACCGGGTGCAGCCCGCCGGTGGCCAGGCCCGCCGCGCTGGTGACGGCGTGCTGCTCGGCGATCCCGACGTCGAAGGTCCGCTCCGGGTACGCCTTGGCGAAGGGCGCGAGCCCCACCGGCTGGAGCATGGCGGCGGTGATCGCCACCAGGTCGCCGCGCTCGGAGCCGAGCGCGAGCAGTTCCTCCCCGAAGACGGAGGTCCAGGAGACCCCGGCGCTGGGCGAGATCGGCAGGCAGGTGTAGGGGTCGATCGGGTTGACGGCGTGGAAGCGGTCCGCCTCGTCCTGCTCGGCCGGCCGGTAGCCGCGCCCCTTGACGGTCAGGCAGTGCACGATGACGGGCCCGCCGAAGCCCCTGGCCTGCCGCAGCGCCAGCTCGACGGCGCCCAGGTCGTGCCCGTCGATGGGCCCGAGGTACTTCAGGCCCAGGTCCTCGAACATGCCCTGCGGGGCGAAGGCGTCCTTGAAGCCCTTCTTGGCGCCGTGCAGCGCGTCGAAGATCGGCTGGCCGACGAGCGGGGTGCGCTGCAGCGCCTCCTTGCCGAGGGCGAGGAAGCGCTCGTAGCCCCGGGTGGTGCGCAGGGTGGCGAGGTGGTGGGCGAGGCCGCCGACGGTCCGCGCGTAGGAGCGCTCGTTGTCGTTGACGACGATGACCAGCGGGCGGTCGGCCTCGGCGATGTTGTTGAGCGCCTCCCAGGCGAGCCCGCCGGTCAGCGCACCGTCGCCGATCACGGCCACGGTGTGGCGGTCGTGCTCCCCGCGCAGCTGGGCGGCCTTGGCCAGGCCGTCGGCGTAGGAGAGCGCGGTGGAGGCGTGGGAGTTCTCGACGAGGTCGTGCTCGGACTCGGCCCGGGAGGGGTATCCGGACAGGCCGCCCTTCATCCTCAGCCGGGTGAAGTCCTGTCTCCCGGTGAGGAGTTTGTGGACGTAGCTCTGGTGGCCGGTGTCGAAGACGATCCGGTCGCGGGGCGAGTCGAAGACCCGGTGCAGGGCGATGGTGAGCTCCACCACGCCGAGGTTGGGCCCCAGGTGGCCGCCGGTGCGGGTGACGGCGTCGATCAGGAAGTCGCGGATCTCCTCGGCCAGCAGCGGGAGTTCGGCTGCCGGGAGCCGTCGCAGCTCGGCCGGGGAGGTGACGCGGGAGAGCAGTGACATGGGTACACCTCACGACGCTCGGTGGTGCGGTGGTGCCGGGGCCCCGCCCCCCGGGGCGGGGGCGGGGCCCGACGGGGTGTCAGCGGCCTTTGCCCGCGTTCACCGTTTCGGTGATCGCGCGCAGCGACTCGCGCAGCGAGCCCATGGTGGCGAGGACGGCGGTGGGCTCGTACCCGCAGTGCGCCATGCAGTTGGCGCAGCGCGGGTCCTTGCCGCGGCCGTACTTGCTCCAGTCGGTGTCCTCCACCAGCTCGCGGTAGGTGGGCACGTAGCCGTCCGCCATCAGGTAGCAGGGGCGCTGCCAGCCGAACAGCGAGTAGTTGGGGATGCCCCAGGGGGTGCACTCGAAGTCCTTCTTGCCCTCGAGGAAGTCGAGGAACAGCGGGCTGTGGTTGAGCCGCCAGCGCCGCCGGTTGCCTCCGGCGAAGGCCTTGCGGAACAGGTCCCTGGTCTGCTCGACGCCGAGGAAGTGCTCCTGGTCGGGGGCCTTCTCGTAGGCGTAGGCCGGGGAGATCATCATCTCGTCGACCTTGAGCTCGTCGTTGAGGAAGTCCAGCACCTCCACGACGGTCTGCGGGGTGTCGGTGTTGAAGAAGGTGCTGTTGGTGGTGACCCGGAAGCCGCGCCGCTTGGCCTCCTTGATCGCGGCCACCGCCTCGTCGAAGACGCCCTCCTTGGCCACCGACTCGTCGTGCCGCTCGCGCAGCCCGTCGATGTGCACGGCGAAGGTGAAGTACGGGGACGGCTTGAACTTGTCGATCTTCTTGCGCAGCAGCATCGCGTTGGTGCAGAGGAAGACGTACTTGCGGCGCTCGACGAGCTGGCGCACGATCTCGTCGATCTGGGGGTGCATCAGCGGCTCGCCGCCGGCGATGGAGACCATCGGCGCCCCCGACTCCAGGACGGCGCCCACGGCCTGGGCCACGGGCATGCGCTGCTTGAGCACGCCCGCCGGGTGCTGGATCTTGCCGCACCCCTCGCAGGCGAGGTTGCAGGCGAACAGCGGCTCCAGCTCGACGATCAGCGGGAACTTGTCGCGCCGCTTGAGCAGCTTCTGCTGCATGAGGTAGGTGCCGACCCGCACGGTCTGGCGCAACGGCATGGCCATGGCTAGCTCGCCTCCTGGGTGAGCGTCGAGGATGTGGGGTGGTTCGGGTTCACGGGGCCGGGCCCGGGATCGGGCCGGTACCAGTCGACGAGCGCGGGGACGGTCGCCCGCAGGGTCCGCCAGGCGCGCACCCCGGCCGGGAGGGTGCCGGGCCGCAGCAGTTCGTGCTCGGGGGTGTCCACCACCACCCGCAGCACGGCCGTCGGCAGCGCCGGGCGCACCTCGCGCAGCGCGGCCAGGACACCGGCTGCCTCCATGTCCACGGCCGTCGCGCCCTGGACGTGCAGCGCCCGGCGCTCCAGGCCGCGCACCACGTGGTCGGCGGTGTGGTGCACCCCGGTGTGGGCGCTGAGCCCGCACTCCTTGAGCGAGCGGGTCAGCTCCGGGCCGGAGTCGACGGGGTACAGGTGGCCCTCCGCGTCGCGCACGCCGTCCGCGACGACCACGTCCCCCGGCAGGACGCCCGGGCCGACGGCCGCGCCGAAACCGGCCACGACCACGGCCCCGTACCCGGTGGGCGCCGAGCCCAGCAGGCGGCGCACCGTCAGCGCGGCCCGGCGCCGGCCGACGCCGGTGCGCACCAGCACCGGCGGCCCGCCGGCCGCGCCCCGCCAGTCCCCGCCGCGCAGGGCCCAGGCCTCGGGGCCCAGCGCGCAGAGCACCAGCAGGGGCGCGGTCGTCACCGTGACGCCCCGATCGCCGGGGCCTCGGCCGCGCTCAGGTAGCGGCCGAGCGCCGTGACCGGGAAGACCAGCCGGTACAGGTGGTAGTTGATGGAGAAGTCCCAGGGGAACCCGGTGCCGGTGAACTGCGGTTCGTCCCAGGTGCCTTCGGGCAGCTGGGTGCGCACCAGCCAGGCCACGCCGCGCTCCACGGCCGGGTTGGCCCGCCCGCCGGGGCCCTCGCCGGCGGCGAGCAGCGCCATCAGCGCCCAGGCGGTCTGCGAGGCGGTGGAGTCCCCGCGCCCGGCCCAGCGCGCCGGGTCCTCGTAGGAGCGCATGTCCTCGCCCCAGCCGCCGTCCGCGTTCTGTCTGTCCTCCAGCCAGCGCACGGCCCGGCGCACGGCCGGGTGCTCGTCCGGGACCCCGGCCGCGGCGAGGGCGGGCAGGACCGAGCCCGTCCCGTAGATGTAGTTGGTGCCCCAGCGGCCGAACCAGGAGCCGTCCGCCTCCTGGTTGCGCAGCAGCCACTCGATGCCGCGCCGGGTGCGGCGGTCGGCGGCCAGGCCCGTCTCGGCGAGCATCTCCACCACGTGGGCGGTGACGTCGGCGGAGGGCGGGTCGACGACCTCGCCGAAGTCGCAGAACGGCAGCCGGTTGGGCAGCTTGCTGGTGTTGTCGACGTCGAAGGCGCCCCAGGCGCCGTTCTTGGACTGCATCCCGAGGTTCCACAGCACCGCGCGGTCCACGGCCGCGTCCAGCCGGGCCGGGTCGGGGTGGCCGACGCGGCGCAGGGCGAGCACCACCTCGGCGGTGTCGTCGATGTCGGGGTAGGTGTCGTTCTCGAACTCGAAGGCCCATCCGCCCGCGGGCAGCCCGGGCCGCTGGACGGACCAGTCGCCGCGGGAGGTGATCTCCTCGTCCAGCATCCAGTCGGCCGCCGCGACCAGCGCCGGGTGGTCGGCCGGCAGGCCCGCGTCGACCAGGGCGATGGTGGCCAGGCAGGTGTCCCAGACCGGGGACTGGCAGGCCTCCATCCAGCGCATGCCGTCCTCGGTGTGCACGGTGAAGCGGTCGAAGGAGGAGAGCCCGGCCTTCATCACCGGGTGGTCCAGCTCGTAGCCCTCCAGGTGCAGGGCGATCAGCGAGTAGACGGCCGGCGGCTGGATGCCGCCCCAGCAGCCGTCCGCCTCCTGCCGCTCGACGATCCAGCGGCGGGCCTGGGCCACGGCCAGGCGGCGCAGCGGGCCGAAGGCCCGGTGGTGGTAGGCGTGCAGCACCTTGTCCAGGCGCTCGAAGAGGCCGTCCCAGCTGGCGGCGGGGGCGAGCGGCCGGGTCGGGTAGGGGTCGGCCGGGTCGGTGTGCAGCTCGGCCAGGGAGAAGGGGGCGGGGCGCACGGGCCGGTGGGAGGAGACGATCGTCAGCGGGACGATGGTCTGGCGGGCCCAGCAGCCGAAGGCGTAGATGTTCAGCGGCAGCCACTTGGGCAGGAAGATGATCTCGGGCGGGATCTCGGGCAGCCGCTCCCAGGGCCACCAGCCGAACAGCGCCAGCCAGATCCGGGTGAACACCCGGGCGGCCGCGATGCCGCCGGCGGCGCGGACGTGGCGGGCGGCGGCCAGCATGTGCGGGGCGTTCGGGTCGTCCCCGGCGAGTTTCAGGGCGACGTACGCCTCGACGGTGGTGGACAGTTCGGCCGGGCCGCCGTGGAAGGTGGCCCAGGTGCCGTCCTCCCGCTGCCGGGAGCGGATCCACTCGGCGGTGGCGGCGGTCTGCTCCTCGGTGCGGATGCCGAGGAACTGCCTGAGCAGTAAGTCCTCGGCGTCCATCGTGACGTTGGTCTCGAGGTCGCCCTTCCACCAGCCCTCGGGGGACTGCAGGGCGAGCAGGTGGGTGGTGGCTCGGGTCAGTGCCTCGCGTGCGTCGGCCGGCCGCGCCTGCGGGCCGGGGTCTTCGGGCTGCCACCGCCCCGCGCCCAGCAGGGCCGCAGGGCGGTCGCCCACCGCGACCGGCTCGGAATCGTACTCAGGGTCGAGCCGGCCGTCCGCGGTTGCTGTCAACGTAACGTCACCTCTCTCGTACCACCACGAATTCGGCGAGTGCGACGAAGTGCTCGCGCACCTCGTCGGTCATGGGCACCTCGTCCAGGGCGGCGAGGGCAGTCGTGTGCTGGCGGCGGGCCTCCTCCTGGGTCCAGGACCGGCCTCCGGCCTCCTCGATCAGGGCGGCCCGGGCGGCGAGCTGCGGCTCGCTCTCCTCGCCGCGGCCCTCCGGGTCGGCCAGTTCCTCGGCGAGGCGGCGCGAGGCCGCACCGCCCTCGGCCAACGCGGCGGCCACCGGCAGGGACTTCTTGCGCTGGCGCAGGTCGCCCCAGTGCGGCTTGCCGGTGACCTCGGTGGCGCCCCAGATCCCGAGCAGGTCGTCCACCGCCTGGAAGGCCAGGCCCAGGTGGTGGCCGTAGCGCTGGAGCGCGTCGGAGACCTCGTCGTCGGCCCCGGCCAGGACGGCGCCGATCGCCGAGGCGGCGGCCAGCAGGGCCGCCGTCTTGCCGCCCTCCATCTCCAGGCACTCGGCGACGGTGACGCTGTCGCGCTGTTCGAAGGAGACGTCCCTGGCCTGGCCGTCGATCAGACGGCGGGTGGCCGTGGTGAGCAGCCGTACGGCGCGCGCGGCGTCGGCGGGGCTGGCGCCGCCGGTCTCCCCGGCGTCGAGCAGCACCTCCGTGCCGAGCGTCGCCAGGGCGTCGCCGACCAGGATCGCCTGGGCCGGGCCGAAGACCGTCCAGGCGGTGGCCCGGTGCCGGCGGGTCTCGTCACCGTCCATCAGATCATCATGGAGCAGGGAAAAGTTGTGCACCAGTTCAATGGCGACGCCCCCGGGGACCCCCGCCTCGGCCTTCGCCCCGGCGGCCCGGGCGGACAGCAGCGCCAGCGCCGGGCGCACGGCCTTGCCGCCGTCGCCCTCCACCGGCGTGCCGTCCCGGTCGATCCAGCCGAAGTGGTACGCCGCGACGGTGTCCATCGGTGCGGCCAAACGGGCGACCGAGCCGCGCAGCAGCGGGCCGCACAGCGTACGGCTGCGGGCGAGCAGCTCCGGCACGGAGACCGGTTCGGCGTGCGCCGTGCCTGAGGCGGCGAAACCGGTACGAGACTCCACGTGCGTTCCCTCTCCCTCGTCCTGCCGAGCCGCCCCGGGCGGCCGGATGCCGGCGTCGTCGGCGCGGCTGGTGTCGGTGCGGATCGTGATCGTGTCGGGCCGGACGGCGCCGGTGGCGCCGGTGCGGCCGGTCCGGCCCGGGTGGCCGCCGGTACGGGGCCCTCGGGCTCTGGCGGGGTCCCCGGCCGGGGGGCCCGCCGTCACCGGGGCCACCGCCCGTCGCCGCCGTCCACGGGCACCCGCTCCCCGGCGGCGAGCGCCGCGTCGGCAGCGGCGTGGCCGCTGCGCACCGCGCCCTCCATCGTCGCTGGCCAGCGCGTGGCCGTCCACGCGCCGGCGAGCAGCAGGCCGGGCACGGCGGTGCGGGCGCCGGGGCGCAGGGCCGCGGTGCCGGGGGCCGGGTCGAAGGTGGCCGTGCGCTCGCGGGTGACGAAGAAGTCCAGCACCTCGGCCCCGGCGGCGGCCGGCAGCAGCCGGGCGATCTCCGGCAGGTAGCGCCGGCGCAGTTCGGCCACCGGCAGGTCGATCTCGTCCTGGACGGCCGACTGGGACAGCGCCAGGTACTGGGCGCCGGGGTGGGCCCGGCCGAGCTCCGTGTCCGCCAGGCCCGAGTGCGCGGTGCGGTCGAAGACCCACTGCACGGGCGAGCCGAGGGCGGCGAAGAACGGCTGCCTCAGCAGCGTGCGGTCGTAGACCGCGTGC
This sequence comes from Kitasatospora sp. NPDC101183, assembly GCF_044767945.1. Classification (NCBI taxonomy): domain Bacteria; kingdom Bacillati; phylum Actinomycetota; class Actinomycetes; order Kitasatosporales; family Streptomycetaceae; genus Kitasatospora; species Kitasatospora sp. NPDC101183. The sequence goes on along the minus strand of NZ_JBIWOW010000017.1, from coordinate 155,875 downwards.
ACGTTGAGGATCGGCGCGGTGCCGAAGTCGGCCAGCCGCTCCTGGCGGGGGACGGCGCCCGGCGGCAGCAGGTCGGCCGCCGTGTCCTGGGCCCCGGCGAGGACGACGGTGTCGGCCGTGAGCAGCTCGCCGTCCTCCAGGCGCAGGGCGTGCTGGGGGGCGCCGGGCTTGAGCTCCGCCACGCGGGCGCGCAGCAGCACCTTCACCCCGGCGCGCTCCAGCTCATCCAGCGCCCGGTCGTGGTGGATCTCGCCGAGCGGGACGGCGGCCACGCCGATGTCGGAGGCGCCCGGGTCGGAGAGCAGGCCGGTCTTGAACACCATCGCGGCCAGCGCCAGGGACACCTGGTCGGCGCGGGCGTTCAGGGTGGCCACGCCGACGAGGTCCCACAGGGCGGCGAGGGTGGCGGCGTTCTGCCCGTGGCGGCGCAGCCAGTCGCCGAAGGAGACCTCGTCCAGCGCGGGGTCGTCCAGGTCCAGGCCCTTGAGGGCGAGCGCCCCGCGCACCACCCGCGCCCGGTCGGCGGGCGACAGGTGCGGGTAGCGGGCGAGACTGCCGGCCAGGTGCAGCGGGACGGGCAGGGCGGCCCGGCGCAGCCGGCCGAGGGTGCGCACGGGCGCGCCCTCGGGGCCGGAGACCGACAGGACGGGGACGTCGAGCCGTTCCTGCAGACGGGTGAGCCGGGCGGCGCCGAGGCGCTCCAGCAGCCCGCGGTAGGCGGTGCAGCAGCGCAGGTAGACGTGCTGGCCGTTGTCGACGGTCAGCTCACCGCGCTTGAAGGAGAAGGCGAGGCCGCCGAGCCGGGGCCGGCCCTCGACGAGGGTGACCCTGCGGCCGGCCTCGGCCAGGCGCAGCGCCGCGGTGATCCCCGCGAGGCCGCCGCCGACGACCACGACGGCCGGGCGCGCTGCCTCGGCTCGCCCGGTCATCGGTCCTCCCCCTCGAAGTCGGTGGACCGCCCGCGGGCGGTCGCCCTGGCCGGCACGCGCGTGGGCGCGGCCGTCGTGGTGAACAACGGCCCGCGCCGATGTGATTCCCCGCTGACACAGCGTGACAGAAGTGCGCCGAGAATCAAGAACGCCCCCCGGCGAGCCCGGAAAGCGCCACGTACGCCTTCTCCCAGCCCGGCAGGGAGACCCGGCCGCGCAGCACCGACTCGGGGTCGGCGGCGATCCGGCCGAGCAGCCGGTGGTAGATCCCGGCCATCGCGGCGGTGCAGGCGCGGCTGCGGCGGTCGAGCATCGGCAGCAGCCGCAGGCCCTCCTCGAAGGCGGCCTGGGCGCGGGCGGCCTCGAAGGCGACCAGGCCCGTGAAGTCCGCGCCGACCGGCGGCTTGGACAGGGAGAAGCCCTGCTCGCAGCCGAACCGGACGAGGTCCTCGGTGGGCAGGTAGGTGCGCCCGTTGAGGGCGTCCTCGCGCAGGTCGCGCAGGATGTTGGTGAGCTGGAGGGCCAGGCCCAGGGTGTCGGCGTACCCGGCCCCGCGCTCGGGGTCGTCGCAGCCGTACACGCCGAGCGAGAGGCGGCCGATGGCGCCCGCCACGCAGCGGCAGTAGACCTTCAGCTCCTCGTACGTCTGGTACTCGGCGCCCTTGAGGTCCATCTCGACGCCGTCGATCAGCTCGTCGAATCCGCCGAGCGGGACGGGGAAGCGCCGGGCCGTGTCGGCCAGGGCGACCTTGATCGGGTCGGTGTCGTCCTCGGCGACCGTCCCGGCGCGGACGTCGTCCACCAGTTCCCGGGTGCGCAGGAGCGCCTCGGCCTTGCGGTCGTCCGGAAGGTCCCCGTCGCCGATGTCGTCCACCCGGCGGGCCAGCGCGTACAGGGCCGACATGGCCAGTCGCTTGGGTTCGGGCAGCAGCCGGATGCCGTAGCTGAAGTTGCGCGCCTGCAGGCCGGTCACCGCCTCGCAGTACCGGTATGCCGCCATGACCTGGGCCGACGCCAGTGGTGATGCCGCCACTCGGGCGTTCACCTTCCCTTCGCGAAGATGGCCGCCGCCTTCGCTGCGAGGCGGCGCTTGTCCGGCTTCGCCTGCCGGGCGAGCACGTCGTACCCGGCGCCCTCGACGGCCGCCAGGGCCGCGTAGCCGCCTGCGGTGAATCCCGCGAGGAGCAGTCGAAGCCTCCCCCGAACCGTACCTACCAATGGTGCGCCCCGGTCGAGCAGGGTGCGGGCCCGTTCGGTCTCGAAGGCGATCAGTTCCCGCACCGCCCCGTTCGCGGAGGGGGCGGCGAGGTCCTCCTCGGAGACGCCGAAGCGCTCCAGGTCCTCCTGCGGCAGGTAGATCCGGCCGTGGGCGAGGTCCTCCGCCACGTCCTGGAGGTGTTCGGCGATCTGGAGGGCGCTGCAGATCGCGTCGGACAGGGCGGTGCGCTCGGGGGTGGTGACCCCGGCGAGGGCCAGGACGAGGCGGCCCACCGGGTCGGCGGAGAGGGTGCAGTAGCCGATCAGGTCCTCGTAGGTGGCGTAGCGGGTGGTGGTCTGGTCCACCCGGTTGGCCTCGATCAGACGGCGGAACGGCTCGGGGGTGAGCCCGTGGCGGTCGACGACGGGGACGAGGGGGGCCATCAGGGGGTGGCGGGGCGGTTCGGCCTCCCCGGGGTGCAGGGCGGCCTCGAACACCCGGTCGAGGTCGCGCTCCAGGGCGTCGAGCAGGGAGAGCCTGAACGCGGTCTCCTCGGCACTCGGCGGGCCGGACTGGGCCGACGGGGTGACGGGCGGCTCGGACGCCCCGAGCAGGGCGGCGGTGGCGCCAGGGTCGGCGAGGTCGCCGTCGCCCGAGTCGTCGACCAGCCGGGCGAAGCCGTAGACCGCCATCAGGTCGTCGCGCCAGGCCGCGGGCAGGAAGAACGGGGCGACCGGGAAGTTCTCGGCCCCCGCCTTCTCCAGGGTCCGGCCCGTCGACGGGCTCCTCGGGGTCTCACTGGGCTGGGCCGAAGCCGACACTGCTGTCACTCCCCCGTTCTACACCGCTCGGTACGAGCGGTCCGAATCACACACGCGTCCGAGCGCGGACGTCACGTCCGACACACCAGCCTCGCACCGCGCCCTGCGGGCAGGAAGGGCGCCCCGCCCGGCGCACAGTGGCGCTCACCCCCGCGGCGGCGGGCCACCCGGGGGACGCCGGAGGGGGCGTCGGAAGGAACGACGAGGGGCCGGCCCGGAGCGTTCCGGGCCGGCCCCTCGTCACGGGCTGTGAGGGCTTACGGGCGCTCGCCGCGCTCGTAGCGGCCGACGACCTCGTCGGTCGGGCCGTCCATGATCAGCTCGCCGTGCTCGATCCAGATCGTGCGCTCGCAGACCTCGCGGATCGAGTTGTTGTCGTGGCTGACCAGGAAGACCGTACCGGCGGACTGCCGCAGCTCCTCGATGCGCCGCTTGCTGCGCTGCTGGAAGGCCTGGTCGCCGGTGGCGAGGGCCTCGTCGATCAGCAGCACGTCGTGGGTCTTGGCGGCGGCGATGGAGAACCGCAGGCGGGCACCCATGCCGGAGGAGTAGGTGCGCATCGGCAGGGAGATGAAGTCGCCCTTGTCGTTGATGCCCGAGAACTCGACGATCTGCTCGTAGCGGCCCCGGACCTCGGCCGGGGACATGCCCATGGCCAGGCAGCCGAGGATCACGTTGCGCTCGCCGGTCAGCTCGTTCATCAGCGCCGCGTTGACGCCCAGCAGCGAGGGCTGGCCGTTGGTGTAGATGCCGCCCTTCTCGGTGGGCAGCAGGCCGGCGATGGCGGCCAGCATGGTCGACTTGCCGGAGCCGTTGGAGCCGATCAGTCCGATCGCCTCGCCCTTGTAGGCGGTGAAGCTGACGCCGCGCACGGCGTGCACCTCGCGCACGCCGGAGGAGCGCTTGCGGCTGATGATGCGGCTGAGCGCCGAGGTGGCGCTGCCCTTGCCGGAGCCGGCCCCGTGCACCCGGTAGACGATGTGCACGTCGTCGACGACGACGGTGGGCTCGCGGGCGATCTCCGGGGCCTTGTTGGCGTCGCGCTTGCTCAGGTCGGTGTCAGCCACGGCCGTACTCCTCCTCAGCCTTCCAGAAGAAGACGTATCCGACGATGAACATCCCGACGCCCCACGCGAGGCCGTAGGCCCACTGGTGCGGCGGGAGGGCCTGGTGCGCCACCTGGTGCTTGTCGTAGATCACCGGGGCGAAGGCGTAGCGCAGGAGGTCCATGTAGACCGAGGCCGGGTTGAGGGCCATGATCGTCTGGAGGTAGTGCGGCCAGGAGTGGATCTTGTCCTGGATGCTGAACATCACGCCGGACAGGAACATCCAGGCGCGCATCACGAACGGGATCAGCTGGGAGATGTCGCTGGTCCGGGCGCCGATGCGGGCGAAGACCAGGGAGACGCCGGTGTTGAACAGCGTCTGCAGGATCAGCGCCGGGATGATCAGCAGCCAGGTCTTGCCCGGGGTGATGCCGGCGCCCAGGACGGTGACGACGAGCACCACCATCGAGATGAGCAGCTGCTGGAGCTGGATGACGGTGAAGGCGATCGGCAGGCTGGCGCGCGGGAAGTGCAGCGCCCGGATCAGGCCGAGGTTGTCGGAGATCGCGCGGGTGCCGGACTGCACCGCGTTCTGGGTGAACTGGAAGACGAAGACGCCGATGCAGAGCCAGGCGATGTAGGTGTGGCCGGGGAAGCCCTGCTTGCTCGCCAGGATCACGCCGAACACCAGGTAGAACACGCCGCAGTTGAGCAGCGGCGTCACGACCTGCCAGAGCTGGCCGAGCTTGGCGTCGGTGTACTGGGCCACCAGGCGGGCGGTGGCGAAGGCCCAGATGAAGTGGCGCCGGGCCCAGAGCTGCTTGGTGTAGGCGAACAGGCCGGGCCGGGCGCCGCTCACCGACAGGCCGTACTTGTCCGCAAGCTGCTTGGGGGTCAGGCCCGCGTCCGCCCCCCGGGGGGCTGAGAGGCTGACGGGTTCACTCACTGTCGACACATTCGTCCTTCACGCGGGATCGGTCGGGGCGGCCGGTCGGCGGGGGTCCGCCGGCCTTGCGCCGATGGAGATCCACTGGGATCACGGGAGAGAACGGCCGACGGGGGGCCGCCGGCCGGGGCGAGCGGTCCTCCGCTCACGAACCCGATCAGATGATCGGAGGGCGTCCCAGCCTGGTCAGTCGCCAAACGGTACGCCATCGCATGGGCCTGCGCGGACCCGAAGGTTCGCGCCAGCCCGCCCGGAATCCGCCCCACCAGGCCTTGAGCGCCTCCGCGGAGGGGCGTCGGGCCAGGGTCAGCAGGAACCAGGTTCCCAGATAGAGAGGCACCAACAGGGCCGGAAGGTTCCGCCTGGCGAGCCAGACCCTGTTGCGGGCCACGTTGTGGAAGTACGTGGCGTGCCGCGCGGGGGAGGTCGTCGGGTGGTGCAGGACGACGTCCGCCCGGTAGTCGATGGCCCAGCCCGCGTCCAGCGCGCGCCAGGCGAGGTCGGTCTCCTCGTGGGCGTAGAAGAACTCGCCGGGCAGCTGGCCGGCGTTCTCGAACACCGCGCAGCGCACGGCGCTCGCGCCGCCCAGGAAGGTCGTCACCCGGGAGGAGCGCGCCGGGTCGCTGGCGCGCAGCCGGGGGACGTGGCGGCGCTGGGTGGCGCCGGTGTCCGGGTCGGCGATCCGGAAGGAGACGATGCCCAGCTCCGGGTCGCCGGTGAACGCCTCGCGCAGCAGGCGGGCCGAGTCGGTGCGCGGCAGGCGGCCGTCGTCGTCCAGGAAGAGGACGGCGTCCACGTCGCGGCCGTCGGGGCCGAACAGCTCGATGCCGACGTTGCGCCCGCCGGGGATGCCGAGGTTCTCGGGCAGCTCGACGGTGCGCACGCCCTCGGGCAGCGGCGGCAGCGGGGCGCCGTTGGCGACGACGGCCAGCTCGACGGCCGGGCCCTCCTGGGCGCGGACGGACTCGATCAGGGCGTTGAGCTCGGCGGGCCGGTTGCCCATGGTGATGATCACGGCGCCGAGGCGGAAGGCGTCCGCCGTCGCGGGGGCGCTCATCGCAGCCTGCTGGACAGGACGATGCTCAGCAGGTGCAGGACGGTCTGGAGCATGGCGATCGCCGCCAGGACCACGACCGCGAGGCGGGTGAACAGCAGCCCGCCGTGGACGGCGTCGGCGACTCCGGCCGCCAGGATCAGCAGGGACGCCTCGACGGCGCCGACCAGCCGGTGGAACTTGAGGAAGGCGGCCGCCTTCCGGGCCCTGGCCACCGAGGCCGAGCGGGGCACGGAGGCGCTGTCCTCGACGGCCGTCATGCCGCTGCGGGCGCGGGCCACGTCCACCAGGTCCGTCTCGGACTTGATGAGGATCGCGCCGAGCGCGGCCAGGGTGCCGAGGAAGGCCCACTCCCAGTGGGAGCCGGCGCCCTCGCGGTGGAACAGGTCGGTGGCGCGCAGGCCGAGGCCGGTGAGCAGGGCCGCCTCGGACATGTAGTGGCCGACGCGGTCGAGGTAGACGCCGGTGAGTGAGGTCTGGCGGCGCCAGCGGGCCACCTCGCCGTCCACGCAGTCCAGCAGCAGGTAGACCTGGATCAGCACGGCGCCCAGGACGGCCCCGCCGATGCCCGGCACGACCAGGGCCGCACCCGCCAGGACGCCGGTGAGCATCATCAGGTAGGTGAGGCCGTTGGGCGTGATCGCCGTCATGGTGGAGAGCACGCGGGTGATCCGCAGCGAGATCCTCCGCATGTAGAGGCGCCCGGCCCAGTGCTCGGCGCTGCGGCGCTGGAGCATGCCCTCCGGGTGGATCACCGCGCGCAGCTCCTCGATCGAGGGCCGGCGGGTCAGGTCGACCGGGGGCGGTGCGGCGCCCGCGGTGGAGGGGTCAGCTGTTGACGGCTTGGACATAGTCGGCGTACGCGTCCCTGATCGCGGAGGGGCTGAGGTCGAGGTGTTCCAGGATGGTGAAGCGCCCCGGCCGGGTGTTCGGAGCGTAGTGCACCGCTTCGGTGAACTCCGCATCGGTGAAGCCGATTTGAGCTGCGGTCACCGGCAGGCCGTGGCGCGCCAGGCGTTCCACGATCAGGCCGGACAGCTCGCGCTCGCCCCGCAGGAAGCTGGCGAACGCCGCGCCGAGGCCGACCTGTTCGCCGTGCTGGGCGGAGCGCTTGGGGTGCAGCACGTCCAGGGCATGCGAGATCTCGTGGCAGGCCCCCGACGAGGGCCGGGTGCTGCCCGCGATGTTCATCGCGATGCCGGACAGTACCAGGGCTTCGGCCAGGGCCGTCAGGAGGTCCTGGTCCTGTGTGCTCCCCGGGTGGCGCAGGAGGTTCTCGCCGGCCGAGCGGGCCATCGCCACGGCCAGTCCGTCCACCGGCTCGCCGGTGACGGCGTGTGACAACTCCCAGTCCGCGCAGGCCGAGATGTTGGAGACGACGTCCCCTATGCCGGCCGCGACGAAGCGCTGCGGCGCCTGGCGGATCACGTCGAGGTCGACGACGATGCCGATCGGGCTGGGCACCCCGTAGGAGCCGCGGCCCGCGTCGTTGTCGAGGGTCGACACCGGCGAGCAGATGCCGTCGTGGGCCAGGTTGGTGGCGACGGCGACCAGCGGCAGGCCGACGCGGGCGGCGGCGTACTTGGCGGCGTCGATGATCTTGCCGCCGCCCAGGCCCACCATCGCGTCGTAGTGGCCGCCGCGCATCGCCTCGGCCAGGCTCACGGCGCTGTCGAGGCTGCCGTCGTCGACGTTGTACCAGTCCGCCCCGGGCAGGGCCGGCTCCAGGCGGCGGCGCATGGCCGCGCCGGAGCCGTTGCTGATCGCCACCGCGATCCGGCCCGAGGCCGACAGCCGCTGGTCGGCCAGGATGCCGCCGAGCGCGTCCAGGGCGCCCGGGCGGATCTCGACGAACAGCGGCGACGGGACGAGTCGGGTCAGTACCGGCACGCGATCTCCCGCGCCTTCGCCAGGTCGTCGTGGTTGTCGACCTCGACCCAGGAGACCTCGCCGATGGGCTGCACGTCGATGCGCAGGCCCCGGTTGACCATCTCCTGGTAGCCGTCCTCGTAGTACAGCTGCGGGTCGCGCTCGTAGGTGGCGCGCAGCGCGTCGGTGAGGTCGGCGGCGGCGGAGGGGTTGATCACGGTGACGCCGATGTACTCGCCGGTGGCCTCGGACGGGTCCATCAGCTTGGTGATGCGGCGCATGCCCTCGGCCGGGTCGACGACGACCTTCATCTCCTCGTCGGCGAGCTTCTTCACCGTGTCGAGGGCGAGCAGGATGCCGGGGGCGCGGCCGGCCTCCTCCAGGGCGCGGTTGCCCTCCAGCATGGTGCGCTGGACGGAGGCGGGGTGGACGGTGTCGCCGTTGGCGAGGAGCAGGCCCTCGGCGAAGAGCTCGCGGGCGCACCAGAGGGAGTAGGCGTTGTTCCACTCCTCGGCCTTGTCGTTCTCGACCAGGTGGAGCCGGACGCCGTACTTCTCCTCCAGGGCGTCCTTGCGGTCGTACACGGCCTCCTTGCGGTAGCCGACGACGATGGCGGCCTCGCGCAGGCCGACCTCGGCGAAGTTGCGCAGCGTGAGGTCCAGGACGGTCCGCTCGCCGTCGACCGGCACCAGAGCCTTGGGCAGGGTGTCGGTGTACGGGCGCAGCCGGCGGCCGGCGCCGGCTGCGAGAACGAGGCCGATCATGCGGGGTCTCCTGATCCGTCGTGCTGTGCACAGGGGGTGTGCCGGAGGGGCACGGGTGCCGCGGGACCGACCGGGCGGCGGCGCGCCGGAACGGGCGCGGATGCGGACGCCGTGTCACCAGTGATGGTAGGCGAACCGGGCGACCAGCCGGAACGCGGCCGGGGGCGCCGCGGTGGCCGTCGGAGGGCGCGGAGGTGATCCGAACGGAATTCGAACGGTTATCGCACGTGTCTTCGGGGCAAATCCGGCTTTCGGGGGAAGCTTCCGCCCGCCCGTGCCCGGACCGAAACTCCTCCGGGTCATGATCCGCCCGATTGTGCGTGTGTCCGGTGCTGGGCACCACCCATACGGCACACTTGACCCCCGGTGACGGCGCCGGCACCCCCCGCCTCGTCCGCCGCGCCCGGCCGGTCCGCCGGGCGCGTCCCCAATGGTCCCGCTCCCGAAAGAGGCCCCATGCCCCCCCAGAGTCTGCCGACCGACCCGACGCACTTCGCAGCGGAGATCGACACCGGTCTCGACGTGGAGACCGACGTCTCGGTGGCCGCCACCGGCGGCACGGGCGCCGAGATCCTGCTCGAGCTCGTCGACGACGAGGGCGTCACGATCGGCACCGGCGAGAAGCTCTGGGCCCACCAGCAGCCGGGCCGGCTGCACCGGGCCTTCTCGGTGTTCCTGTTCGACCGGCAGGGCCGGCTGCTGCTCCAGCGCCGGGCGCTGGGCAAGTACCACTCCCCCGGCGTCTGGTCGAACACCTGCTGCGGCCACCCGTACCCGGACGAGCCGCCGTTCGTCGCCGCCGCCCGCCGCACCGCGGAGGAGCTGGGCGTCGCACCCGCGCTGCTGTGCGAGGCCGGCACCGTCCGCTACGACCTGCCGGACGAGGCGTCCGGGCTGATCGAGCGGGAGTGGAACCACCTGTTCGTCGGGCTGGTCACCGCGCCGGTGGTGCCGGACCCGGAGGAGGTGGACGACTTCGCCTTCGTGACCGCGCAGGAGCTGCGGGAGCTGCGCGAGGAGCGGCCGTTCTCGGTCTGGTTCGAGACGGTCTTCGAGGCCGCGCTGCCGGGCATCCGCGAGATCGCCGGGCGGGACTGGTAGCCGCCGCCCGCTCAGTCCTCGGGCTCCGGGGGGACGGGCAGCGAGGCCCAGATCACCTTGCCGCCCTCCCCCGTGCGCTCCACGTCGCAGACCCCGCCCGCCTGCAGCGTCACGCTCTTGACCAGCAGCAGGCCGCGCCCGCCCGTACGGACGGTGTCGCACTCCAGGGCCTTGGGGTGGTACGGGTCGCCGTCCTCCACCGAGACCCGCACCCAGCCGCGGCGCACGGTCAGCTCGGTGGTGACCTCGGGGGTCAGCTCCGCGGCGTGCGTCACCGCGTTGCCCACCAGCTCCGAGACGATCAGCAGCAGGTCGTCCACCAGTTCCTGGTAGCGCACCCCGGTCATGCCCTGGGCGAGCAGCCTGTCCCGGACGGCGTGCCGGGTGAGCGGCACCGAGGCCTGCTCGGCGGGAACCGGGAAGCGCCAGACGCCCTCGGCCGGTCCGGCGCCCGCGCGGCGCGGGCCGCCGCGTCTCGGCTCGGCCTCCGCCGCCCCGCTGATCTGCTCCACGTCCAGCCGCCCTTCGTCCGCTCGTCCGCGACCCGGGGACCGTCCGGGAACCAGGCGTTCCGCTCGGGGCGCCCTCGGTGCACCGAGGCTAGGAGAGCCGCCCCCGCAGCCGTGGCACCGGCGACAAGTTGCCCGTGTCGGACCGGATGTGGCCACAACCGATCACGGCTCCCCCCGGAGTCGACCGCTTGCTTCGCGCTCGGCACCGCTTCGGCCCGGATTCGAGCGCACTGGCGAGCCGTCCCACCCGTCCGGGACGGCCCGGCCCTCCCCACCGGCGCAAACGCTGGTGAGAAGCACCCCGGAACCCTGGTAATGTTCTCTCTGTCGCCGAGGGGGCGAGAAGAAATCCCCGAAGCACACACCCCGTCCGGGTGGCGGAATGGCAGACGCGCTAGCTTGAGGTGCTAGTGCCCTTTATCGGGCGTGGGGGTTCAAGTCCCCCCTCGGACACAGCCGAATTCCCCGTGGATTCCCCCCAAGGAATCCACGGGGAATTTTCGTTTCCCGTCGCTCCTGTCGCAGCCCCCTTCCCGCCTGCACGCCGGCGTCCGAACAGCTCCGAATAGTTCGGACACGAGATGGCAACGATCGGGCGGTTTGATCTTCCTCTGAGGTATTGGCCCGATTTCCGCCCATAGGCTGCCTTCCGTTTGCCCGAAATAGCCGGGTGAATCGGTACAAACCACGACTCCATCCGATGGACCACGAGCGAGAGGACCGATACGTTGAGTGAGCCCGAAACGTCGACGGCGTCACACAAGAACTACCGCCGTTCCCTCGGCACGATCAGCCTCACCGCGGTCGGGCTCGGGTCGATCATCGGGTCGGGCTGGCTCTTCGGCGCCGAGCGCGCCGCCAGGCTGGCCGGCCCCGCGTCGATCCTGGCCTGGGTGATCGGGGCGGCCGTGGCGCTGACCATCGCGCTCACCTACAGCGAGCTCGGCTCGATGTTCCCCAAGGCCGGCGGCATGGTCCGCTACGGCCAGTACTCGCACGGCTCGCTGGCCGGCTACCTCGCCGCCTGGGCCAACTGGATCGCCATCGTCTCCGTGATCCCCGGCGAGGCCACCGCCTCCGTCCAGTACATGAGCTCCTGGAACTTCGACTGGGCGAAGGGGCTGTACGACGGCAAGGAGCTGACCCTCAGCGGGGTCGGGCTCGCCAGCGTGCTGCTCCTGGTCTACTTCGCGCTGAACTGGTTCGCGATCACGCTGTTCGCCAAGACCAACACCGCGATCACCGTCTTCAAGGTCGTCGTGCCGACGATCACCGCCGGCGCCCTGCTGTTCGCGCACTTCGACACCGGGCACTTCACCGACCACGGCGGCTTCGCGCCCAACGGGTGGAGCGCGGTCTTCACCGCCGTCGCCGTCTCCGGCATCGTCTGGGCCTTCAACGGCTTCCAGTCCCCGCTGAACATGGCCGGCGAGGCCCGCAACCCCGGGAAGTCGCTGCCCAAGGCCGTCATCGGCTCGATCCTGATCGCCCTGGTGATCTACGTCGCGCTGCAGATCGCCTTCCTCGGCGCCATCCCCGCCGCCGACCTCTCGGGCGGCTGGAGCAGCCTGTCGTACACCTCCCCGCTGGCCGACCTGGCCATCGCCTGGGGCATCAACTGGCTGGCGATCGTGCTCTACGCGGACGCGTTCGTCTCGCCGTCCGGCACCGGCATGATCTACGCCGCCACCACCTCGCGCATGATCCACGGCGTGCAGGAGAACGGCCACCTGCCCAGGCTCTTCGGGCGGGTCGACGCCAAGACCGGCATCCCGCGCCCCGCGCTGGTGCTCAACCTCGTCGTCGCCTTCGCCTTCCTCGCCGTCTTCCGCGGCTGGGGCTCGCTGGCCGAGATCGTCTCGGTGGCCACCGTGATCTCGTACATCACCGGCCCGGTCGCCGTGATGTCCCTGCGCCGCCTCGCCCCGGACCTGCCCCGGCCGGTGCGGCTGCGGGCCATGCCGGTGATCGCCCCGGTGGCGATGGTCTTCGGCTCGCTGGTGCTCTACTGGGCCCGCTGGCCGCTGACCGGCAAGGTCATCCTGCTGATGGCCGCCGGTCTGCCGATCTGGGCCTGGTACGAGCTGCGCAAGCCGTTCTCCGAGCTCAAGCCGCACCTCAAGGCGGGCGCCTGGATGGTGGCCTACCTGTTCGTGATGGCCGGCGTCTCCTGGGCCGGCAGCCGCGACTTCGGCGGGAACGGGCGCCTGCCCGAGGGCTGGGACCTGCTGATCGTGGCCGGCATCGGCCTGGCCTTCTACTTCTGGGGCGTCGCCAGCGCCTGGCCGAACCCCTCGCTGGCCGCCGTCCGGCGGGAGATCGAGGAGGAGGGGGCCCTCACGGCCGGCGCGCAGGACGACGCGCTGGTGGAGGCGTCCTCGGGGCGGGGCTGAGGCCCGTACGGGGAAGGGCCGGTCGGAGGATCCGACCGGCCCTTCCCCGTATCCGCCGCGCGCCCGCCGTCAGCCGCGGCGGGCGCGGCGGATGGCGGAGGTGACCACCGGCGGGAGCAGGTCGCGCACGGCGCGCTTGGCCACGTTCACCGGGCGGCGGCGGTCGGCGGCCCGGGCGCGGCGCTCGGCGAGGTCCTGCTCGGCCTCGCGCTGGGCGTCGGCGCGGGCCCGGCGGGCCTCCTCGGCGTCACGGCGGGAGTGGTGGCGCGAGACCCGGAACGGCTCGATGCCCTCGTTGCCGCCCGCCATGCGCACGGCCCGGCGGCCGTTGAGGGTCTCCACGCTCAGCTCGCAGCCGGGCGCGAGGCCGACCCGGTCGAGCAGGTCGCGCTGGAAGGGCTCGGGGTCCCCCCACGTCCCGTAGAACTTGCACTCGGTGAACAGGACGGGCTTGAGCCCGTGGTTGAACACGGCCTCCCAGGTGGCGGCGGCCACGCCGGGGGTGTGCTGGGAGCGGTAGTCGTCCAGGACGACGACGCCCTGCTCCTGGAGCGCGGTGCGGGCCACCTGGAGGTCGCCGACCACGTGCTCGTACAGGTGCGAGGCGTCGATGTGGATGAACCGGAAGGAGCCGGGGGCGACACGGCCGTCGGACAGGACGCTGGTCGGGGCCTGGATGATCTCCGGCAGGGACTCGAAGAAGGACAGGTAGTTGACCTCGAAGGCCGACCTGGTCAGCGTCTTGCGGTAGGAGAGGTCCATCTCGGCGGAGTTCTCGTCGTCGGGCGCGTCCGAGTCGAAGAGGTCGCAGACGGTGAAGGTCTCGCCGGGCTGGAGGTGCTCGCCTATGACGATGGCGCTGCGGCCGAGGTAGGCGCCCATCTCCAGCAGGTCGCCGGTGACGCCCGCCTTCTCCTGCCGGGTCAGGAACCAGTCGAAGGAGTGCCGGTCGTGGTCCCAGAACCACCCCGGGACGTCGTCCAGCACCGCCGGCTCGGCGGTCTGCTGCGGCTTGACACTGGTCACGGGTGACTCCTTAACGGCACGGATGTACGCGTACATGAAGCCTCAGCCTGCGACGGCTCGCCGTCGCGCGGGGGGCCCCGGATGATCACGGAGCGTGCACATCACGCGCCGAACCGTCGTCGCGTCGCCCCCCGACCGCCGAGTTCGCTGCAATCTACCGCCGACCTCCCGGTTTTGTGGAGCCTTTACGGCCATGGCTTTCACTGAACCTCCGTACCCGTTCCACTCGTTGGCCTGAGTGTGCCGTGAAGGATGACGGAGGGTGACCCCGGTGACGGAACCGGCTCGTACGCCCGGGCGTCCGGGCAGTGCGGCGGCCGGTACGGCGACCGGTACATCGACGGCGACCGGCGGCCCGCCCGGCCCGCCCGGCCCGCCGGGCGCGTTCGCCCGGCGGGCCCGCGTCGTCAGGCCAGGTCGACGCCCGGGTAGAGCGGGAACGGCGCGAGCAGGTCGGCGGCGCGCTTGGCGACGCCCTCGCTGACGGCGGCGTCCAGGGCGTAACCCGCCTTGGAGGGCGCGCCGTTGGCGGTGGTGGTCGGGGTGGCGGCGCGCAGCACGGTGTCGATCAGCGCGGCGATCTCGTCCATCTCGGCGGCGCCCAGGCCCCGGGTGGTCAGCGCCGGGGTGCCCAGGCGCACGCCCGAGGTGTACCAGGCGCCGTTCGGGTCCTGCGGGACGGAGTTGCGGTTGGTGACGATGCCCGAGTCCAGCAGCGCCGCCTCCGCCTGACGGCCCGTCAGACCGTGGCCGGAGACGTCCGCGAGGACGAGGTGGTTGTCGGTGCCGCCGGTCACCAGCGCCGTGCCGCGGCTCAGAAGGCCCTCGGCGAGCGCCCGCGCGTTGTCCACCACGGCCTGCGCGTACGCCCGGAACTCGGGGCGGCGGGCCTCGGCGAGGGCGACGGCCTTGGCGGCCATCACGTGGGAGAGCGGGCCGCCGAGCACCAACGGGCAGCCGCGGTCCACGTGTTCGGCCAGCTCGGCGGTGCTCAGCACCATGCCGCCGCGCGGGCCGCGCAGGGACTTGTGGGTGGTCGTGGTGACGATGTGGGCGTACGGGACGGGGTCGTTGACGCCGGTGAGGACCTTGCCCGCGACGAGGCCGGCGAAGTGCGCCATGTCGACCATCAGGGTCGCGCCGACCTCGTCGGCGATCTCGCGCATCCGCGCGAAGTCCACCAGGCGCGGGTAGGCCGAGTAGCCGGCGACCAGGACGAGCGGGCGGAACTCGCGGGCGCTCTCGCGCAGGGCGTCGTAGTCGATCAGGCCGGTGGCCGGGTCGGTGCCGTAGCTGCGCTGCTCGAACATCTTGCCCGAGATGTTGGGCCGGAAGCCGTGGGTGAGGTGGCCGCCGGTGTCCAGGGACATGCCGAGCATGCGCTGGTTGCCCAGCTCCCGGCGCAGCTCGGCCCAGTCCGCCTCGCTGAGGTCGTTGACGCTGCGGACCTTGGCGCGCTCCAGGGCGGGGCTCTCCACGCGCTGGGAGAGGACGGCCCAGAAGGCGGTCAGGTTGGCGTCGATGCCGGAGTGCGGCTGGACGTAGGCGTGGTCGGCGCCGAAGAGCTCGCGGGCGTGCTCGGCGGCGATCGTCTCGACGGTGTCGACGTTGCGGCAGCCCGCGTAGAAGCGGCGGCCGGCGACGCCCTCGGCGTACTTGTCGCTGAGCCAGTTGCCCATGGCGAGCAGGACGGCCGGGGAGGCGTAGTTCTCGCTGGCGATGAGCTTGAGGGAGGCGCGCTGGTCCTCGATCTCCCGGCCGATGGCGGCGGCGATGCGCGGCTCGACCTCGGCGACCACGTCGACGGCGCTGCGGAAGGCGGCGTTGGCGGCCGGGCTCGCGGCGGTGTGCGGGTGCGCCCCGGTGTCGGGCTGCGTCCGGGCGTGCGGGGCGGGCTGCTGGGCCATGGCGGTCTCCTGACGGGGATGCGGGCGGCCCAGGCGCTCGGCAAGTTCAGGCGTGAGGATTCACGGGGCCGTTTCCCGATGGTCGATTCCATCCGTGCGCGCCAGTCGCGGCCCACCGGGATCGTACCAATCGCGCGGGCGCTGTGGCGGAGGTCTCAGAATGCGGGACGAGCGGGGCGGTTTGGCGCTGTTTGTCCGTTCTTCCGTGACGGCCGTGTTGCAGCGAAATGAAGCCGCCACAATAGCCGAAACAATGCGTCCGGAATGCGGGAACGGTGATTTGCGAAGCCTCCCGGACATCCGCTCCAATGAGCCCCGGCGGTGGACGGGAAAACCCCCGGAAGCCGCCGTGGAAATACCCATCAGCGCACCCTCACCCACGGGGCGGCCGAGAATTCGGGGAGTACGCCTCTCATGGCAGTGGTCGACACCGTCGCAGTTCCCGCCCCACCCCGCGCGCCCGGCCTCCTACGCCGGCTGCTGCGCGACCGGGTCGGCGCCGCCGCCCTCGCCGTCGTCCTGCTGTTCCTGCTGCTGGCCGCGGCGGCCCCGCTCGTCGCCGCGCTCTACGGGAAGAACCCGGTCGAGCACTACGGCCAGAACACTCCCGGCCTGCTCAGCGACGGCGGGCTGCCGATGGCGCCCAACGGCGGCATCTCCGGCGACTTCTGGTTCGGCCTCGAGCCCGGCCTCGGCCGGGACGTGTTCACCCAGCTGCTCCACGGCATCCGCACCTCCCTGCTGATCGCCGGCGCCTCCGCCCTCGTGACCACCACGCTCGGGGTCCTCGCCGGGGTCGCCATCGGCTATCTCGGCGGGATCGCCGACCGGCTCTTCGGATTCCTGGCGAATGTGCTGCTCGCCTTTCCGACGCTGCTCCTGCTGCTCGCGCTCAGCCCGATCATCCAGTCCCGCCTGGTCGATCCGGGCAGCGCGGAGCCGGAATGGATGCAGTTCCTGGTGCTGATCCTGGTGTTCTCCGCGTTCGGCTGGATTCCGCTCGCACTTTCCCTGCGCGCCACCGTGCGATCGCTCCGGGAAAGGGATTTCGTGCAGTCCGCCCGGGCACAGGGCGCGGGCCGCTTCCACATCGTCGTGCGCGAACTGCTGCCGAACGTCCGCTCGCAGCTGCTGGTGCACGCGACCATGGCCGTGCCGACCTTCGTCGCCTCCGAGGCCGCGCTCTCCTTCCTCGGCGTCGGCGTCACCGAGCCCGTGCCGGACTGGGGGCGGATGATCGCCCGCGGCTCGGAGGTCTTCCAGGCCGACCCGACGTACATGGTCTTCCCCGGCGTGGCGCTGCTGGTCTTCGTCCTCGCCTTCAACCTGCTCGGCGACGCCGTCCGGGACGCGCTCGATCCGCGTTCCGCCGGCCGCTGAAGCCGCTCCGTTTTCCCTTCCGTTTTCCCACGTCAGTCGACCCCCGGCGCGATCCGCCGGGGCCGAGGAGAGAATCGCCATGCGCTGGACCAAACCGTCGCTCGCCGTCATCGCCACCGCCCTGCTGGCGACCTCCTGCTCGGCCGGCGCGAGCAACACCGGCTCGGGCGGCGCCCAGGCCAGGGACACCTCCCCGCTCACCGCCGCCCTCGGCACCGAGAAGGAGAGCGCCGGCCCCGCACCCGCCGTGGCCGGCGCCCGCTCCGGCGGCACCGTGAACGTGTACAACAGCACCGAGTTCCGCCACCTGGACCCGCAGAAGGTCTACGCCGGCGCCGCGTACAGCGCCTCGCTGCTCTGGGGCCGCCAGCTGACCCAGTACCAGGTCGTGGACGGCAAGGCGAAGCTCGTCGGCGACCTCGCCACCGACACCGGCACCTCCGCCGACGGCGGGCGCACCTGGACGTACCGGCTGAAGGAGGGCGTGGCCTGGGAGGACGGCAAGCCGATCACCTCCCAGGACGTCAAGTACGGCATCGAGCGCAGCTTCGGCAAGGGCTACGAGGTCGGCCCGCCGTACTGGCCGCTGTGGCTCACCGGCGAGGTCAGCTACGAGGCGGCGCGCGCCAAGTACGCGGGCCCGCAGGCCGGGGACCTCGACGCGATCCAGACCCCGGACGAGCGCACCGTCGTCTTCCACTTCCCGCAGCCGCAGGCCGACGTGCCGTACATGGCCGCGCAGTCCTCCTCCTCGCCGGTGCGCCGGGACAAGGACACCGGCACGGACTACGACCGGGTGCCGTTCGCCACCGGCCCGTACCGCATCGCCGAGCACGTGCAGAACACCCGGATGGTGCTGGAGCGCAACCCGGCCTGGAAGGCGGAGAGCGACCCGATCCGCAACCAGTACCCGGACAGGTTCGTGTTCACGTACGGCAGGGAGGCGCTGAACATCAACCAGCAGATCCTCTCCGGCCGTGACGGCGGCGCCGACGCCACGGTGGTCTCCGACGTGCTCTCCCCCGAGCTCTACCAGGCCGCCGACACCGACCCGAAGGCCAAGGAGCTCGTCGTCTCCGGCCGCCGGGGCGCCTACGTCACCCGGCTGCTGATCAACAACGACCGCGTGCCGGACATCGCGGTGCGCAAGGCCCTCAACCTCGCCTACCCGCGCCAGCAGGCCCGGCAGGTCCAGGGCGGCTCCCGGACCGGCGAGTTCGCCACCACGCTCAGCTCGCCCGCGCTGGTCGACTGGCAGAAGTACGACCTCTACCCGGCCAAGCCGGAGGGCGACCCGGAGGCCGCCAAGGCCGAACTCGCCAAGGCCGCCCAGCCCCCGGCGAGCCTCACCTACGCGTACAAGAACACCCCGGACGGGCAGCGCGTCGCCCAGGTGCTGGTGGACGGCTTCGGCAAGGCGGGCATCACCGTCGTGCCCAAGCCGATCGACCCCAAGGCGTTCTCGGACGAGGTCGCCCGCGCCGACTCCCCGTACGACCTGTACGAGTCGACCAACTCCGTCGACTGGCCGACGCCCTCCACCCTCATCCCCTTCTCCTTCGACGGCCGCACCAGCGCGGACTTCAACGAGACGCGCTACCGCAACCCCGAGGTGGACAAGGAGATCGACCGGATCAACCAGATCGGCGAACCGCGCGCCAAGGCCAAGGAGCTGTACGCGCTGGAGCAGAAGGTGATGAAGGACCTGCCGGAGCTGCCGCTCTACTACCCCAGCGTCAACCAGCTGCGCGGCTCCAACCTCGGCGGGGCGTTCATCCACCCGATCTACGGGACCGTCGGGCTGAGCTGGCTGTACCTGAAGTCCTGACCCCCGCCGCGCCCGCTCCCCTCCCGCCGGGGGCGGGCGCCCCCACTCTCCGCCGTCCCCTCGTCGAACCCGGACCGGACATGCTCTCCTTCGCCCTGCGGCGGACCCTCCAGGCGCTCGGCGTCCTGCTCGCGGTCTCCGCCGCCGCCTTCGCCCTCTTCTACGCCGCACCGGCCGACCCGGCCCGTGACGCCTGCGGCCCGCGCTGCGACGCCGGGCAGATCGCGGCGGTGCGCCAGAGCATGGGCCTGGACCAGCCGCTGCTCACCCAGTACACCCACTACCTGACCGGGGTCGTCGCCGGGCGGGACATCGCCGACGTCGACGGCTCGGTCATCCACTGCGACGCGCCGTGCCTGGGCTACTCCTACCGGCTGCACCAGCCCGTCACCGACGCCCTGGCCGACCACCTGCCCGTCACCCTCTCGCTGACCGCCGGGGCGCTGGCCGTGCTGCTGGTGCTGGGCCTGGGCACCGGGTTCGTCTCCGCGCTGCGCCACGGGCGGCGCACCGACCGGCTGCTCGCCGGGTTCACCCTCGTCGGCGCCAGCGTGCAGATCTACTTCCTCGGGTACATCGCGCAGTGGGCGCTGGTCTACTCCACGGGCCTGCTGCCGCTGCCCTCGTACACCCCGCCGGCCGAGGACCTCGGGGCCTGGGCGGGCGGGATGCTGCTGCCCTGGCTCGTCCTCGGGTTCGTCAACTCGGCGGTGTTCGCACGGCTTTCGCGCGCCCAGCTGCTGGAGACGATGAACGAGGAGTACGTGCGCACGGCGCGGGCCAAGGGGCTCGGGCGGCTGCGCGCCCACCTGAAGTACACCTCGCGCGGGGCGGCCGGGCCGCTGGTGCAGCTGCTCGGGCTGGAGGCCGGGGTGCTGCTGGGCGGGGCCGTGATCACCGAAACGGTGTTCGGGCTGAACGGGGTCGGGCGGTTCGCCGCCCAGGCCGTGGAGGGGCAGGACCTGCCGGCCGTGGTCGGCGCGGTGCTGCTGGCGGCCTGCTTCGTGGTCCTGTTCGTCGCGCTGGCCGACCTGGCGGTGGCCTGGCTCGACCCGCGCATCCGGCTGAACTGAGGGAGTCGACTCCGATGACGTCGCACGATTTCGCTGATTCCGTTGGCATCGCTGATGCCGCAGGTATCGCTGACACCGCTGATCTCGCTGATCTCGCTGGGGCTGCTGGGGCTGCTGACATCGCTGGTTCCGTCGACCGTTCCGGGGGTTCCGGCTGGGTGGTGGAGCCCGTGCTGAGCGTGCGCGACCTGACGGTGGCCTTCGCCGACCCGCGCGGCGGCGCGCCCGTGACGGCCGTGCGCGGGGTCTCCTTCGACCTCGCGCCGGGTGAAGTGCTGGGCCTGGTGGGCGAGTCGGGCTCCGGCAAGTCCACGGTCGGGCTGGCCGTCCTCGGCCTGCACGACCCCCGGACCACGACCGTCACCGGCTCGATCCGCCTGGGCGGGCGGGAGTTGACGGGCGCCCCCGAGTCCGAGCTGCGCGAGGTGCGCGGCGGGCGGGCGGCGCTGGTCTTCCAGGACGCGCTGACCTCGCTCAGCCCGTTCCACGGCGTCGGCGCCCAACTCGCCGAGATGTACCGGCTGCACCACCCGAGGGCCTCGCGCGCCGAGGCCCGGCGGCGGGCGGCGGAGATGCTCGACCGGGTCGGCATCGCCGCCGCCCGGGCCGGCGACCACCCGCACCGGTTCTCCGGCGGCATGCGCCAGCGGGTGATGATCGCCATGGCGCTGATGAACGACCCCCAGGTGCTGATCGCCGACGAGCCGACCACCGCGCTCGACGCCCGGGTGCAAAGCCAAGTCCTCGATCTGCTGGACGAGTTGCGGCGCGAGCACGGCACGGCCGTCCTGCTGGTCAGCCACGACCTGGGCGTGGTCGCCGGGCGGACGGACCGCACGCTCGTGCTGCGCGGCGGCTCGGAGGTGGAGTCCGCGCCGACCGCCGAGCTGCTGGCCGCGCCGCGCGAGCCGTACACCCGGGCGCTGGTGGGCGCGGCACTGCGGATGGACTCCGTACCGGGCAGTGCTCTTCCGACAGTTGACGATCCGTCACCGACCGCGCGGTTCCGGGTGCGGGAGGCTCCCGTGGGCCGGCCGGAGGGCGGGCGGTGGCTGGTGGAGGTCGAGAACCTGACCGTCCACTTCCCCGGGCGGCGCCGCCTGCCCTCGCTGCGGGCGGAGCCCGTACGGGCGGTGGACGGGGTCGGGCTGCGGATCGCGCCCGGGGAGACGCTCGGACTGGTCGGCGAGTCCGGCTCCGGGAAGTCCACCACCGCCCGGGTCCTGGCCGGGCTGCAGGCGCCCACCGGCGGGCGGGTGCGCTACGACGGGCTGGACGCCACGCGGCCGGACCGCGAGCTGCGCCGGCGGCTCAGCCGCGAGATCCAACTGGTGTTCCAGGACCCGTACGCCTCCCTCAACCCGCGCCGCACCGTCGGGGGCACGCTGGACACCCCGCTGCGGCTGCACACCCCGCTCGACGCGGCGGGGCGGCGCGAGCGGGCGGCCGAACTGCTGGAGCAGGTCGGCCTCTCCCCCGACCACCTGGACCGCCACCCGCACGAGTTCTCCGGCGGGCAGCGCCAACGGATCGGCATCGCCCGGGCGCTGGCGGCCGAGCCGCGGCTGATCATCGCGGACGAGCCGGTCTCGGCACTGGACGTCTCGGTGCAGGCGCAGGTGCTCAACCTGCTGATGGAGCTGCGCGAACGCCTCGGCGTGGCCTTCCTGTTCGTCTCGCACGACCTGGCCGTGGTGCGGCACTTCTGCGACCGGGTGGCGGTGATGCACCGGGGGCGCCTGGTCGAGACCGCGGACCGGGACCGCCTCTTCGCGGCCCCGCACACGGACTACACGAGGGGGCTGCTGGCGGCGGCGCACTAGGGGGTGCCCTGGACCGTTCTGCGCGGGTACGCCCGTTCAATCCTCGTTCGGCTGCACGGGGGCGGGCCCACGCGTTAGCGTGCTGGTGAGTGACATGTGCGTGAGGGTGCGCACGTAGCTTCCACCGCCCGAGGAGGCGCATTGTCGGACGACCTGCTCATAGCGAAGATCAACCACGGCTTCGACCACCTCGACGCCGACGGGGACGGACTGATCACCGAACAGGACCACGTGCTGATGGGGCACTCGGTCGCCCGCTCGCTGGGCCACCAGCAGGGGTCGGAGGCCGAGGCGGTCATCGTCCGGGCCTACCTCGCCATCTGGAAGGACCTGCACCTGTCCCGGCTGCCCGCCGGGACGCGGGTGGTCACCCGCGAGCAGTTCCTGCGCACGGCCGGATCCGTCGCGGACGATCCTGCAGCGGCCCTGGCCTGCTACGGCGCGCTCGCGACGGCCTTCCTCGCCGTCGCGGACTCCGACCGCAGCGGGACGGTCGACGCCGGGGAGTTCTTCGTCTTCCAGCGCGGCCACTTCGCGGGCCTCTCCCGCGACGACTCGGACGCGGCGTTCCGGCGCCTGGACCTGGACGGGGACGGGGTGCTCTCGGCGGAGGAGTTCCGGAGCGCGATCGTCGAGTACTGGACCAGCCGGGATCCGCGGTCGCCCGGCAACTGGTGGACGGGGACGGCTCCGTCGGAGCTCTGAGGGCCGGGTTCGCCGTGTTCCCCCGGGGGCGTTGAACGCGCAGAGTGCGGCTGCGCGGGCTTCGGTGGCCGCCACCACCGGCGCCCTGGCTTCCTGGCTTCCCGGCTTCCCGGCTTCCCGGCTTCCCTTGAGCCTAATGTCCGAATTGTGGCTATAGTTCCGGCCATGTGCACTCGCGTCTTGTGGCAGCGGGACGACCAGCCGGTGCTGGTCGGCCGGAACATGGACTGGAAGCAGAGCCTCGGCACCAACCTGTGGGTGCTCCCACGCGGCGTCGAGCGCGCCGGGATCGGGGCGCAGGACCCCAACCCGCTGACGTGGACGGCCCGTTACGGCAGCGTGGTGGCCGCCGCGTACGACGCGGCGACGACCGACGGCATCAACGAGGCGGGCCTGGCCGTGCACGTGCTGTGGCTGGCCGAGTCGGAGTTCGGGGAGCGGGACCCGGCGCTGCCGGCCGTGAGCGCGGCCTCCTGGGCGCAGCTGTTCCTGGACCGCTTCGCCACCGTCGCCGAGGCCGTCGCGCACCTGGCCGAGCACCCGTTCCAGGTACGCCCTCAGTACGACGAGCACTCGGACACCGTCTCCACCGTGCACCTGGGGCTGGACGACGCGGGCGGCGACAGCGCGATCATCGAGTTCCTGGACGGCACGCCGACGGTGCACCACGGCCGGCAGTACACCGTGATGACCAACTCCCCGCCGTTCGAGCAGCAGTTGGAGCTGCTGCGGCGCTACGAGGGCTTCGGCGGCGACCAGCCGCTGCCCGGCACCACGGCCGCCGCCGACCGGTTCGCCCGCGCCGCGTACTACGTGGAGCGCCTGCCCCCTGCGGGCGGGAGCACGGCGCGGGCGTACGCGGCGCTGCTGAGCGTGATGCGCAACGCCGCGCAGCCGTTCGGGACCCCGGACCCGCAGCGACCGAACATCTCGTCGACGATCTGGCGCACGCTCGCCGACCTGACCAACCGGGTCTACGTCTTCGAGTCCTCGTTCAGCCCGAACATCGTCTGGGTGCGGCTGGACGCGCTGGACTTCACCCGGGCGGCGCGGCTCGACCTCTCGGGGACGGACCTGGCCGACGGGGCCTCCGGCTCCGACGGAGGTTCCGGCTCCGACGGGGGCTCGGCTTCCGACGGGGGCGGGCTGAGCGACCTGGTGGGTGACGTGAGCGGGCGGTTCGAACCGGCGGAGGTGTTCGAGGCGCTGTCGGCGTAGCGGGGCCGTCGGCGACCGCTGACGGGCGGCGGGCATGGTCAGGCGGTGGACGCGGTCAGGCGGCGGACGCGGTCAGGCGGCCGGGACGATCCGCTCGACGATGGCGTCGATCAGGGCCGTCAGGCCGTCCGTCCCCAGCACCTCGGGGAGGGTGAGCTGTTCGAGGACCAGGCCGGTCATCGCGAGGTAGAGCACGACGACCGTCTCCCGGTCGCCGGGGAGGCCCTGGCCGAGGTGGTAGGCGACGTTGGCGTCCAGCTCATCGCGGACGGCCTCCGTGAGGCGGGTGCGCAGTTCGGGGCGGCGGGTGGCCTCCAGACGCAGCTCCAGCAGGGCGACGTAACCGGCGCGGTCCTCGGAGATGCGGCGGAAGATGTCGCGGACCAGTGCCTTGACCAGGTCGCGGTCGCGGGGGGCCCGCAGCAGCTCGGCGATCATCACCGGGTCGGGCGTGAGCCGGTGGTGGATGTGCCGGGCGGTCTGGTTGAGCAGGTCCTCGCGGTTGGCGAAGTAGTTGGAGGCCGTGCCGTTGGGCACGCCGGCCTGCACGTCGACCGCGCGGAAGGTGAGGCCGCGGGCCCCCTCGCGGGCGAGGACCTCGATGGTGGCGTCGGCGAGGGCGGTGCGGCGGGCGGGGTTCTGGACCATGGGCCGATTCTCTCTTCCAAGGACTCGGGGCCTCGTTCCGGCCCCGGGCATCACTGCGACTGGACAACCACTACGGATGGAGTACTCTACCTGGAGTGGTTGGCAGGACGGGCCGGAACGGACCGATCCGCCACCCCCGTCACACCCCCGACCTCCAAGGACATGGATGCGCAAGCTCACCTACCTCATCGGCGCCACCATCGACGGCTACATCGCCGCCCCCGACGGTGACTTCGGCTTCTTCAACCCCTTCGTCACCGAGGACTACGCCCCCGCGCTGTTCGCCGAGTATCCGGAGACCATCCCCACCCCCGCGCGCGCCGCGGTCGGGATCGCCGAGGCGCCCAACAGGCGTTTCGACACCGTCCTGATGGGGCGCGGCTCCTACGAGCCCGGGCTGGCCGTCGGCATGACCAGCCCCTACGGGCACCTGCGGCAGATCGTGTTCTCCCGCACCCTCGCCCCGGCGCTGGAGCCGCAGGTCGAGATCACCGCCGAGGACCCGCTCGCGGTCGTGCGCAGGCTCAAGCAGGAGGAGGACGGGCTCGGGATCTGGCTCTGCGGCGGCGCCGACCTCGCCGGGCAACTGCTCTCCGAGATCGACGAGCTGATCGTCAAGCAGTACCCGGTGGTGGTCGGCGAGGGCGTCCCCCTGTTCCGCGCGGGCTTCGAGCCGCGGGCCTTCACGCTCACGGACAGCCGGATCTTCGAGCGGGGGAACGTGGTGCTCACGTACGAGCGCGCGGCCTCGGAGCAGTGACGGGCCGCGGGTACCACCGGTTCCGCCGGACGCGGGCGGGGCGTACCGTGGGCGGCCCCGCCCAGGAGGTCCGCACCCGTGTCCGCCCCCGTGCCCGAGCCCGCTGACCGCCTGCCGTTCTTCGTGTACGGCACGCTGCGCAGCGGCGGGCACAACCACGCCGCCCTCCTCGCCGGGCGCTGCGCGGACGTCCGGCCGGCCGTGCTGGACGGCGCCGCGCTGCACGAGGGCCCCGGGTACCCGTTCGCGGTACCGGACGCCGCGCCCGGGCGCCGGGTGGTCGGCGAGCTGATCACCGTCCGCCCCGGCGCGTACGCGGCCGCGCTCGCCGCGCTGGACCGGTTGGAGGACTGCCGGGCGGACGGCACCGGGCTGTACGTGCGGCGGCGGCTCCCGGTACGGGTCGAGGGCGGGGCGCGGGACGCGTGGGTGTACCTCGCGGGGCCGACGGCCGCGGCGCGGCTGCGCGAGCGGCCGGCGCCGATCGCCTCGGGGGACTGGGCCGCGAACAGATGACAGCGAACAGGTGACCGTGAGCAGGTGACCGCGGACGGCTGACAGAGAACAGCGAACAGATGACAGAAAACAGATAACAGATGTCAGCGAACAGCTTTCATCTTTCGTTTGCTGAACTCTGTTCGCCAGGTAGGCTGCCCCGGCCAGCAGCAATGAACCACGAGGAGCACCGGTGCCCGAGCAGCCACTCCCGATCACCGTCGTCGGGATCGGCGCCGACGGCTGGAACGGCCTCGCCCCCGCACCCCGGGACGCGCTGCGCGAGGCCGAGGTGATCATCGGTAGCCCCCGGCAGCTGGACCTCCTCCCCCGGCCCGAGGTCGGCGCCGAGCGCGTCGCCTGGCCCTCCCCGCTGCGCCCCGCCGTCCACGGCCTGCTCGCCGAGCACGACGGCCGCCGCATCGCCGTCCTGGCCAGCGGCGACCCCATGTTCTACGGCATCGGCCGCACCCTCACCGAGGTCCTCGACGGCCCCGACCGGCTGCGCTTCCTGCCCCACCCCTCCTCCGTCTCCTACGCCTGCGCCCGCCTCGGCTGGCCGATGGAGTCCACCGAGGTCGTCAGCCTGGTCGGCCGCCCCCTCGACACCCTCACCCTCGCCCTCCACCCCGGCCGCCGCCTGCTCGTGCTCAGCGCCGACGCCGCCACCCCCGCCGCCGTCGCCGCCCTGCTGACCGCCCGGGGCCACGGCGCCGCCCGCCTGACCGTCCTGGAGAAGCTCGGCCACGCCTCCGAACGCCGCCTCCTCGGCAGCGCCGAGGACTGGCCCCACCCGCCCGGCGACCCGCTGAACCTCATCGCCGTCCAGCTCGGCGACGGCCCGCACAACTCCCTCGTCCCCGGTCTGCCCGACGACGCGTACGAGAGCGACGGCCAGCTCACCAAGCGCCACGTGCGCGCCGCCACCCTCGCCGTCCTCGCCCCCTCCCCCGGCGAACTGCTGTGGGACGTCGGCGGCGGCTCCGGCTCGATCGCCGTCGAGTGGCTGCGCGCCCACCGCGACTGCCGGGCCGTCACCGTCGAGCGCGACGCCGTCCGCGCCGAGCGCATCGCCCGCAACGCCGCCGCCCTGGGCGTCCCCCGCCTGCGCGTCGTCTCCGGCGCCGCGCCCGCCGCGCTCGCCGAACTCCCCGCCCCCGACGCCGTGTTCATCGGCGGCGGCCTCACCGCCCCCGGACTGCTGGAGAGTTGCTGGTCCGCGCTGCGCCCCGGCGGCCGGCTCGTCGCCAACACCGTGACGCTGGAGTCCGAGGCGCTGCTCGCCCAGTGGTACCGGCGCCACGGCGGGGACCTCGTCAGGCTCGCCGTCGCCCACGCCGTGCCGGTCGGCGGCTTCACCGGCTGGCGCCAGGCGATGCCCGTGACCCAGTGGTCCGTCGTCAAGCCGGACGCCACCGCCTCCCCGGCCGTCGAACCACCGGCCGGGGACGCACCGCTCAACACCCCTCAGGAGAACGCCTCGTGACCGTCCACTTCATCGGAGCAGGCCCGGGCGCCGCCGACCTCATCACCCTGCGCGGCCAGCGCATCCTGGCCCGCGCCGAGGTCTGCCTGTACGCGGGCAGCCTGGTGCCGCGCGAGCTGCTGGACGAGTGCCCGCCCGGTGCCCGGCTGATCGACACCGCCCAGCTCAACCTCGACCAGATCACCGCCGAGCTCGTCGCCGCCCACCGCGCCGGCCAGGACGTCGCCCGGCTGCACTCGGGCGACCCGTCCGTGTTCTCCGCCGTCGCCGAGCAGATGCGCCGCCTCGACGCGGCCGGCGTCCCGTACGAGGTCGTCCCCGGCGTGCCGGCCTTCGCCGCCGCGGCGGCAGCGCTCAAGCGGGAGTTGACGGTCCCGACCGTCGGCCAGACGGTCATCCTCACCCGGATCGCCAAGCGCGCCACCCCCATGCCCGAGGGCGAGGACCTCGCCACCCTCGGCCGCAGCGGCGCCCTGCTGGTGCTGCACCTGGCCGCCGGGTACGTGGACGACGTCGTCGAGCAGCTGCTCCCCCACTACGGCGCCGACTGCCCCGCCGCCGTGGTCGCGATGGCCAGCCGCCCCGACGAGCTGGTGCTGCGCGGCACGCTCGCCGACATCGCCGGGCAGGTCAAGGAGGCGGGCGTCGTACGCACCGCCGTCATCCTCGTCGGCCGCACCCTGGCCGCCGAGCAGTTCCGCGACAGCCACCTCTACTCCACCGACCGCGAGCGCCCGCACGAGCCCTGCGACCGGCCCGCGGCTTCCGGGGCATGACCCGTCACGTCCTCCTCATCGGCGGCACCACCGAGGGCCGCGCCCTCGCCGCCGCCCTCGACGGCCGCCCCGGCCTGCGGGTCACCAGCTCGCTGGCCGGGCGGGTCGCCCAACCCCGGCTGCCCGCAGGGGAGGTGAGGATCGGCGGCTTCGGCGGCCCCGAGGGTCTGGCCGCCTGGCTGCGCGCCGAACGGGCCGACGCCGTCGTGGACGCCACGCACCCCTTCGCCGCCGGCATCTCCCTCAACGCCTCCCTCGCGGCCGCCGCCACCGGCGTCCCCCTGCTCGTGCTGCGCCGCCCCGGCTTCACCGCCGTCCCCGGCGACCGCTGGCACCACGCCGCCTCCCTCGCCGAGGCCGCCGACCTCCTGCCGGCGCTCCTTCCGCACGCGGATGGCCGCGTCCTGCTCACCACCGGCCGCCAGGGCATCGCCGCCTTCGCCCACCTCGACGGCCCTCACGTCCTCGCCCGCTGCGTCGACCCGCCCGAGCCGCCGCTGCCGCCCTCCCTCGAAGTCCTGCTCGACCGCGGCCCGTTCACCCTCGACGACGAACGCGCCCTGCTGCGCGCCCATCGCGTGGACGTCCTCGTCACCAAGGACAGCGGCGGCGCCGCCACCAGCCCCAAGCTCACCGCCGCCCGCGAACTCGCCCTGCCCGTCGTGATCGTGGACCGCCCGCCGGTCCCACAGGGCGTGCCCGTCACCCCGGACGTCGAGGGCGCGCTGCACTGGCTGGGGCTCTCGGGCTGGTTTCCCGCCGCGCCCGCCCGGGGATGACGCCTGCGCGGACGGAGTCACGTACGGGGCAAGGCCGTTCGGCTCGGGGGACGAGTGGCGGACAAGCGGACGGCCCTCGCCGCCGAGGCCGTCCGGCGGCACCGCGACGACCGCCCCCGGCTCGACAGGATCGCCCACGCCCAGCCCGAACCGCCGCCGACCCGAGAGCGGCGGAGCCCGCCCCGCGGCCCGGCCGTTGGACACACCGGGACACGGACACATCACCGACACGTCACCGACAAGGAGCAGGCCCGCCATGCGTACGCGTCGCGAGGAGCCGAAGCCCGAGGGTCCGTCCGAGCCGTGGAGCCGGATCGCTCCGGGCCTGTGGATGGGCGGGCACTACTACACCCCACCCGGCGGGGAGCTTGAACTCGCCGTCGTCGGCGGGGAGTTCGACCTGGTGGTGAGCCTGTTCACCCTTCCCGGGCACGGCCCGGCCCCTGGCGTGGAGCACCTGGTGCGCGAGGTGCCGGACGACCTGCTCACCCCCGCCCAGCTGCGCGCCGTCCGCGAGGCCGCCGAGGCGACGGCCGAGGCCGTACGGCGCGGGCGGCGGACCCTGGTGCGCTGCCACTCGGGCTACAACCGCTCGGGGCTGGTCGTCGCGCAGGCGCTGATGACGCTGGGCCGCGACGCCGGGGAGGCGGTGCGCCTGGTGCGGGAGCGGCGTTCGCCCTGGGCGCTGAACAACCCGGTGTTCGTGGACTACCTGAACACCGGGCTGGACGTGTCCGAGCTGCTCTCCGGCCTCGGCTCCACCACCTGAGGCCGGAGGGATTCCTGATCAACCGTCAGATGTCGCGGAAGGTCTCGATCTGCGCGCCGATGGAGTTGAGGCGCTCGGCGAGGTCCTCGTAACCGCGGTTGATGACGTACACGTTGCGCAGCACCGAGGTGCCCTGCGCGGCGAGCATCGCGAGCAGGATGACCACGGCCGGGCGCAGCGCGGGCGGGCACATCATCTCGGCGGCGCGCCAACGGGTGGGGCCCTGGACGAGGACGCGGTGCGGGTCGAGGAGCTTGACGTCCGCGCCGAGCCGGGTGAGCTCGGTCAGGTAGATGGCGCGGTTGTCGTAGACCCAGTCGTGGATCATCGTGGTGCCGTGCGCGGCCGCGGCGATGGCGGCGAAGAACGGCACGTTGTCGATGTTGATGCCGGGGAAGGGCATCGGGTGGATGGTGTCGATCGGCGCGGCCAGCTTGGACGGGCGCACGGTGAGGTCGACGAGCCGGGTGTGCCCGTTGTGGGCGCGGTACTCGGGGGTGCGGTCGTAGTCGAGGCCCATGCCCTCGAGCACCGCGAGTTCGATCTCCAGGAACTCGATCGGCACCCGGCGGATGGTCAGCTCGGAGGAGGTGACGACGGCGGCGGCGAGCAGGCTCATCGCCTCCACCGGGTCCTCGGCCGGGGTGTAGTCGACGTCGCGGGTGATCTGCGGGACGCCGTGGACGGTGAGGGTGGTGGTGCCGATGCCCTCGATCTTGACGCCCAGCGCCTCCAGGAAGAAGCAGAGGTCCTGGACCATGTAGTTGGGCGAGGCGTTGCGGATGACGCTGACGCCGTCGTGGCGGGCGGCGGCGAGCAGGGCGTTCTCGGTGACGGTGTCGCCGCGCTCGGTCAGCACGATGGGCCGGTCCATCGGGGCGCCGGGCTGCACGGAGGCGTGGTAGGCGCCGCCGGTGGTGGCGACCTCCAGGCCGAAGCGGCGCAGCGCCGTCAGGTGCGGCTGGACGGTGCGGGTGCCGAGGTCGCAGCCGCCGGCGTACGGGATGGCGAAGCGCTCGGCGCGGTGCATCAGCGGGCCGAGGAACATCAGGACGCTGCGGGTGCGGCGGGCGGCCTCGACGTCCATGGCGGCGAGGTCGAGCTCGGCCGGCGGGGTCAGTTCGAGGTCGCGGCCCTCGTTGATCCAGCGGCTCTTGACGCCGATGCTGGTGAGGACCTCGAGGATGCGGTAGACCTCCTCGATCCGGGCGACGCTGCGGATCGTGGTGCGGCCGGTGGTCAGCAGCGAGGCGCAGAGGATCGCGACGCAGGCGTTCTTGCTGCTGCGGACGTCGATCGCGCCGGAGAGCCGGGTGCCGCCGGTGACGCGCAGGTGCATCGGGCCGGAGTAGCCGAGGGAGACGATCTCGCTGTTGAGAGCTTCGCCGATGCGGGCGATCATCTCAAGGCTGACGTTCTGCTTGCCCTGCTCGATGCGGTTGACCGCGCTCTGGCTGGTGCCGAGGGCCTCGCCGAGCTGCGCCTGGGACCAGCCGCGGTGCTGGCGAGCGGTACGGATGAGGGTCCCGATACGGGTGAGGTAGTCGCCTGTCACTCGGCAGACCATATCTCATGGTTGAGATGACGACAGAATCGATGGCGGGCGTGGCGCGACTTTTGTCCGTTTCTCGCCCCGTATGACCGTCAGATCTTCACATCACCGCGCGATATTACTGAGCTTCCGCTGTACCGGCGGGACTCCCGGGACGACGCCGCTCAGGGCCCCAGCGGTTCCGCGCGGCCCACGATCGTGCCCGCGCGGTCGATGCAGATGACGTCCACCGCCACCGGCGAGCCCAGCAGCACGCCGAGCGCCGTCGCCCGGGCCGCCTCGGCGACGAGGTCCCCCAGCGGCACCCCGGCCGCCCGGCACAACTGCACCGCCTCCAGGCCGGTGTTGGCCTCGGCGACCGCCCGCGCCAGTTCCTCGTCCGCGCCGCCGCGCCGGGCCAGCTCCGCCAGGTACCCCTTGTCCACCTGGGAGCGCGCCGAGTGCAGGTCGAGGTGGCCGGCCGCCAGCTTGGACAGCTTGGCGAAGCCGCCCGCGATCGTCAGCCGGGGCACGGGGTGGCGCTTGAGGTACTTGAGGACGGCCCCGGCGAAGTCGCCCATGTCGAGCAGCGCGTCCTCCGGCAGGCCGTGCACCGCCACCGCGACCTTCTCCGAGGTCGAGCCGGTGCAGCCCGCCACGTGCGTACGGCCCGCCGCGCGGGCCACGTCCACCCCGCGCCGGATCGAGTCGATCCACGCCGAGCAGGAGTAGGGGACGACGATGCCGGTGGTGCCGAGGATCGACAGGCCGCCGAGGATGCCGAGGCGGGGGTTCCAGGTCGAGCGGGCGATCTCCTCGCCGTGGTCGACGGAGACCTCCACCACCACGTCCCCGCTCCCGCCGTGCGACGCCGCCACCTCGGCGACGGCGTCGCGGATCATCTGCCGGGGCACCGGGTTGATCGCGGGCTCCCCGACGGGCAGGGGCAGGCCCGCCTTGGTGACCGTCCCCACCCCCGGACCGGCCCGGAACACCACGCCCGCGCCGGGCTCCCCGGCCCGTACGGTCGAGCGGATCAGCGCGCCGTGGGTCACGTCGGGGTCGTCCCCGGCGTCCTTGACCACCCCGGCCATGGCGGTGGCCTCCCCCTCGACGACGGCCAGCCGCTCGGCGGCGAGGGCGAAGGCGGGCCGCTGGCCCTTGGGCAGGGTGATGGTCACCGGGTCGGGGAAGGCGCCGGTGAGCAGGGCGGTGTAGGCGGCCTTGGTGGCGGCGGTGGCGCAGGCGCCCGTCGTCCAGCCCGGCCGCAGGCCGCTGCTCTTCAGCTGGCCGGCCCGGCCTCCCGCTGCTGCTCCCGCTGGGGCCACCTGTGCCTCGCCTCCGACCGCGTACCGCTGCGACCGCCACGGCCGCACCCGCCGATTTTCCCCCATACGCCCCACCGGGCGCCGACCGGGGCGGCCCCGGGCGCGCTCCGGGCGCGCTCCGGGCCCCTTCCGGAGGGCACCGGGCGCGCTCCCGAGGGCACCGGCCACCGCACGTTCTCGAACTGTTCGGCGCACGGGGCTCCCCGTACGGGCTACCAGCCAGTAATCTTTCGCTCCGTTACTTAGCGGGTTCATGACGCGCGGTCCGGTGGGCGGGGACGCCCGGCCGGGCCTTCGGCTTGTTGGGGGTTCTCCATGGCAGGGATGAGACGACGCACGTTCCTCACCGGCACCTCGGTGGCGGCCGCCTGGTCGGCCCTGTCGCTGGGCGGCGCGCAGTTCGCCTCGGCGGCGGGGCGCGAGAAGGCGCTGGCGGCCACGGCCGCGCGGGCGGTCTCGGTGACCGGGACGACGCTGGAGCAGGTGGCCACGCCCGTCGGCACCGGCGGCTACAAGCGGCTGACGGCCGGGCCGGGCTGGCCGCTGGTGGTGCGCGGGGAGCTCGCCGCGCCGGGCGACGGCCGGGACGACCGCCGCACCGGGCTCGCCAGCTTCGTCCAGTTCAGCGACCTGCACCTGGTGGACACCGAGTCCCCGGTGCGCTTCGAGTACCTGGCCAAGCTCAACGGCAGCGCCTACCGGCCGCAGGAGGCCCTCAACGCGCGCGGCGTCTCCTCCCTCGTCGAGCGGGTCAACTCCCTGGCCGGGGGCCCGTACACCGGCCTGCCGTTCAGCATGGTGATGGCCACCGGCGACAACACCGACAACCACGAGCTGGCCGAACTCGACTGGTACCTCACGGTCATGGGCGGCGGGCGGCTCGCGCAGAACACCGGCGACACCTCCCGCTACGAGGGCGTGCAGAACTCCGGCAACGCCGCGTACTGGAACCCCGAACTCGCCTACTCCGACGGCTACAAGGCCAAGGGCTTCCCTCAGGTGCCCGGCCTCCTGGCCGCCGCCGGACGGCCCTTCGACGCGCCGGGCCTGCGCACCCCCTGGTACACCACCGTCGGCAACCACGACGACAGCATCGAGGGCTCGCTGCCGGACTTCGGGCTGCTGAACGACCTCTACACCGGCCGCTACAAGCTGGAGGGCTGCGACGACGCGACGGCCGCCCAGCTGGCGGACTCGCTGCGGCGCGACCCGGCGGGCGCCGTCCTGCTGCTCGCCAAGCTGATCGTCAGCGGCGAGGCGGTGCGCGAGGTCACCCCGGACGCGCGCCGAAAGCCGTTCACGCTCAAGGAGTTCGCCAAGGCCCACCTCAACCCGGCCGTCACCGGCGCCGGCCCGTACGGGCACGGGTTCACCTCCGACATGGTCGGCAGCGGCAAGCTGTACTACACCTTCCGCGTCTCGGAGAAGGTCGTCGGCATCAGCCTGGACACCACCAACCAGGCCGGATTCGCGGACGGTTCGCTCGGCACCGCCCAACTGCGCTGGCTGGAGCAGCAGTTGCAGGCGCACAGCGGGCACTGGTACGACGGCTCGGGCCGCAAGGTCACGGGCGGGAGCGCGGACGACCTGGTGATGGTCTTCAGCCACCACACCAGCACCAGCATGGGCAACCTGCTGCCGGACCCGCGCAACGTCTTCGAGAAGCGGCACGACGGCAACGAGCTGGTCGCCCTGCTGCAGCGCTACCCGAACGTGGTCGCCTGGGTGAACGGGCACACCCACATGAACCGGATCACCCCGCACGGGCACGCCGTGCCGGAGCGGGCGTTCTGGGAGGTCAACACCGCCTCGCACATCGACTACCCGCAGCACGGGCGGATCATCGAGGTCGCGGACAACGGGGACGGCACGCTGTCGCTGTTCACCACGCTGATCGAGTCCTCCGCACCGTACGGCACGGACTTCGGCGCCACCTCGGACGCGAACCTGGCGGCGCTGTACCGCGAGCTGTCGTACAACGACCCGAACGGCCGGCCGACGGCGCTCCTGGGCACGGGGCTGGACCACAACACCGAGCTGCTGCTCGCCAAGCCGACGCGGTGACGACGGACGGCTGACAGAAAACAAAAAACAGATAACAACTGACAGATAACAGCCGACAGCGAACAGATGTCAGCGGGCAGATTTCATCATCTGTCCGCTGACATCTGTCATCCGTTTTCTGTCAGCTGTTCGGCGCCTGCCCTCGGCCCTCGGCCGTCCGCCGTCTGCCGCCGCCCGTCAGTCCTCCGGGTACCGCCGGGGCGTCCAGACGACCTCCACGCCGCCTCCCCGTTCGACCGCCCGGGTCTGCGAGGAGCCGATCAGCAGGATCGTCCGCATGTCGACCAGTGCCGGATCCAGCTCGCCGAGCCGGACGATCCGCACGCGCTCGGTCGGGCCGCCGACGTCCCGCGCCATGACGACCGGGGTCCCGGGCGCGCGGTACTCCAGCAGCAGGTCGCGGGCCTGGGCGACCTGGGTGGTACGGGACTTGGAGCCCGGGTTGTACAGCGCCAGCACCAGGTCCGCCTCGGCGGCGGCGCGCAGCCGCTTGGCCACCACGTCCCAGGGCTTGAGCCGGTCCGACAGCGACACCACCGCGTAGTCGTGCCCGAGCGGGGCGCCCGCCCGGGAGGCGGCCGCGTGGGCGGCGGTCATCCCGGGGACGATCCGCACCGGCACGTCCCGGTAGTCCGGCTCGCAGGCGACCTCCAGGACGGCGGTCGCCATCGCGAACACCCCCGGGTCCCCCGAGGAGACGACGCAGACCTCGTGCCCGCGCCGGGCGAGGTCGAGGGCGTACTCGGCCCGCTCCGACTCCACCTTGTTGTCCGAGCCGTGCCGCCGCTGCCCCGGCCGCTCGGGCACCCGGTCCAGGTAGGTGGTGTAGCCGACGAGGTCGGTGGCCGCGGTCAGCGCGCCGCGCGCCTCGGCGGTGAGCCACAGCGGCCCGGCCGGCCCGGTGCCGACCACGGTCACGCTGCCCATGCCGTCCGCCGGCCGCACGACCGGCTCCAGGGGCGCGACCTTGCTCGGCAGCACCGCCACCGAGAAGTACGGGACGCTGTCGCCCTCGACCTCGGCCAGCGGCGCGATCCGCTCGCCCTCCATGAAGGCGCGCTCGACGTACTGCGCGTCCTCCAGCCGCCCCGCCCGCTCCAGCGCCCGCCGCACGGCGGGGAAGGTCCGCCCGAGCTTCATGATCACGGCCGAGTCGGCGGCGGCGATCCGCGCCGTCAGCTCCTCCTCGGGCAGCGTGCCGGGGATGACGGTGAGCGTCTCCTCGGCCTCCGTCAGCGGCTGGCCCAGCCGGGCCGCCGCCGCGCTCACCGAGGTCACGCCGGGCACGACCTCGGTCGGGTAGCGGTGCGCGAGGCGCTTGTGCATGTGCTGGTAGGAGCCGTAGAAGAGCGGGTCCCCCTCGGCGAGGACGACGACGTCGCGCCCGGCGTCCAGGTGGGCGGCCAGCCGGGCGGCGGCCTCCTCGTAGAACTCGTCCAGCGCGCCCCGGTAGCCGCCCGGGTGGTCGGTGGTCTCGACGGTGAGCGGGTAGACGAGCTTCTCCTCGATCTGACCGCCCGCCAGGTACCGCTCGGCGATGGAGCGCGCGATCGACCGCCCGTGGCGGGCGCTGTGGTACGCCACCACGTCGGCCTTGCCGATGAGTTCGGCCGCGCGGACGGTCACCAGCGACGGGTCGCCCGGGCCGAGGCCCACCCCGTACATCCGTCCGGTACCGGTGTTCTGACGGTCCGTCATTCCACTTCGCTCGCAATCGCGTTGATCGCGGCGGCGGCGATCGCGCTGCCGCCGCGCCGGCCGCGCACCACCAGGTGCTCCAGGCCCGAGGGGTGTTCGGCCAGGGCCTGCTTGGACTCGGCGGCGCCAATGAAGCCGACGGGGACGCCGATGACGGCGGCCGGTCGCGGCGCGCCCGCCTCGATCATCTCCAGCAGGCGGAACAGCGAGGTCGGCGCGTTGCCGACGGCCACGACCGCGCCCTCCAGCCGGGGCAGCCACAGCTCCATGGCCGCCGCGCTGCGGGTGTTGCCCGTCTTCCGCGCCAGCTCGGGCACGGACGGGTCGGTGAGGGTGCAGACCACCTCGTTGTCGGCGGGCAGCCGCTTGCGGGTCACGCCACTGGCGACCATGTTGACGTCGCACAGGATCGGCGCGCCCGCGTTCAGGGCGGCGCGCGCGGAGGCGACCACGCCGGGCGAGTACACCAGGTCCTCGACCAGGTCGACCATCCCGCAGGCGTGGATCATCCGCACCGCGACCTGGGAGACGTCCGCCGGGAGGGCGGCCAGGTCGGCCTCCGCGCGGATGGTGGCAAAGGACTGGCGGTAGATGGACGCGCCGTCCTTCTCGTACTCGATCACTTGGTGGTCCTCCTGGCCGCGGCGACAGCCCCGGCCATCTGTTCGTTCCTCACGTCGACGGGCGCCGAGGCGTCCGCCGTCCCGTTCACCGTCACCCGGTAGCCCTGCCCCGTGGCGAGCACGTCCACCCACCGTCCGGCCGGGTGTCCGCAGCGCCGCTCGCAGCCCGACCAGTGCACGGGCAGTCCGCCCGGGCCCGTCTCCAGCGCCCGGGCCGCGTCCGCCCGGACATCGGCCAGCGACTTGGCGCAGCCCGGCAGCCCGGTGCAGGCGGTGGCCCGCTCCCAGGCCGAGCCCGCCTCCGTACGGAAGCCGGCCCCGGCCAGGTCCGCCAAGTGCGGGGCCGGAGCCCCCGGCAGCACCACGCCGCGCCAGGGCGTCAGCCGCAGTCCGCCCGCCGAGGCGGCGACCAGCGCCCGCCACTGCGCGGCGTCCGCGCGGCCGAAGCGCAGGCCCACCGAGAGCGCGCCGGGCAGCGCGCCCAGGGCGGGCGCCTCCCCGGCGAAGTCGGGCAGCGCGACCGTCCCGGCGGGCAGCAGGCCGGGCACCTCGCGCAGGTGCCAGGCGCGGCGGCCGGTGTCGCGCAGCGCGTCCAGGAAGGCGCGGGCGGCGTCGAGGACGGCCGCCACCTCCCGGCCGGGCTCGACGGGCCGGCCGTACGCCTCGCGCCCGAGGCGCAGCAGCGCACCGCCGCCCGGAGCACCGCCAGGACCCCCGTGAGGACCGCCGTGAGGACCGCCGACCGCCGAGCCTGCGATCAATGTCACATCGGCGTCGAGCGCGGCGACGTCGCCCCGCCCGTCGTCCAGCGCGAACAGGAACTTGCCGGACAGGGCCGCCGCCCAGTCGCTCGCGCACAGCCGCGCGTCCAGCTCCCGCACCCAGTCCCGTACGCCCGCGGCGCCCTGGCCGCTCAGGCCGGCCAGCGGCGAGGCGACGATGTTGCGCACCCGCTCGTGGGTGTCGGAGGGCAGCAGCCCCACCGCCCGCAGCCGCTCGGCGAGTTCGCCCGCGCAGCCCGAACCCAGGCCCCGCAGCTGGACGTTGCCGCGCGAGGTGGTCTCCAGCGCGCCGTCGCCCAGGACTTCGGCGGCCTCCGCGAGGGCGAGCGCCTGAGGGTCCGTCAGTTCGCCTCCGGGCAGCCGGACCCGGGCCAGGAAGCCGTCGTCGGCGGCATGCAGGCGCAGCGCGCCGGGGCAGACGTCCGCACGGGCCCGGTCGGGCACCCCCCGGCCGGGCACCGCGGCGCCCGTCGCGGCGGGGTCGGGTGTCGGTGGCATGGCGGCGAGCATACAGATGATCCGACCGGTTGCCGCCGTACGTCGTGTCACACCCCCGCCCCGCTCCCCCGGCCCGGCCCACGACCTTCCGGAGCACTCTCCCGCAGGTCAGCCGCACCCCGTACGATGCTGGGCGGGCGGTCCCGGCGGACCGCCCGCACGCCAGCGACGGCGCAGGGGAGGAAACCGGTGTGAACCCGGTGCGGTCCCGCCACTGTGACCGCGGCGCACCGCAGAGCCGGTGCCCGTGGGAGCCAGGAACTCCTGCCGTCCTCCACCGGCCCGGGGCGCGGACCCCGAGGAAGGCAGCAATGCACCATCGCCGTCGCCTGCCCGCGCCCGCGTCCCCGGCCACCACCACGGCCGCACCGGCCGCCGACCCGGCACACCCGGCCGCCGCCTTCGCGGCCCGCCGTGCCGTCACGTCGGCCGAACCGGCCATGCCCCAGGCCACCCTGGCCACCACCGAGGCCGGGAGGGCCTACGCATGATCCTGCTCCTGTCGACGTCCGACACCGACCTGCTGAGCGCCCGCGCCTCGGCGGGCCCCGTCCCGTACCGCCTCGGCAACCCCGCGCGGCTCTCCCCCGAGGAACTGCCCGCACTGCTGGAGGGCGTCGACCTGGTCGTGGTCCGCCTCCTCGGCGGGCGCCGCGCCTGGCAGGAGGGCCTCGACGCGCTGCTCGCCGGCCCCCGCCCGGTGATCGTGCTGACCGGCGAACAGGCCCCCGACGCCCAGCTGATGGAGCTGTCCACCGTCCCCGCCGGCATCGCCGCCGAGGCCCACGCCTACCTCGCCCACGGCGGCGCGGCCAACCTGGCCGAGCTCGGCTCCTTCCTCTCCGACACCGTGCTGCTCACCGGCCACGGCTTCGCCCCGCCCGCCTCCGCACCCGCCTGGGGCCCGCTGGAGCGCGAGGCACGTACGGAGGACGGCCCCGTCGTCGCGGTGCTCTACTACCGCGCCCACCACATGAGCGGCAACACCGCCTTCGTCGAGACGCTCTGCCGGGCGATCGAGGACAAGGGCGCGCGGGCCCGGGCCTACTACTGCGCCTCCCTGCGCGGCGCCGAGCCCGAGCTGCTGGCCGCCCTCGGCGAGGCCGACGCCCTCGTCACCACCGTGCTCGCCGCCGGCGGCACCCGCCCGGCCGACGCCCAGGCCGGCGGCGACGAGGAGGCCTGGGACGCGGGCGCGCTCGCCGCCCTGGACCGCCCGATCCTCCAGGCCCTGTGCCTGACCTGGTCGCGCGCCCAGTGGGAGGCCAGCGACGACGGCCTCTCCCCGCTGGACACCGCCACCCAGATCGCCGTCCCCGAGTTCGACGGCCGCCTGATCTCCGTCCCGTTCTCCTTCAAGGAGCTGGACGAGGACGGCCTCACCGTCTACGCCGCCGACCCCGAGCGCGCCGCCCGCGTCGCCGGAACCGCCGTCAGCCACGCCCGGCTGCGCCACGTCCCGGCCGCCGAGCGCCGCCTCGCGCTGGTGCTGTCCGCGTACCCGACCAAGCACGCCCGCGTCGGCAACGCCGTCGGCCTGGACACCCCGGCCAGCGCGGTGCGCCTGCTGGAGCGGCTGCGCGAGGAGGGCATGGACCTGGGGGACCAGCTGCCTGCCTTCTACGACGAGGACGGCGGCCACGAGGGCGACGCCATCATCCACGCCCTGATCGCCGCCGGCGGCTACGACCAGGACTGGCTGACCGAGGACCAGCTCGCCCGCAACCCCGTGCGCATCCCCGCCGCCGACTACCGCCGCTGGTACGCCGGCCTCCCCCAGGGGCTGCGCGAGCGGGTCGAGGAGCACTGGGGCCCGGCGCCCGGCGAGCTGTACGTCGACCGCTCGCAGAACCCGGACGGCGACATCGTCCTCGCCGCGATCCGCTCCGGGAACCTGCTCGTCCTCATCCAGCCCCCGCGCGGCTTCGGCGAGAACCCCGTCGCCATCTACCACGACCCCGACCTCCCGCCGAGCCACCACTACCTGGCCGCCTACCGCTGGATCGAGTCCGCGCAGGAGGACGGCGGCTTCGGCGCCCACGCCGTCATCCACCTCGGCAAGCACGGCAACCTGGAGTGGCTGCCCGGCAAGACCGCCGCGCTGTCCGCCGAGTGCGGCCCCGACGCCGTCCTCGGCGACCTGCCGCTGGTCTACCCCTTCCTGGTCAACGACCCGGGCGAGGGCACCCAGGCCAAGCGCCGCGCCCACGCCACCCTCGTCGACCACCTCGTGCCGCCGATGGCCCGCGCCGACTCCTACGGCGACATCGCGCGCCTGGAGCAGCTCCTCGACGAGCACTCCAACATCGCCGCGATGGACCCGGCCAAGCTGCCCGCCATCCGCGCCCAGATCTGGACCCTCATCCAGGCCGCCAAGCTCGACCACGACCTCGGCCTCGACGAGCGCCCCGAGGACGACGGCTTCGACGACTTCCTGCTGCACGTCGACGGCTGGCTCTGCGAGATCAAGGACGCCCAGATCCGCGACGGCCTGCACGTCCTCGGCCAGGCGCCCGCCGGCACCGACCGGGTCAACATCGTCCTCGCCATCCTGCGCGCCCGCCAGATCTGGGGCGGCGTCAGCGCCCTGCCCGGCCTGCGCGAGGCGCTCGGCCTGGACGAGGCGGCCCTCACCCTGGGCGCCACCGACGCCGCCGAGGCCAAGGCCCGCGCCCTGGTCGAGGCCATGGAGGCCGAGGACTGGGCGCCCGAGGCCGTCGAGAAGGTCGCCGCCGGGCACCCGGAGGCCGTCCGCGAGGTCCTGGACTTCGCCGCCGCCCAGGTCGTGCCGCGCCTGGCCGCCACCACCGACGAGCTGGACGCCGTCCTGCACGCCCTCCGGGGCGGGTTCGTCCCGGCCGGGCCCTCCGGCTCCCCGCTGCGCGGCCTGGTCAACGTGCTGCCCACCGGCCGCAACTTCTACTCCGTCGACCCGAAGGCCGTCCCCAGCAAGCTCGCCTGGGAGACCGGCCAGGCGCTCGCCTCCTCCCTCGTCGAGCGCTACACCGCCGACAACGACGGCGCCTACCCGCCCTCGGTCGGCCTCTCCCTCTGGGGCACCAGCGCCATGCGCACCGCCGGCGACGACATCGCCGAGGCCTTCGCCCTGCTGGGCGTGCGCCCGGTCTGGGACGACGCCTCGCGCCGGGTCACCGGCCTGGAGGCCATCGGGCTGGAGGAGCTGGGCCGCCCGCGCATCGACGTGACGCTGCGCATCTCCGGCTTCTTCCGGGACGCGTTCCCGCACGTCGTCGCCCTGCTGGACGACGCGGTGCGCCTGGCCGCCGCCCAGGAGGAGGCGCCGGAGGACAACCACGTCCGCGCCCACGTCCAGGCCGACCTCGCCGTCCACGGCGACGAGCGCAAGGCCACCGTCCGCGTCTTCGGCTCCCGCCCGGGCACGTACGGGGCCGGCCTGCTCCAGCTGATCGACAGCCGCGACTGGCGCACCGACGCCGACCTCGCCGAGGTCTACACCGTCTGGGGCGGCTACGCGTACGGGCGCGGCCTCGACGGGCGGCCGGCGCGCGAGGAGATGGAGACCGCGTACAAGCGGATCACCGTCGCCGCGAAGAACACCGACACCCGCGAGCACGACATCGCCGACTCGGACGACTACTTCCAGTACCACGGCGGCATGGTCGCCACCGTCCGCGCGCTCACCGGCAAGGCCCCCACCGCGTACATCGGCGACTCCACCCGCCCCGAGACCGTCCGGACGCGCACCCTCACCGAGGAGGCCGCCCGCGTCTTCCGCGCCCGTGTCGTCAACCCGCGCTGGATCGAGGCGATGCGCCGCCACGGCTACAAGGGCGCCTTCGAGATGGCCGCGACGGTGGACTACCTGTTCGGCTACGACGCCACGACGGGCGTGGTCGCGGACTGGATGTACGAGAAGCTGACGCAGGAGTACGTCCTCGACCCGGTCAACCGCGAGTTCCTCGCGGGCGCCAACCCCTGGGCGCTGCACGGCATCAGCGAGCGCCTCCTGGAGGCGGCGAGCCGCGGGCTGTGGGAGCAGCCGGACCCGGAGCTGATCGAGCAGCTCCAGGCCGCCTTCCTGGAGACGGAGGGCGACCTGGAGGGCGAGGAGGGCTGACGGCCCCTCTCCTTGTTCGTGAAGGCCGCCGGTCTCAGGACCGGCGGCCTTCACGCTCCCACCACTCGGCTTCGAGGCGCTCGCGCATACGGTCGGCCTCCTCGGTCCGACCGGCGGCGATCAGGGCGTCGACGTACTCGGCCTGGAAGGCGAGCCCGTGCTCCTCGTCGCCCACGTGTCGCTCCAGCAGCACCAGCGCGTCGTCGTACCGCCCGGCGGTGGCCCGCATCCTGGCCAGGATCAAGGCGATGTGCCCCTGGTCCAGCAGGGGCAGGAGTTCCTGCTCCGCCTCACCGAGCTTTCCCTGGAGGGCGAGGGCCTGCGCCAGCCACTCCGTGGCCTCGTCACCCCGGGTGGGAACGGCGCGGCCGAACCGCTCGGCCTCGGCGAACTCTCCCTCCCGGACCAGCGCCATGAGGTAGCCGCCGACGTAGTCGTCGTCATCGGGACAGCGCTCGGCCGCCCGCCGGTAGTACC
Organism: Kitasatospora sp. NPDC101183; assembly: GCF_044767945.1. Lineage (NCBI taxonomy): Bacteria > Bacillati > Actinomycetota > Actinomycetes > Kitasatosporales > Streptomycetaceae > Kitasatospora > Kitasatospora sp. NPDC101183. The sequence goes on along the minus strand of NZ_JBIWOW010000017.1, from coordinate 113,469 downwards.
GCAGGGCCTCCTCGGTCCGGCCGAGGGTGTCGAGATAGCCCGCCACCGCCCAGGCCTGGAAGGCATTGCCCGGGTCGAGCCGCAGGGCGTTGCGCATGTGCCGACAGGCCGCCTCGATGTCGCCGAGGCGGTCCTCCATGAAACCGGCGACCTCCTCCGCGGCCTCTGCCGACTCCATCTCCACGTTCCGGAGAGCTTCGAGGAGCTTCGCCGACTCTTCCTGGTCTTTCAGGATTCTCAGGTAGAGCACCGTCAGCGGACTCGCCGGCGCCTTCCCCACCTCCCTCTTCAGGAATTCCGTCGCCTCCGGAACGCGTCCTTCACCGATCAGCCGCTCGGCGATGTGACGGGCGACGTTTCCCCTCCCCCGGAGCACCTCGTTCCACTCCATCAACCGGTAGCGCTCCCCGGTGGACACGGGGTCGACGTGCTGCTCCTCCTCCGGGCCGCTCTCCTGGAGCCGGGCGGCCTTCCACGCCTTGCGGAACTCCTCCGCCTCTCCCCCGAGCGCCTCCACGATCAGCTCCAGCGCGCCCCACCTGGGCAGCCGCTTGCCGGTCAGGGCCTGGTGGACGGTGCTGTGGCTAACCGCGCCGGCCGTCCGGGCGGCGATGCGGCGGGTGCTGGGCTCGCCGGCGTTGAGGTGCAGTTCGCGAAGTCGCGCGGTCAGGTCGGCGAGCGGTCCACCGTTTTGCACGTATTGCCCCCATTTTTTTTTCTGTAACTCCCCGTAAAACGTTACAGCGTTCGCGTCTCGCGAGGTCGCGCTTCGTATCACCCGGTAAGGCTTTGCCCGGTTCCGTAATCGACACGTTCCGGTACAGCAGATTCGAAGCATGACGACGAAGAAGATCCAGGAACGCATCAAGCTCGCGGTCGCCCTCCTTTCCGCCGCGAACCTCCTCACCCAGGTGATTTCGGGGGTCACCCACCTGCTGCAGTAGCCCGTCAACCCCGTGCCCCGCCGTCTGGCACGATCCGCCACCCGGGCGGACAATACGGGGCATGTCGCGCCGCACCGCTCCCGCCAGCACCGCCCAGAGCACGGCCCCCGCACACGGGCAGGAGCCGCGCGCGGCGCACCCGCACCGGTACCGGGGGCGGACGGCGGCGCTGGCCTGCGGGGCGGTGCCGGTGGTGGCGTTCCCGCAGGCCGGGCAGGCGTGGCTGGCGTGGGTCGCGCTGGTGCCCGGGCTGCTGCTGATGCAGCGGGCGCCGGGGGCGCGGGAGGCGGCGGTGCGCGGGTGGTGGTTCGGCGCCGGGTTCATCCTGACGGCGATGTACTGGCTGCTGCCGTCCATCGGGCCCGGGCTGCCCGTGATCGCCCTGCTGTTCGGCACGCTCCAGGCCGGGCTCGGGTACGCGGTGCACCGGCTGCTGGGCCCGCCGCTGACCACCCGTCGGGCGCTGCTGGCCCTGCTCGTCGTCCCGGCGGTGTGGGTGACCACCGAGTACGCCCGCTCCTGGCACGCGCTGGGCGGGCCGTGGGCACTGCTCGGCGCGACCCAGTGGCAGCACCCGACGGTCCTGGCGCTGGCCTCGGCGGGCGGGATCTGGCTGGTCAGCGTGGCCGTCGCGGCCGTCAACACCGGGGTGCTGGTGCTGCTGACGGCGGTGAACCGCACGCCCCGGGCGGTCGCGGCGCTGAGCGTGGTGGCGGTGCTGGCGGCCGGTCCGCTGCTGTTCGCGCTGCGCCCGGCGCCGGTGCGGGACGGGGCGGTGACGGTGGCACTGGTCCAGCCGGGCATCGTCGAGGACCCGCAGGAACGGTTCGACGCCAGTGCCCGGGCCACGGCCGCGCTGGTCGGCCGGCCGGTGGACCTGATCGTCTGGGGCGAGAGCAGCACCACCGCCGACCTCGACCACGACACGGCCTCGCTGGACCGGCTGCGCGAACTGTCCGCGGCCACCGGCGCCCAACTGCTCGCCGGGGAGGACGCGCGCAAGGCGGACGGGCGGATCTCCAAGGACGCGGTGCTCGTCTCCCCCGCCGGGGTGCTGGACCGCTACCGCAAGATCCGGCTGGTGCCGTTCGGCGAGTACATCCCGCTGCGGCCGGCGCTGGGCTGGATCTCCGGGGTCAGCCGGGCGGCGGGCGAGAACCGGGCCCCCGGCACCGCCTTCCACCTGCTGCCCGTCACCGACCGGTCGGGCGCGCCGCTGCCGGTGGGGGCGCTGATCTGCTTCGAGTCCGCGTTCCCGGACATGGCGCGCACGGCAGCGCGCGACGGCGCCCGGGTGCTGGTGTACCAGTCCTCGACCTCGACCTTCCAGCGCACCTGGGCGCCCGAGCAGCACGTCTCGCTGGCGGCGATCCGGGCCGCCGAGACGGGCCGTCCGGCCGTCCAGGCCTCGCTGACCGGGGTGTCGGCCGCCTTCGACGCGCAGGGGCGGGAGCTGGCCCGGCTCGGCACCGACGGCACGGGGGCGCTGACCGTACGGCTGCCGCTCACCGCGACCTCCACACGGACCTGGTACGACCGGATCGGGGACGTGGTGCCGCTGGGCGCCCTGCTGGTCACCGCGGGAGCGGGGGCGGCCGCCTGGCGCTCGCGGGCCTCCACCTCCCGGGTTCAGCCCTCCGCGCCCGCCAGGTAGACGCCGAAGGCCGCGCCCTGGCCGTCGCGCAGCACGGCGATGCGCGGGCCGTCCGGCACGTCGGTGGCCGGCATCAGGACGTCCGCGCCGAGACCGACCGCCCGGGCGACGGTCAGGTCGACGTCGGCGACGCAGAAGTACGGCAGCCAGTGCGGCGGCACCTGCGGCGGGAAGGCCTCGTCCATGACCAGCATCCCGCCGAAGTCCCGGCCCTCCAGGCCCCATTGGGTGTACTGCTCGGACGGGGCGACGGACCAGCCGAAGACCGCCGGGTAGAACGCGAGCGCCGTCTCCCGGTCGCGGGTGAGCAGTTCGACCCAGCCGAGGGAGCCCGGCTCGTTGAACACCCCGGCGCCGGTGAAGGCGCGGGCCTGCCAGAGGGTGAAGACGGCGCCGGACGGGTCGGCGGCCACCGCGAAGCGGCCGAGGTCGGACACGTCGGCGGGGCCCGCCAGGAGGCTGCCGCCCGCCTCCTCGATGGCCGCGGCCGTGGCGTCGGCCCCGGCGACGGCGAAGGAGACCGTCCAGGCGACGGGCTGCCGCGGGGCGTAGATCGGGGTGACGGCGGCGGCCGGGGCGTCGCCCAGGTGCATCTGGGTGTAGCCGCCGGCCTCGGGGCGGACGTCGGTCACGGCGCGCCAGCCGAACAGCTCGCCGTAGAACCGCCGGGCGGCCTCGGGGTCGGAGGTGCCGAGTTCGACCCAGCAGGGGCCGTTGACGGTGACGCTGGTCTGCTTCACGGTGTGCCTCATTCGTTTCCGACGATCCGTCAGATTTCGCTGTTCTCAGGGGACTTCCGAGCCTTCGGAGACTTCGAGAACGACCTTGCCCCGGGGGTGGCCGGACTCGACGAGGGCGACGGCCTCGGCGGCATGGGCGAGCGGGTAGCGGGCGGTGACCTGCGGGTCCAGCTCACCGGTGGCGACCAGGGCGGCGAGGACGGCGAGGCTCGCGGGCGTGGTCGAGCGGGTGACGTAGCGGCCGCCGAGTTCGGTGGCGGTGACCGGGTCGGCGGTGCTGACCAGGTTGGCGCGGTCGGTGAGGGCTCCGGCGACGGCGCGCAGCGCGTCGCCGCCGGCCAGGTCGAGGATGCCGTCGACCCCCTCGGGGGCGGCGGCCGCGAGCCGTTCGGCGACGCCCTCGCCGTAGCGCACGGGCACCGCGCCGAGGGCCTCCACATGGGGGCGGCCCGTCTCGCTGGTGGTGCCGAGGACGGTGAGGCCCTGGCGGCGGGCGAGTTGGACGGCGACGCTGCCGACGCCACCGGAGGCACCGACGACCAGCAGCGTGCGGCCGGCGCCCAGGCCGAGGTCGCGCAGGGCGTCGTCGGCGGTGGCGGCGGCCACGCACAGGACGGCGACCTGGTCGAACCCGACGGCGGAGGGCTTGAGGGCGCTGGACTCGGCGCGCAGCAGGGTCTGTTCGGCGAAGGCCCCGGCGGCGGCGATGCCGAACACCTCGTCCCCCGGCGCGAAGCCCTCGACGCCGGGGCCGACGCGCTGGACCACTCCGGAGGCCTCCTGCCCCATGACGGCGGGCAGTTGGCGCTCGCGGCCGAGGAAGCCCCGGCGGATCTTCCAGTCCACCGGGTTCACCCCGGCCGCGCGGACGGCGACCGCGATCCGGCCGGGGCCCGGGGCGAGGTCGGGGCGGTCCAGGAACTCCTGGGTCTCGGGGCCTCCGTAGTCGACGAAGCCGAACGCCTTGGCCATCGGTGATCCCACTCCTCGGGTCCCGGCCGCGCCACCGCGCGCCCTCGCTCTCCCCCGCCCCAGCATGCGGGGCGCGCGGGAGCGGCGGGGGGCGGTGGTGGGCCGAACGGGGGCGGGCGAACACATGACGGGTGACAGGTAACAGATGACAGATTTCAGATAACGGATAACAGATGACAGCGGACAGATTTCATCATCTGTCCGCTGTCATCTGTTTGCTGTTATCTGTTTGCTGTCAGCTGTTCCCTGTCAGCCCCGTGCCCCGGCCCGGCTCACCGGGATCCAGAGTTCGGCCTGCGCGTCGCCCGCCCCCGGCACGAAGCGGACCTGGAGGATCTCCGGGCCCGGCCGGGACTCGTACGGGTTGGACGGGAACCACTGGCCGTACACGTCCCCCCACATCTCCTGCAACGCCTGCGGGTACGCGCCGGTGTTGGTGAACACCGCCCACGTCCCGGCCGGGACGTCGAGGACCTCCAGGTCGTCCGGGACGACGGCGCCCTCGCGCGCCACCACCGCGTGCCAGTAGTCGAGTTCGGAGCCCTCCTCCCGGTTGGGCGAGAAGTCGTCGGTCACCGAGACGATGCCGAGCGGCTCCTTTCCCGTCAGGGCCGTGATCCGCTCGACGGTCTCCGCGCCGAGCCCCTTGATGAACTCCGCGATGTGCGGGTTGACGCCCCGGTAGATCAGGGGCACCCGCGCCTTGCGACCGGCGACCCTGAAGTCGGGCTTCTCGGCGATCCGGTATTCCATGCTGCTGCTTCCCTCCACGACGAGTCGGAAGGACATCCGGGGCTGCGAGATGAGCACCGCGCCGTCGCGCCGGGCCTCGCCCGGGCCGACCCCGTGCACGGCCCGGAACGCCCGGGCGAAGGCCTCGCCCGAGGTGTAGCCGTAGCGCACCGCGATCTCGAGCAACGTCCGCTCGCCGTCCAGTACTTCGGCGCCAGCGACGGTCAGCCGCCTGCGCCGTACGTACTCCGACAGCGGCATCCCGGCGAGCATCGAGAACAGCCGTCGGAAGTGGTACTCCGACGTCATCGCGATCCTCGCCAGGGCGGCCACGTCGATCTCGCCGTCGAGGCCGTCCTCGATGCGCTCCATCGCCCGGTTCAGGTGTTCCAGCATTCCTGCCCCCGTCCTTCCCTTACTGACCTCCACCGTAGGAAGGACCCACCCTGCCGCACCCGACGATCGGTGCCCGCTCCGGTCGGGTGCGGCGGATGCGGCGGGGTGCGGCAGGGTGGGGCGGCGAGCGGTGTCAGACGAGGCCCTGCGCGAGCATCGCGTCCGCGACCAGCTCGAAGCCCGCGATGTTCGCGCCCACCACGTAGTCGCCCGGGTGCCCGTAGCGCTCGGCGGTGGCGAAGCAGGTGTCGTGGACGTGCCGCATGATCTGGGCCAGCCGCTCCTCGGTGCGCTCGAAGCTCCAGGAGTCGCGCGAGGCGTTCTGCTGCATCTCCAGGGCGCTGGTCGCCACCCCGCCCGCGTTGGCCGCCTTGCCCGGTCCGAAGGCCACGCCCGCCTCCTGGAACACCCGCACCGCCTCCGGGGTGGTGGGCATGTTGGCGCCCTCGGCCACCGCCAGCACGCCGCCGCGCACGAGCGCGAGCGCGTCGGTCTCGGTCAGCTCGTTCTGGGTGGCGCAGGGCAGCGCGACCTCGCAGGGCACGCTCCACACGCCCGGGCCCTCGACGAACTTCACGTGGGAGCCGCGCAGTTCGGCGTAGTCGGAGACCCGGCCGCGCCGGACCTCCTTGACCTCCTTGAGCAGGTCGAGGTCGATGCCCTTCTCGTCCACGACGTAGCCGGAGGAGTCGGAGCAGGTGAGCACCGTCGCGCCGAGCTGCTGCGCCTTCTCGATCGCGTAGATCGCGACGTTCCCGGAGCCGGAGACGACCACCCGGCGGCCGTCCAGGCTCTCGCCGCGGCTGCGCAGCATCTCGGCGGTGAACAGCACGCAGCCGTAGCCGGTGGCCTCGGTGCGCACCTTCGCGCCGCCCCAGCCGAGGCCCTTGCCGGTGAGCACGCCGGCCTCGTAGCGGTTGGTGATGCGCTTGTACTGGCCGAAGAGGTAGCCGATCTCCCGGCCGCCGACGCCGATGTCCCCGGCGGGGACGTCGGTGTGCTCGCCGAGGTGGCGGTACAGCTCGGTCATGAAGGACTGGCAGAACCGCATGATCTCGGCGTCCGAGCGGCCCTTGGGATCGAAGTCCGAGCCGCCCTTGCCGCCGCCGATGGCCAGGCCGGTGAGCGCGTTCTTGAAGATCTGCTCGAAGCCGAGGAACTTGACGATGCCGAGGTTCACCGAGGGGTGGAAGCGCAGCCCGCCCTTGTACGGGCCCAAGGCGCTGCTGAACTCCACCCGGAAGCCTCGGTTGACGTGGATCACGCCGGAGTCGTCCGTCCACGGCACCCGGAACATCAACTGCCGCTCGGGCTCGACGATCCGCTCGACGATCCGGGCGTCGACCAGCTCGGGCCGGCGGGCGAGCACGGGGGCGAGGGTCTCCAGCACCTCGTGGACGGCCTGGTGGAACTCCTCCTCGCCCCGGTTGCGGCGGACCACGTCCGCGAAGAGCGACTCGATGACGCGCTGCTCGGCTTCGAAGCCGGACGGCGAGGTGGTGACGGTGGGGCGGCTGGTGGGCATCCGTTGGGGACCCTTCCGTGGTCGTCGATGGACGTCGAGTGTCGTCGGTGGTCGCAGTCGCTCAGGTGTGCCGGTGCACAGGAAACGGGACGGAGTGCCACCCTGTCCAGCGCCGCGATCCCGTCTTCCACATGCTGGAACATCCTGCGAACACCCTGGGAACGCACGGCGACGCGCGGCCGCTCCCCGGGGGCGGGAACAGGCGGGGCGGGTGGGGTGTTGTGCGGCTGCGTGATCGTCCTGTGCACCGACGGTACTCAGTTGTTCAAATTGGAACTACCGAGTACGGTCGACATCCGATCCACCCGATCCACCCGATGACCCGGTCACCCGGCTCCAGCACCCCGCTCCAGCCCGGCAGACACACCCCGAACGACGGAGGCACACCCATGCCGCAGCCCGGTCCCGCCACGGTGCGCTCGCGCGTGCGCATCCCGCTGACCTTCCCGGACGGCTACCGCGCCGAGGCGGAGGTCACCACCTTCCACGGCCTCGAGGACGGCGCGGAGCACCTCGCGCTCGCCTTCGGCACCGTCGAGGAGGGCGCGACACCGCTGGTGCGCCTGCACTCCGAGTGCCTGACCGGCGACGTCTTCGGCTCCGACCGCTGCGACTGCGGCCCGCAGCTGCGCGAGGCCGTCGAGCGCATAGCCGAGGCCGGCGGGTACCTGCTCTACCTGCGCCAGGAGGGCCGGGGCATCGGCCTCTACAACAAGCTCGACGCGTACGCTCTGCAGGACTCCGGGCTCGACACGTACGAGGCCAACGCGGCCCTGGGCCTGCCCGAGGACGGCCGGGACTACACCGCCGCCGCGCAGATGCTCGCCGCCCTCGACGCGACGACCGTCGACCTCCTGAGCAACAACCCCGACAAGGCCCGGCAGTTGGCCGACCTCGGCGTCACCGTCCGCCACCGCATCCCGACCGGCGTGCACCTCTCCGAGAGCAACGTGCGCTACCTGACGGCCAAGGTCGAGCGGACGGGGCACTCGATCGAGCTGCCGCGCCTGGTCGGCTGAGGGCGCGAACAGATGACAGATGTCAGCGAACAGATAACAGATTTCATCATCTGCCAGCTGTTATCCGTTCGCTGTCTTTTGTCATCTGTCATCTGTTCGCTGACATCCGTTCGCTGACATCTGTTCGCTGTTCTCCGTCAGCTGTTCGCCCTCACTCCTCCACCGCCGCCGGCCACCGCATCGTCCGCAGCACCCCGTACGCGGCGAGCGGCAGGGCGATCAGCAGGGCCGCCCAGAACGCGGCGTGCCCCCACCAGGCGGCGACGGCGCCGAACCAGCCCTCGAACACCGGGATGCGCAGGGCCTCGACCGGGCCGAGGGGGCCGGGCCAGGCGCCCAGGAGGAGGGTGGCGGGGATCCAGAGGCCGAGCAGCACCCGCGCGGTGAGCGGCGTGCCGAAGGTGCAGGCCAGCGAGGCCGCCGCGAGCAGGACGACGAACCCGGCCTGGTAGGCCGCGCCGGTCTGCCCGGTGCCCCAGGAGGCCGCCGTCGGGTGGTGCCCGGTGGCGGCGAGCCGCACCTCGACCGCCGCCCACAGCAGCAGCACCAGCACCGCCGTGCCGCCGAGCGCGAACCGCAGCCGCTCCCGCGTGCCCGCGCCGCCCGGGCGCCAGGGCCGCTGCCACGGCTTCCGCTCCCCGCCGCCCGGGGGCCGCTGCCGCGGCCGCTCCTCGTGGACGGCCTTGAGGAAGCGCCGGGCCGACCGCTCGATCAGCAGCAGGGACAGCACCACCGCCACCACGGCCATGACACCGGCCCAACTGCCCATCCCTCCCTCGAACATGACCACCCGGTCCGCGACCGGCCCCGGCGCCTGCACCGCGGGCAGCGGCGGCCCGAGCCTCAGGTAGCCGATGGCGAAGGCCCCCGCCCCGGTCAGCAGGCCGGTGCCGACCCCCACCCGCGCCGGGAAGAACGCCAGCAGCACGGCCGCCGTGAACGCCGCGCCCAACTGCCCGACCACCTGCCGCGCCGCCTGCTCCCCGGCCGTGCGCAGCGGCCCGCCGAAGGCCCCGTTCGGCAGGATCTTCAGCTGCTCGCCCGCCTCGACGGGATGCCGGAACACCGCCCCCGCCCACAGCAGCAGCCCGAACCCGAGCAGGAGCAGCAGCGCGGCCACCGCCCGCCGGGGCACCGTCCGGCGGGCGTACGGCCACCAGGCCCGCACCCGGGCGCCCCAAGCCGCCAGCAGCAGCCGCCGGCCGCTCCACCAGCGGGCGACGGGCCCCGGCTGCGCCGTACGGGACGTGGTCTCCTCGGCCTGCTCCTCCCGCCCCCGGGCGCGCGGGCGCAGTGTCTCGGCGGCGGTCAGGGCCGCCCGTCCGGCGGCCTCCCCGGGGTCGGCGCCCAGCGCCCGCCGCCGCAGCGCGGACCAGCGCCGCCGCACCCCCCGGCGGTCCTGGCCCGCGTCCGCGCGCACCGCCGTACGGGCCCTGGCCCCGGCGGCGAGGGCCGCGTCCACCACGGCCGCCGCGACGACGGCCGCGAGTTCCGAGGCCCGTACGGGCAGGGGCAGCCGGTGGAGGGCGCCGGGCAGCGGGGAGAGCCGGCCGAGGACCCGTTCGCGCTCCCGGGGCCGGATGCTCAGCCAGACGGCCAGGCGCCGCGCCTCCTCCCGCTCGCCGGGGCTGAGCCCGTCGCCGCCGCGCCGTCCGCCGCCGACCGTCCGCGCGGCCCGTTCGACCTCGGCCATGACCTGGGGCAGCGCGGCCAGTGCGAGCAGCCGGGAGCAGTGGTCCCCGGCGCACTCGGGGTGGAAGCAGTCGTACCGGGCGGCGACCCCTGCCGCCCCGGAGGCGACCAGCTGTTCGATGAAGGCGTAGCCGTCGGCCTCGGTGTCGGCGGCGAGGAGTTCCAGCCCGGTGGTGTCGACCGGCCGCCCGAGGTACTGCGGGGCGGCGGAGGGCAGGAAGGCGACGCCGAGGGCGAGGAGGGCGACGCCCGCGGCCTCGGTGCGCCGGGAGCCGGGGGCCTGGACGACCTCGGTGAGGTAGTGGAGGTCGAAGACGGTGTCGCGGACGTCCTCGCTCAGCCAGGTGCGCAGCCGCTGCGCTCCCCCGGTGGCCAGCCACTGCGCGGCGGCGAGGGAGTCGCGCAGCAGGACCTCGACGAGGCGGGCCGGATCGCCGTAGGAGGCGCCGTGGTAGCTGATCGGCCGGTGGGACTGCGGGCGGCGGCGCACCACGGGCGGGCTGGCGCCGTCCAGCCAGGCGCGGACCTCGGCGGCCGTCCAGCGGTCGTCCGGCTGCCGGGTGAACAGCCCTTGCAGGAGCAGGAGTTGACGGGGGTCGGTGAGCGCCGTGAGGTCGGGCTCCTCGCCGACGACGAGTTCGAGCTCCAGCTCCCGTTCGGTCACCGCCCGGCCGTCCGCGCCGACGAACCTCGGGCGGCCGGCGAAGAGTTCGTACAGCACGTTGCCGAGCGCCCACCAGGGCCCGGCGCGGTGGTTGTTGCCCGCGAGCTGCTCGGGGGCCATGTAGGCGATGGTGGCGGTCATCTGGGAGGTGAAGCGGCGGCTGGCGGTGAGCCGGTCGACGCCGCCGAAGTCGGCGATCACGAACTGGCCGGGCCCTGAGCCCTGGCCGGGGCGGACCAGGATGTTGGCGGGCTTGAAGTCCAGGGGGTTGAGCTGGATGGCGCACTGCCAGAAGTCGAGCAGGGCGACGAGTTCGCGGACGATCTGCTCGGTCAGCCACCGGTCGGTGTGACGGCCCGCGCGGCGCAGGGCGGCGAAGTGCGCGGAGAGGGTGACGGGCAGGTACTCCATGGCGACCCAGTCGAGCTCGCCGCCGTGGTGGCGGACCTTCCCGTGGTCGATCAGGTGCGGGACGTGGCGGCGGAAGCGGTCGTCGGAGAGCCGGGCGAGCAGGGCGGCGTCCATCGGGTGCCCGGCGGTGGCGACCTTGACGGCGGCCTCGCCGCCCGCGGCGCGCCGTACGCGCCAGACGGTGCCCTCGGTGCCGGAGCCCGCGACCTCCTGCGGGGCGAAGCGGCCGCGCAGCGCGTCGGGGAAGGCGCCGTCGAACGGCCGGCCCGGGCGGGTCGCGGCCTGCGGCGGCTCGTCCCGGTGCGGACCCGGGCCCATGCCGGCGGCCCACCTGGGCGGGGGCACCACGGCGGTGACCGCCTCCGGGCCCGCCTGGGGATCGGCCCGGGGCCCGGCCTGGGGATCAGCGCGCGGATCGGCCCGGGGATCGGCCCGGCGGACGGTGGTGGCCTCGGGGTCGACCCCGGTCGCCCGGCGGCCCAGGCGCGAGGGGCGGTCGGTGCTCTCGCCGCCGTCCGGGACGTCCCGGTTCCACCAGGGCCTGCGGTCCACCCTGGTCCGCGGCGTCTCCCGAGGCCCCCGCCCGTCGTCCCCCGGTGTGCGCATGAAAGGCGTTCCCTCCGCTCCCCGGGGCCGGTGCGGGGCGGTCGTCCTCGCGCGCACGGGAGCCGGGTGGTGATCTCGACGCGCCATCATCCCGCAGACGGGGCGGCGTGTCGGCGCTTTCGGCGAACCGGCGGGAGCCCGGTACGGAACCGGGACAACCCGGCTCCTCTCAGGCCCTCGGAGGCCCGCAGCGGCCCTCAGCGGCCCTCAGGCGCCGTCCACCGGCCGCCCGGCCGGCTCCTCGACGATGCGCCGGTCGATCTCGGCCGGGCGCACCGGGCGGCCGAAGTGCCAGCCCTGCGCCCAGTCGCAGCCGATGGCGCGCAGCCGCTCGGCGTCCTTGCGGGTCTCCACGCCCTCGGCGGTGACGGTCAGTCCGAGCGCGTGCGCCATCGACACCAGGCCGCTGACGATCCGCCATCCGGTGGACTCGTCCTTGGAGGGGTCGTGCAGGTCGCCGACGAAGGAGCCGGCGACCTTGAGCCCGGAGACGGGCAGGTCGCGCAGGTAGGCGAGGTTGGACCAGCCGGTGCCGAAGTCGTCCACGGCCAGCGACACGCCGAGGTCGACGAGCCCGTGCAGGGTGCGCAGCGCCTCGTCCTCCGGCCCGACGACCGTCGACTCGGTGATCTCCAGCTGCAGCCGGGCCGGGTCGAGCCCGGTGCCGTCGAGGATGCGGGCGAGGTCGGTGACCAGCGCCGCGCTGCGGGCCTGGCGCACCGCGAGGTTGACGTTGAGCTGGGGGGCCGCGTCGCCGTAGCGCTTGATCCAGTCGGCGGCCTGGCCGCAGGCCTGTTCGAGGACCCAGCGGCCGAGCGGCATGATCAGCCCGGTCTCCTCGGCGGTGGTGACGAACTCGTCGGGGCCGAGGACGCCGAGCTGCGGGTGGCGCCAGCGCACCAGCGCCTCGACGGCGGCCATCCGGCCGTCGGCCAGGCGGTAGAGCGGCTGGTAGTCGATGAAGAACTCGCCGCGGTCGAGGGCGGCGGGCATCCGCACGGAGACGGCGTAGCGGTTGACCGCGCGGGCGTTCTCCTTGGGGTCGAACAGCGTCCAGCGGCCCCGGCCGGCCTCCTTGGCGCGGTAGAGGGTGAGGTCGGCGGCGCGGACGGCGGCGCCGGGGGTGGTGGTGGACACCCGGCGCTCCAGGACGCCGACGCTGGCGCCGACGGCGAGCTTGTGGTCCCCGATCAGCACCGGCCCGGCCAGCGCCTTGAGGACGGTCTTGGCGGCGGCGACGGCCTCCTGCTCGCCCCGGCACTTCTCCAGCAGGACGACGAACTCGTCCCCGCCGAGCCGGGCGACGAGGTGGCCGAGCGGGCCGAGGGCGGCCTGGAGACGGTCGGCGACGGCGGAGAGCAGTTCGTCGCCCATGTCGTGGCCGAGGCTGTCGTTGACGACCTTGAAGCCGTCGAGGTCGACGTAGCAGAGGCCGAAGCGGGCCCCGGGCTCCGGATCCTCGAAGACCTTCTCCAGGCGTTCGAAGAAGGCGGCGCGGTTGGGCAGGCCGGTCAGCGGGTCGTGGGTGGCCTGGTGGCGCAGCCGCTCCTGGAGGCGGTAGCGGTCGGTGACGTCCTCCAGCATGGCGACCTGGTAGATCGGGGCGCCGTCGTCGTCGCGGATGAGGGAGACGGTCAGGTGCGTCCAGACCACCTCGCCGTCCTGGCGGTAGTACGGCTTGTCGAACTGGAAGTAGTCGCGCTTACCGCTGATCAGCTCCTCGTAGGCCTCCCAGACGCCCGGGGTGTCCTCGGGGTGGACGAGGTCGCCGACCCGGCGGCCGATCATGTCGGCCGGGCCGGCGCCGAACAGGTCCTGGAGGGCCTTGTTCACGGCGAGGATGTTGCCGTCGGTGTCGCCGATGCCGATGCCGATGGCGGCGCTCTCGAACAGGGCGCGGAAGCGGGCCTCGGAGGCGCGCAGCGCCCGTTCGGCCTCCTTGCGGGCGGCGTCGGCGGCGGTGCGGATGGCCTCCTGCTCGCTGAGGGTGCGCTCGCGCAGGGCGGCGGCCCAGCCGGCGGCGAAGGCGCCGGTGAGGGCGGGGCCGCGGTCGTCGGGGACGGGCTGCGCCTGGAGCAGTTCGACGGCGCGGGCGAGCAGGCAGGGGTCGGTGAAGTGGGCGTCGACCAACTCCGACCCGGCCCGGGTGGCGAGCACGGGGTCGAAGGGCACGCCGCGCTGGGCGCGGTGGAGCAGGTCGGCGGTGCGGGTGACCAGGCGGTGGAGCAGGTCGGGGCGCACGGCGATGCCGTGGTCCGCGGAGAGCAGCCGGGACCACTCCTCGTGGAACCGCTCGGCGCCGCCGGGCCCCGGGGCAGTGCTCATGCGGGCGCCCCGGTGCGGGCGGGGGCGGCCGGGCCGGTGCCCGCGCCCCCGCTACGGTCGGACGCGCCCGCGCGCCGGGCGTTCAAGGGAGCAGCCCCACGCCCGCCACGCCGGTCATGCGTTCGGGGTGCTCGCCGACGGACTCGGGCTGGTCGGGGCGCCACTGCGGCAGGTAGACGACGCCGGGTTCGAGCAGCTCGAAGCCCTCGAACATGGCGGTGATCTGCTCGTGGGTGCGCATGGTCAGCGGGGTCGGGGTCTTCTGGTAGAGGCGCTGGTGGTCCTCGGCCTGGTCGGGGCGGCCCTCGAGGGAGGCGTGGGAGAGGACGAGGGCGCTGCCGGGCGGGAGGGCGTCGCGGACGGTGGCGATGAGCTTCCACGGGTCGTCGTCGTCGGTGACGAAGTGCGCGACGGCGACCAGCAGGACGGCCACGGGCTCGCCGGCGGCGAGGAGTTCGGTCACCTCGGGGCGGGCGAGCAGGTCCTCGGCGTCGCGCAGGTCGGCCTGGACGACGGCGCTGGCGGGGTCGTCCTCGAGCAGCAGGCGGCTGTGGGCGACGGCGACGGGGTCGCGGTCCACGTAGACGACCTGCGCCTCGGGGCGGATGGTGCGGGCGATCTCGTGGACGGCGCCGAAGGTCGGGATGCCGGAGCCGATGTCGAGGAAGCGGGCGAAGCCGCGCTCGGCGAGGTGGGTCACGGCGCGGCGCAGGAAGGCCCGGTTGGAGCGCATGATCTGCGGGAGCTCGGGCCACAGGGCCAGGGCCTTGCGGGCCATCTCGCGGTCGACCTCGAAGTTGTGGGAGCCCCCGAGGTAGTAGTCGTAGACCCGCGCGGCGTTCGGTTTGTCCAGGTCCGTGCCCTCCGGTACCCAGCTCGGTCGCCGCATGCCTGTGACTCCTTCACTCCGGTTACGGGGGTGCAGTGCCTAGTGGCAACTGCTGTGACAGATGAGACTACAAGCACACAAGATCCTCCCTCGCCCCCCGAACGGCTGCAAGCGCAGTGCCCGCCTTTCGACCGCGGACCTTCACCGGTCGTTCACCGCCGCGACCCCGGCCCCCGAGGGGCGGGCGTGTGGAGGGCTCGCAGCCGGGGCAGGGGGAGCGCGTGGACCCCAATCACTACCGATTCCGCGGCCTCTGGCACCTCCCCGCGCCCCCGTCCGCCGTCTACGCGGCGCTGGAGGACGTGGCCGGGTACCCGCGGTGGTGGCCGGAGGTGCGCGAGGTGCGGCGCAGGGGCCCGGAGGCCGGGGACGTGGTGATACGCGCCGTGCTGCCGTACCGGCTGGTGATCGGCCTGGAGGCGCGCCGACGCGACCCGGCGGCCGGGGTGCTGGAGGTCGCCATGAGCGGCGACCTCGTCGGCTGGACCAGGTTCACCGTCGCACCGGAGGGGCCGGGAGGGCGCGGGAGCCGGGTCCTGTTCGAGGAGGACGCGCGGCCGGGCAAGTCCCTGCTGCGCCGGCTCGCCCTGCCGCTGCACCCGGTGTTCCGCGCCAACCACGCGGTGATGATGTGGCGGGGGCGGCGCGGGCTCGCGGCGCACCTCGCGGGCGGGGAGCGGCGGGCGGCGAACAGATGACAGCGAACAGATGACAATCGACAGAGTTCAGATGACAGATAACAGCGAACAGATGTCAGCGAACAGTTTTCCACCTCTGTTCGCCGCCCCCTTCGACCGCACCGGCACCGGCAGCGCCAAGTGGGCCCGCGCCGGCGCCCCCGGCGTGATCCCGCTCGGCCTCGCGGACATGGACCTGCCCGGCCCGGCCGCCGTCGCCGAGGCGCTGGAGCGCCGCGCCCGCCACCGGGCGTACGGCTACACCGTCTGCGACCCGGCCGGGCGCGAGCTCGTCGCCCGCTGGTACCGCGAGCGCCACGGCGCCGAGGTGGACCCGGACTGGGTCGTCCTGCTGCCCTGCGGCCCCCGCACCGCGCTGCGCGTGCTGCTGGAGACCGTACGGCCCCGGGCGCCGCTCGCCTTCCCCACTCCCGAGTGGGGCGGCTTCGCCCAGCTGTGCCGCGCCGCCCGCCTCCCGTACCGCGAACTCCCGCTCCCCCTGGGCCCGGACGGCTACCACCTGCCCAACGGCCCGCTGCCCGGCCCGACTTCGGCCGTGCTGCTGAGCAGCCCGCACAACCCCTCCGCCCGCGTCTGGCCCGCCGACGAGCTGCGCGCGCTGGCCGAACGGGCCGCCGAGGCGGGCGCGTTGCTCGTCTCCGACGAGGTGCACGGAGACCTCACCCACCCCGGGCACCGCCACCCCGTGGCCGTCGACGCCGTCGGCCAGGCCCTGCGGCCGCACACCGTCACCCTCAACTCCGTCGGCAAGACCTTCAACTGCTCGGGCCTGCCCAGCGCCTTCGCCCTGGTCCCCGACCCCGCGCTGCGCGCCCGCTTCACCGAGGAGCTCGCCGGCTACGGCCTCTGGGAGGGCGGCCTCCTGGAGCAGACCGTCCTGCGGGCCGCACTCGGCGAGGGCGGCCCCTGGCTGGACGCCCTGCTCGCCCACCTCGCCGCCGCCCGCGCCCGGCTGACCGGCCTGCTCGGCCCCGCCGTCCGCTCCGCCCCGCAGTCCTCCTACCTCCTCTGGCTGGACGCCGCCGCGCTCGGCCTGCCGCCCGGGGGCGCCGCCGGAGCGCTGCTGGAGCGCTGCGCCCTGGAGGCCACCGCCGGGGACGCGTTCGGCCCCGGCGGCGCCGGCTTCCTGCGCCTCAACTACGCCCTCCCCGAGCCCCTGCTGGCCACCGTCCTGGAGCGCCTGGCCCGCCTGGGAAGGGGCTGAGAAGGCACCGGGAAGGCCCTTCGCCGCCCGCGCACGGAACCCTTCCGAAAGCCGCCCGAAAGGCAGTCGAAAGCGCCCCGGGATTGTCTGAATCACCCGTTCGCACCACCCACGACCTGCGAAAACGAACATTCACGCGATTTTTGCGAAGCGCCGTCGCATGCTCCGTAGCAGACTGGGCAAGGTAGACCGGGCCGCAATTCGTGATCCCGAGGATGGTGAGTCCGGTGATACCCGTCTCCCGCACCACACCCCCCGACCGGCCCGAGGCGCCGCCGCCTCCGAGCGGGGTGACCCCGCTGACGGAGTCCGGCGCCCGCAGCCACGTGTCGGGGGTCTGCTTCAAGATCGGCCCGCCCCGGCTGGTGGGCGTCGAGGTCGAGTGGTTCGTCCACGACGACCGATGTCCCGACCGGCCGGTAGCGCCGGAACTCATCCACTCCGCCCTGGAGTCGCTGCCCCTCGGCGGCCCCGACGGAACCGCTCTCCCCTCGGGTTCGCGCCTCACCCTCGAACCCGGCGGACAGGTCGAGCTCAGCTCCCCGCCCGCCACCGGCCTCCTGGCCTGCGTCGACGGCACCCGCCGCGACCTGACCGCCCTGCGCGCCGCCTTCGCGGCCCGGGGCCTGCGCCTCACCGGCACCGGCACCGACCCCCTGGCCCGCCCGCGCCGCATGGTGCTGGACCACCCGCGCTACCTCGCGATGGAGCGCTTCTTCGACTCCGCCGGCCCCTGGGGCCGGATCATGATGACGGACACCGCCTCCGTGCAGGTGTGCGTGGACGCGGGCGAGGCCGCCGGCCCGCAGGCCGTCGCCCGGCGCTGGCAGCTCGTCCACCACCTCGGCCCCGTGCTGGTCGCCGCCTTCGCCAACTCCCCCGTGCTGGACGGCAGATCGACGGGCCACCGCTCCACCCGGCAGACCGTCTGGTCCCGGATGGACCCGACCCGCACGCTCGCCCCCGCCCCCGACCACGGCGACCCCGCCGAGGCCTGGGCGCAGTACGTGCTGGACGCCCAGGTCCTGTGCGTACGGCGGCCCCAGGGCCTGCCCTGGACGGCCCCGCCCGGCCTCACCTTCCGCGACTGGGTCCGCGGCGGCGGCGAACGCCCGCCCACCCTGGCCGACTTGGACTACCACGGCACCACGCTCTTCCCACCGGTGCGCCCGCGCGGCCACCTGGAGCTGCGGATGATCGACGCCCAGCCCGGCGACGGCTGGGTGGTGCCCACCGCCCTCGTCACCGCGCTGCTGGACGACCCGGCGGCCGGCGAGGCCGCCCTCGCCGCCCTGGAGCCGCTGCACCGCCTGGACGGCCCCGACGGCCCGGACGGCCGGGCCCCCGACGCCCGCGCCCCGCGCAGCGAGGCCTGGCGCCGCGCCGCGACACTCGCCGTCGCCGACCCCGAGCTGCGCCGCGCCACCCTGGCCTGCTTCGCCGCCGCCGACGCCGCGCTGGGCCGCCTGCCCGGCGCCGAGCGGCTGCGCGCCACCGTCGCCGCCTTCGCCGAGCGCTACCCCGCTCGCGGCCGCTGCCCGGCCGACGACCAGCTGGACGCCCTGCGCGCCGGCGCCCGTCGCACGCCCCCCGAGGAGCCCGCACCATGACCGACGTACGACCCCCCGAAGCCGCCGACGCCGGCCTCCCGGCGGGCGCCGAGGCGCTGCGCGAGGCCATCGCCGCCGAGCTGCTGGCCGCCCGCGCCCGCACCGCCGCCCTCACCGACTGCGTCGACGACCGGGACCTGACCGCCCAGCACTCCCCGCTGATGTCCCCGCTGGTCTGGGACCTCGCGCACATCGGCAACCAGGAGGAGCTCTGGCTGCTGCGCAACGTCGGCGGCCGCGACCCGATGCACCCGGAGATCGACCCGCTCTACGACGCCTTCCAGCACCCCCGCGCCGAGCGCCCCGCCCTGCCCCTGCTGCCGCCCGCCGAGGCCCGGCTCTACGCCGGGGACGTGCGCGGCCGGGTCCTGGACCTGCTCGCCGCCAGCCCGCTGGAGGGCGCGCCGCTGCTCGACGCGGGCTTCGCCTTCGGGATGATCGCCCAGCACGAGCAGCAGCACGACGAGACCATGCTGATCACCCACCAGCTACGCCGCGGCGAGCCCGCCCTGGCCGCTCCCCCGCCCCCGCCCGCCCCGGCGGACGCCGCCCTGCTGCCCGCCGAAGTCCTCGTGCCCGCAGGGCCGTTCACCATGGGCACGGACACCGAGCCCTGGGCGCTGGACAACGAGCGCCCCGCCCACACCGTCGACCTGCCCGCCTACTTCCTGGACACCGTGCCCGTCACCAACGCCGCCTACCAGCGGTTCATCGACGACGGCGGGTACCGGGAGCCGCGCTGGTGGACGGCCGAGGGCTGGGAGCACCGCCTGCGCGCCGACCTGGGCGCCCCGCTGTTCTGGCGCCACGAGGACGGGCAGTGGCTGCGCCGCCGCTTCGGCACCGTCGAGCCCGTACCGCCGAACGAGCCGGTGCTGCACGTCAGTTGGTACGAGGCCGACGCGTACGCCCGCTGGGCGGGCCGGCGCCTGCCCACCGAGGCGGAGTGGGAGAAGGCCGCCCGCCACGACCCGGCGGCCGGCCGCTCCCGCCGCTACC
Source organism: Kitasatospora sp. NPDC101183 (assembly GCF_044767945.1). Taxonomy (NCBI): domain Bacteria; kingdom Bacillati; phylum Actinomycetota; class Actinomycetes; order Kitasatosporales; family Streptomycetaceae; genus Kitasatospora; species Kitasatospora sp. NPDC101183. The sequence goes on along the minus strand of NZ_JBIWOW010000017.1, from coordinate 94,389 downwards.
CCTGGGGCGACGGCCCGCCCGGCCCCGAGCACGCCAACCTCGGCCAGCGCCACCTGCGCCCGGCCCCGGCGGGCAGCTACCCGAACGGCCAGTCCCCGTACGGGGTCCGGCAGTTGATGGGCGACGTGTGGGAGTGGACGTCCAGTGACCTCCACCCCTACCCGGGCTTCACCGCCTGGCCGTACAGGGAGTACTCGGAGGTCTTCTTCGGCCCCGAGTACAAGGTGCTGCGCGGCGGCTGCTTCGCGGTGGCGCCCGTCGCCTGCCGGGGCACCTTCCGCAACTGGGACTACCCCGTCCGGCGGCAGATCTTCTCCGGATTCCGCACCGCCCGCGACGCGGAGCGCGCCTGATGTGCCGTCACCTCGCCTACCTGGGCGAGCCGTTGGCGCCTGGCGAGCTGCTGGTGGCACCCCCGCACGCGCTGTACCGGCAGTCCTGGGCGCCCCGGGAGCAGCGGCACGGCACGGTGAACGCGGACGGCTTCGGCCTGGGCTGGTACGCGGACGGCGACGAGACGCCCGCCCGCTACCGCCGGGCCGGGCCGATCTGGGCGGACGCCGCCTTCGCCGACCTCGCCCGGGTGCTGCGCACCCGGGCGCTGGTGGCGGCCGTGCGCTCGGCCACCCCGGGCTGCGCGGACGGCGAGGCCGCGGCGGCGCCGTTCGCCGCCGGGCCCTGGCTGTTCAGCCACAACGGCGCGGTGGCCGGCTGGCCCGGCGAGCTGGGCGCCCTCGCCGCGCTGCTGCCCCCGGCGGAGCTGCTGGAGCTGGAGGCGCGCACGGACTCGGCGCTGGTGTGGGCACTGGTCCTGCACCGGCTGCGCGCGGGCGCCACGCCCGGCGAGGCGCTGGCCGCCACCGTCGCCGACGTCGCGAAGCACACCAGCGCCCGGCTGAACCTGCTGCTGACCGACGGCCGCTCGATCGCCGCGACGGCCTGGGGCGACACCCTGTACCACCGCGCCCTGCCGGGCCTCGGCACCGTGGTGGCCTCCGAACCGTACGACGACGAGCCCTCCTGGCAGCGCGCCGAGGACGCCTCGCTGCTGCTGGTGGAGGCCTCCGGCGTCACCGTCCAGCGGCTGCCCGGCCGCGACTGACCAGCACCGTCCCTTCATCTTCTGAACAGAGGAACGACCCTGTCATGGACACCTTCGATCTCACCCGACTGCTGCCCGACGACCACTTCAGCACCGCCCTGCACCACGACGTGCGCCAGGGGCTGACCGCCGCGCCCAAGTGGCTGCCGCCGAAGTGGTTCTACGACGCCCGCGGCAGCGAGCTGTTCGAGGAGATCACCCGCCTGCCCGAGTACTACCCGACCCGCGCCGAGCGGGCCATCCTCGCCGCCCGGGCCGGCGAGATCGCCGCCGCCACCCGGGCCCGCACCCTCGTCGAGCTGGGCTCCGGCTCCTCCGAGAAGACCCGGCTGCTGCTGGACGCCCTGCGCGGGCTCGGCACCCTGGAGACGTACGTCCCGGTGGACGTCAGCGAGAGCGCGCTCACCGCCGCCGGCGTCGCCCTGGCCGCCGAGTACCCGGGCCTGGCCGTGCACGGCGTGCTGGCCGACTTCACCTCCCGCCTCGGCGTGCCGCCCGGCGGCGGCCCCCGCCTGGTCGCCTTCCTCGGCGGCACCCTGGGCAACCTGCTGCCCGCCGAGCGCGACGCGTTCCTGCGCGGCCTGCGCGCCTCCCTGGAGCCGGGCGACGCCCTACTGCTGGGCACCGACCTGGTCAAGGACCCGGCCGCGCTGGTCGCCGCCTACGACGACGCCGCCGGGGTGACGGCCGAGTTCAACCGCAACGTGCTGAACGTCCTCAACCGGGAGCTGGGCGCCGACTTCGAGCCGGACGCCTTCGAGCACGTCGCGCTCTGGGACGCCGGGCAGGAGTGGATCGAGATGCGGCTGCGCTCGCTGCGCGACCAGACGGTGAAGATCCCGGCGCTGGACCTGCCGGTGCACTTCGAGCGGGGCGAGGAGCTGCGCACCGAGGTCTCCGCCAAGTTCCGCCGCGAGCGGGTGGCCTCCGAACTGGCCCGCGCGGGCCTGCGGCTGGACCACTGGTGGACGGACGAGGCGGGCCGCTTCGGCCTCTCGCTGGCCTCCCCCGCGTAGCGCGCCCGACGAAGGGCCAGGACGAGGGCGTACGACGAAGGGCCCATTTGCTTGTTCATCTTACGAATTCTCAGAGCGAAATCTGAGCATTGGATGTACAAGCCTTGAACGATTAGGGGTTACGATCTCGGCTACCCCAGCTCAGCGTTGAGTACAGGAGCAGAGATCGTGAGCGTCACCCAGCAGCCCTCCGGGGCGGTCGAGGCCTCCGCGCCCGGCCGCCTCGGATTCGTCGTCTTCATCACCGCCGCCGCGGCCCTCGGCGGGTTCCTGTTCGGCTACGACAGCTCGGTGATCAACGGCGCCGTCTCAGGGATCCAGGAGAAGTTCGGGGTCGGCGACGGCGTGACCGGCCTGATCGTCTCCTCCGCCCTGCTCGGCTCGGCGCTCGGCGCCGCGCTGGCCGGGCGCTTCGCCGACCGGTACGGCCGCATCAAGGTCATGAAGGCGGGCGCGCTGCTGTTCGCCGTCAGCGCCGTCGGCTCGATGCTGCCGTTCTCCGCCTGGGACCTCGCCTTCTGGCGCGTCCTCGGCGGCGCCGCCATCGGCATCGCCTCGGTGATCGCCCCGACCTACATCGCCGAGGTCGCGCCGACCCGCTACCGGGGCCGTCTGGCCTCCTTCCAGCAGGCCGCGATCGTGCTCGGCATCGCGATATCCCAGCTGGTCAACTGGCTGCTGACGAAGGCCGCCGGGGGCGAGACCCGCGGCCACCTGCTCGGCCTGGAGGCCTGGCAGTGGATGCTCGGCGCCTGCGTCGTGCCGGCCGCCGTCTACTTCGTGCTCTCCTCGGTCATCCCCGAGTCCCCGCGCTACCTGATCCAGGCCGAGCGCCTCGACGACGCCCGCCGGGTGCTCGCCGAGGTCGAGGGCGAGGGCGTGGACGCCGACGCGCGGATCGCCGAGGTCCGGGCGCTGATCGCCTCCGACCACCGCCCGCGCTTCCGCGACCTGCTCGGCGGCCGCTTCGGCCTGCTGCCCATCGTCTGGGTCGGCATCGGCCTGTCGGTGTTCCAGCAGCTGGTCGGCATCAACGTGATCTTCTACTACTCGTCGATCCTGTGGCAGTCGGTCGGCATCGACCAGAGCAACTCGATGCTGATCAGCTTCATCGGCTCGGTCATCAACATCCTCGGCACCGTGGTCGCGATCCTGCTCGTCGACCGCATCGGCCGCAAGCCGCTGGCCCTGATCGGCTCGGTCGGCATGGCCGTCTCCCTGGCCGCCGCCGGCTGGGCGTTCTCCTCCGCCACCGGCACCGGCGGGGACGTCACCCTGCCCGACCTCCAGGGCACCGTCGCGCTGATCGCCGCCAACGCCTTCGTGCTCTTCTTCGCCATGTCCTGGGGCGTGGTGGTCTGGGTGATGCTCGGCGAGATGTTCCCCAACCGCATCCGCGCCGCCGCCCTGTCCGTCGCCGCCTCGGCGCAGTGGATCGCCAACTGGGCGATCACCGTGTCGTTCCCGTCGATGTCGCGGTGGAACCTGTCGGCGACGTACCTGGTGTACGCGGCCTTCGCGGCGCTGTCGATCCTCTTCGTGGCCAGGTTCCTCAAGGAGACCAAGGGCGTCCGCCTGGAGGACATGGGCTGAGCCCGCCTCCCCCGTCGACGCGGACGGATCCGGCCGTGCGCTGATCCGACAGTCCGACCGGCCCCGCACCCTAGCGCGATCCGCGCGGGTGCGGGGCCGAATCGTTCACTCTCTGCGGCGGCCCGGACACCTGGGGTACTCCTGTTCGCCAGGAGGGATGTGTCCTTGATCTTCGACCGGCTTCGCACCCGCAGACCCGCCACCGCCCCCGTCGGCGGCGGCTGCCCATACGCCCACGCTCACGCCGAGGCCCACGCTCACGCCGACGCCACCGCTCATGCGGCACCGCCGCCGGCCCCCGAGGCCCGGCTGCCGCCCGCGCCCGCGCCGTTCACCGACCCCGGCCAGGCCGCCGAGTTCGTCCGGCGCTTCCACCGGGAGCAGCCCGCCGCCGGAGCCCCCGGGGAGCGGCTGCGCGCCGTCCTGGACGAGATCGACCGCACCGGCACCTACGCCCACACCCCCGCCGAACTCGCGTACGGGGCCAAGCTCGCCTGGCGCAACGCCGCCCGCTGCATCGGCCGGCTGTACTGGCGCAGCCTGGTGGTGCGCGACCTGCGCCACCTCTCCTCCGCCGACGACGTGGCCGCCGAGTGCTTCGAGCACCTGCGCCTGGCGACCAACGGCGGCCGGATCCGCCCGGTGATCTCGGTGTTCGCCCCGGACCGCCCGGGCCGCCCGGCCCCGCGCATCCTCAACCAGCAGCTGGTCCGCTACGCCGGCCACCGCGTCGACGGCGCCACGGTGGGCGACCCGGCCGGCGTCACGCTCACCGCCCGCGCCCGCGACCTCGGCTGGAAGTGCGCCGAGGACCGCTTCGAGGTGCTGCCCCTGCTGGTCCAGGAGCGCCCCGGCGAGCGCCCGCACTGGTACGGGCACCCGGACGACACGGCGCTGGAGGTCCCGCTGACCCACCCCGAGCACGACTGGTTCGCGGAGCTGGGGCTGCGCTGGTACGCGGTGCCGGCGATCAGCGACATGACGCTGGAGATCGGCGGGGTGCGCTACCCGGCCGCGCCGTTCAACGGCTGGTACATGGGCACCGAGATCGGCGCCCGCAACCTCGCCGACGCCGACCGCTACGACATGCTCGCCACCGTCGCCGAGCACCTGGGCCTGGACACCTCCAACGACCGCACCCTGTGGCGCGACCGGGCGCTCGTCGAGCTCAACCTCGCGGTGCTGCACTCCTTCCAGGAGGCCGGGGTGACGATGGCCGACCACCACACCGAGTCGCACCGCTTCCTCAAGCACGTCGCCCAGGAGGAGCGGCTCGGGCGGCCCGTCCCGGCGGACTGGAGCTGGATCGTGCCGCCGGTCTCGGGCGGGCTGACCCCGGTCTACCACCGCTACTACGACCCGGTGGACCCGTCGCTGCGCCCGGCCTTCGTGCCCCGCGAGCCCTGGTAGCGGCGGGCCTGAGAACCCGACGGCCTCAGGGACGGGCGGCGAGGCGCTCGAAGCGCAGCGCCAGCCCGTCCAGCAGCGCCTCCAGCCCGGTCTCGAAGGCGCCCTCGTCCACCGATCCCCGGTGCCCGGCCAGCCGGTGGGCCTCGCCGAGGTGCGGGTAGTCGGCCGCGTCGTACACGTCGGCGTCGGCGGGGAACCCGGCCGCGAAGGAGGCGAGCGCCGAGCCGGTGACGAAGTAGCGCATCAGCGCGCCGATCCGGGTGGCCTGGGCGCGCGGCCACCCGGCGCCGACGAGGTGCCCGAAGACGGCGTCGGCCAGGCGCAGCGCGTTCGGCCGGCGGCCGGGGCCCTGGGCGAGCACCGGGACGATGTTGGGGTGGGCGGCCAGCGCGGCGCGGTAGGAGCGGGCCCAGTCGCGCAGCGCCTCGGGCCAGGCCGCGGCGCCGTCGTCGAACATCGACAGGTCGACTTCGCCGATGACGCTGTCCACCACCGCGTCCAGCAGCTCGTCCTTGGTCGCGAAGTGGTTGTAGAGCGAGGGGCCGCTGACCGAGAGCTCGGTGGCGAGGCGGCGGGTGGACAGGGCCTCCAGCCCGGCGCCGTCGATCAGCCGCAGGGCGGCGGTGACGATGCGCTCGCGGCTGAGCAGCGGGGTGCGCGGGCGGGCCATCGGGTCGCTTCCTCCGGTCGGGTGAGGTCGTGCGGGTGGGTTCGGGCGGGTGGGGACCGATTCTGGCAGGCGCCCCTTCCCAGCGCGGCGGGCCGGGGCTACAGTCCCCTTAAAACTTGCAGCGCTAGTTTAACGAGGGCGGTCCGCCGTGAACCTGGAGTTGACCGAGGAGCAGAGCGCCGTACGGGACCTCGCGGCCTCCTTCGCCGACCGCGAGATCGTGCCGCACGCCGCCGCCTGGGACCGCGCCGAGTCCGTGGACCGCGCGATCGTCGGCAAGCTCGCGAAGCTCGGCCTCCTCGGCCTGACGATCCCCGAGGAGTACGGCGGCAGCGGCGGCGACCACCTCGCCTACTGCCTCGTCCTGGAGGAGCTGGGGCGCGCCGACTCGGCGGTGCGCGGAATCGTCTCCGTCTCCCTCGGCCTGGTCGCCAAGTCGGTCAACGCCCACGGCACCGAGGAGCAGAAGCGCCACTGGCTGCCCCGGCTCACCTCCGGCGAGGCCCTCGGCTGCTTCGCCCTCACCGAACCCGGCACCGGCTCCGACGCCGCCAACCTCACCACCCGGGCCGAACGCGACGGCGACGGCTGGGTGATCACCGGCACCAAGACCTTCATCACCAACGGCACCTGGGCCGACGTCGCCCTGGTCTTCGCCCGCACCGGCGGCCAGGACCCGGCGCTGCGCGGCCACCGGGGCGTCACCGCCTTCCTCGTGCCCACCGGCCTGCCCGGCTTCGGCCGCACCGAGATCCACGGCAAGCTCGGCCTGCGCGGCCAGGCCACCGCCGAACTCGCCCTCGACGGCGTACGGGTGGGCGACGACGCCCGCCTCGGCGAGGTCGGCAAGGGCTTCTCGGTGGCGATGGCCGCCCTGGCCAAGGGCCGGATGTCGGTGGCGGCGGGCTGCGTGGGCATCGCCCGCGCCTGCCTGGAGGCCGCCGTGCGCTACGCCGGGGAGCGCGAGCAGTTCGGGAAGCCGATCGCCGCGCACCAGCTCGTCCAGGAGCTCCTCTCCGGGATCGCCGTCGACGTGGAGGCGGCCCGGCTGCTCACCTGGAAGGTCGCCGACCACATCGAGCGCGGCCTGCCCTTCGCCACCGAGTCCTCGATGGCCAAGCTGTTCGCGAGCGAGGCCGCCGTGCGCGCCGCGAACAACGCGCTGCAGGTGTTCGGCGGCTACGGCTTCATCGACGAGTACCCCGTCGGCAAGTACCTGCGCGACGCACGGGTGATGACCCTGTACGAGGGCACCAGCCAGATCCACCACCTGCTCATCGGGCGCGCGCTCACCGGCGTCAACGCCTTCTGACCTCCCCCCTCCGATTTTCCGATAAGGAGCACACCGTGCGCCCTGTCTACTTCGCCGCCGCCCGCCGCACACCCGTCGGCCGGCTGCGCGGAGCGCTCGCGACCGTCCGGCCGGACGACCTCTCGGCCACCGTGCTGCGCGCCCTGCTCGCCGACCTCCCCGCCCTGGACCCGGCCCGGATCGACGACGTCTACTGGGGCGCCGCCAACCAGGCCGGCGAGGACAACCGCAACGCCGCCCGGATGGCCGTCCTGCTGGCCGGGCTGCCGGAGACCGTCCCCGGAGCCACCGTCAACCGGCTCTGCGCCTCCGGCCTGGAGGCCGTCACCCTCGCCGCCCGGGCCATCGGCTCCGGCGAGGCCGACGTCGTCCTGGCCGGCGGCTGCGAGTCGATGACCCGCGCCCCCTTCGTGCTGCCCCGCCCCGACGAGGCGCTGCCGCACCGCATCGAGACGTACGACACCCGGCTCGGCTGGCGGCTCACCAACCCGAGGATGGCCGAGCTGCACGGCGTCCTGAGCATGGGCGAGACGGCCGAGGAGGTGGCCTGCCGGTACGGCATCACCCGCGAGCGGCAGGACGCCTTCGCGCTGCGCAGCCATCAGCGGGCCGCCGCCGCCCGCAAGGACGGGCACTTCGACGCCGAGCTCGTCCCGGTCGAGCGGGCGGACGGCGTGACCGTCGTGGCGGACGAGGGCATCCGGGAGGACACCAGCCTCGCCAAGCTCGCCTCGCTCAAGCCGGTGTTCCGGCCGGGCGGCACCGTGACCGCCGGGAACGCCTCGCCGATGAACGACGGCGCGGCCGGGCTCGTCCTGGTGAGCGAGGAGGCGCTGCGCGACCTCGGTCTCACGCCGCTGGGGCGGTACGTGGCCGGCGCCTCGGCCGGGGTGCACCCGGACGTGATGGGGATCGGGCCCGTCCCGGCGACCCGCAAGGTGCTCGGGCGGGCCGGCTGGTCGCTGGCCGACCTGGACACGGCCGAGCTGAACGAGGCGTTCGCCGCGCAGGCGCTGGCCTCGGCGGACGGCCTCGGGTTCAGCCCGGAGCTGGCGGAGGAGGTGGTCAACCCCAGCGGCGGGGCGATCGCCCTCGGCCACCCGCTGGGCGGCTCCGGGGCGCGCATCCTCACCACCCTGCTGCACCGGATGCGGCGCACCGGCGCGCGGCGGGGGCTGGCCACGATGTGCGTGGGGGTCGGGCAGGGGACGGCCGTCCTGGTCGAGAACGCCTGAGGTCCGTCGTGGGTCTTCGGTGGGTTTTCCTTTTTCGATGATTCGATGATCGGAGGAAGTGGCATGGCGCGTTTCGAGGGCAGGGTCGCCGTGGTGACCGGCGCGGCGCAGGGGATCGGTGCGGCCACCGCGCGGCGCCTGGCGGAGGAGGGGGCGGCGGTCGCCGTCGTCGACCTCACCGCCGAGCGGGCGGCGGGGACGGTCGCCGAGATCACGACCAAGGGCGGCACCGCGCGCGCCTACGGCTGCGACGTGGCGGACTACGACGCGGTGGAGCGGGTGTTCGCGCAGGTCGTCGAGGACCTCGGCGGGGTGCACATCCTGGTCAACAACGCCGGGATCACCCGGGACAACCTGTTCTTCAGGATGCCCAAGGCGGACTGGGACGTGGTGCTGACGGTCAACCTGACCAGCGCGTACAACTGCAGCCACGTCGCCCAGAAGTACTTCGTGGCGCAGAAGTTCGGGAAGATCGTCTCGCTCAGCTCGCGCTCGGCGCTCGGCAACCGGGGCCAGGCCAACTACGCCGCCGCCAAGGCCGGCATCCAGGGGCTGACCGCGACCCTGGCGATCGAACTGGGGCCGTTCAACGTCAACGTCAACGCCGTGGCGCCCGGGTACGTCGCCACCGCGATGACGGCCGCCACCGCCGAGCGGGTCGGTGCCACCGCCGAGGACCACCAGGTCGAGGTCGCGGCCCGCACGCCGCTGCGCCGGGTCGGGCAGCCGGAGGAGATCGCGTCGGTGGTGGCGTTCCTGGCGAGTGAGGACGCCTCGTACGTCAGCGGACAGACCCTGTACGTCAACGGCGGCGCCCGCTAAGCCGTAAAATTCTACTGACGTGTCATCATATGGCCGTCCCCCGTGAATGGTTACTTTCCCGTGGGACGGCCTTTACCTGTTCGCGTGGCCGAAGTTGACCATGCCTGCGGTCATCCGACCCTACGGAATGACTATGGCATGATCATGCGGCGATCGATGGGATGGCCCAACCGACCCGACCGACCCCGGTCGGGCCCAGCGTCCCAAGGAGTCCCATGGGCAGCCCCGCCACCCTCCGCCGCGCCCTGGCTCTGCTCGCCGTAGGGGCCACCGCCCTCACGGCCGGCACCGTCGCCGTACCCGCCGCGGGTATCGCGACCGCCGCCCCCACCTCGCACGACTACTCGGGCGTCCACGTGCGCCCGGCCTCCTTCGGGCACCACAACGCCCAGGCCCGCGTCGCCCCGCTGAGCACCACCCAGTGCGTCAGCCAGATCGGCATCCACTGCTACTCGCCGCTGCAGTACCGCACGGCCTACAACCTGAACCCCCTCTACAAGGAGGGCGTCACGGGCAAGGGCCGCACGATCGTCATCGTCGACTCCTTCGGCTCGCCGACCGTCCAGCACGACCTGGAGGTCTTCGACAAGCAGTGGGGCATCCAGGACACCCAGGTCGAGGTGGTCAAGTGGGGCAACGTCCCCGCCTTCGACCCCAAGAACCCCGACCACACGGGCTGGGCCGGCGAGACCACCCTCGACGTCGAGTACGCCCACGCGATGGCCCCCGACGCGCACATCGTCCTGGTCGAGACCGGTGTCGCCGAGACCGAGGGCACCACCGGCCTGCCCGAGATGATGGACGCCGAGAAGGACATGATCAAGAAGGGCCGCGGCGACGTCATCTCGCAGAGCTTCGGCGCCACCGAGAACACCTTCCCGGGCTACGACAAGGGCGACTTCAAGTCGATCACCGACCTGCGCTACGCCTTCAAGGCCGCCGCGGACCGCGGCGTGACCGTGCTCGCCGCCTCCGGCGACAACGGCGCCACCGACGCGCAGCCCAACGGGACCGACCTGTACCCGTTCAAGGTCAACTCCTGGCCGTCCTCGGACCCGCTGGTCACCTCCATCGGCGGCACCCAGCTCACCCTGGACGACAGCGGCAAGCGCACCGCGCCCGACAAGGTGTGGCACGACCAGTCCGGCGCGGGCGGCGGCGGCGTCTCCGGCGTCTTCTCCCGGCCGTGGTACCAGACCGGCGTCGCCAACGTCACCGGCGACCACCGCGGCACGCCCGACATCAGCATGAGCGCGGCCGTCGACGGCGCCGCCTGGACGTACGAGTCCTACGACCCGACCGCCGTCGGCTGGCACCTCACCGGCGGCACCAGCGAGGCCACCCCGCTGTTCTCGGGCATCGTCGCCCTCGCCGACCAGCTGGCCGGCCACCGCATCGGCCAGATCAACGGCCGCCTGTACGGCCTGAGCATGCTGCCGAGCAAGTGGAGCGGCATCGTCGACGTCAAGGCGGGCGACAACGGCTGGGGCGGCGTCACCGGCTACAACGCCACCGAGGGCTACGACCTCGCCAGCGGCCTCGGCACCATCGACGGCACCACGTTCGTCCACGCGCTCGCGGGCGACATTCAGGGTGACGAGAACGAGCAGTAGGAAACGAGCGAACACGTAACAGCGAACGGATAACAGATTTCGTCATCTGTTATCCGTTCGCTGTTTTCTGTTTTTTGTTATCTGTTCGCTGTCTTTTGTCAGCTGTCAGCTGTCAGCCGTCGGTTGTCACTTGCCCGCCGCCGGGGCGGCCGCCGCGACGAGCTGGGCGAGGTAGCGCTCGGCGGCGCGCAGCTTGCGGCCGTCCGGGCCCGGGAGGTGGGCGCGCAGTTCGATGATCTCGGGGGCGATGCGCACGGCCTCGTTCCGGTCGGCGATCTTGCGCCAGCAGGCCTCGGCGTTGGTGGCCGCCTGCTGGGTCTCCGTGCTCTCGGGGCCGCGCGAACGCAGCAAGGTCAGCGCCACCTCCCGGTAGATGACCGCGGCCTCGCCGAGGCGGCCCGCCAGGCGGCAGACGTGGGCGCGGACCTGACGCACCTGCAGGACGGGCTCGGAGACGGCGCCGTGCTCGGAGATCGCCTCCAGTTCGAGGGCGAAGGCGAGGTCGGTGGCGGCCGCGTGGTCGCCCGCGTCGGCGCTGCGGACGATCCGTCCGATGACCTCGCGGTAGTCCTCGCGCGGCTCGGCGGCCGGCTCAGCGACCGGCTCAGCGGCCGCTTCGGCGTCGGCCGGCTCGGGGACGGCGTCGGCGGGGACGGCGTCCTGCGGCCCCTCCAACTCCGGTTCCGGCTGCGGGAGTTCGGGCTCATCCTCCGCCTCGGGAAGCGCCTTGGCCAGGGTGACGCCCTCGGCGGGCACGGCCTCCTCGGGGACGGCGTCGGCCGGGACGGGCTTGCCCAGGGACACGCCGTCCGGCGCGATCTCCGGTGCGACCTCCGGCGCGATCTCCTCCACCGCGTCCGCCTTCACCAGGCTGACCGGCCGGGACGGGCGCGGCGGGGCCGGCGGCACGCCGCGCTTGACCAGGCTCACCGGCTCGCCCGCCACGGGCCGGGCCGGCTCCACCGGGGCCGGAGCCGGGGCCGCCGATTCGACCGCCGCGTCCCGGGGCTCCTCCTGACGCGGCGGCGGGAGCGGCGGAGCGTACGGCGCCGGAGCCGCGACGGGCGACGGCACCGGCACCGGCACCGGCACCGGCAGCGGGACGGCGTCCGCCGGCAGGCCGTCCGCGCGCCGGGCGGTGTTGCGGAACACCGGCCGGTCCTTGGCGTGCGTGGCGAGGATGATCACGTCCGGCCGCAGCACCGAGTACACCTGCTGGCGCAGTTGCTCCGGCGCGAGCACCTCCCCCGCCCCCGGCCGTCCGCCGTGCAGGGCCTCGATCAGGGCGCGGGTGAAGGTGCCGATCTGCTCCGGGTCCGGGCTGACGACCGCCCACAGCGGGATGCCCTCGCTCAGCGGCGAGACGGTGCCCTGGAGGTAGGGCCAGGCGTTCTGATCGGCGCTCAGGTCGGCGATGACGAGGGTCGGCCAGTCGGCGGGCCTGCCGCTCAGCTCGGCGGCGACCGCCGACCAGGGCAGGCCGTCCTGCCGGGAGTCGCGCAGGGTGAGGTGGAGCTGCCCGCCGCGCTTGTCGGCCACCACGTGCCCGCCCAGGTGCACCAGCAGCGGCCCCGGGTGCAGGGCGGCGGCGCGCAGGTGGGCGAGGACGGTCTGCGGGTCGACGGCCCCGGGCAGGTGGACGGCGTCCACGGCGTCGGCGGCGAGCAGCACCTGCGGCGACACGGCGGCCAGCATCGCCGACAGCACCGGCGCGTGCCCGGCCCCGCCGCGCCCGCCCCAGGTGCGGCGCCCCGAGGCACCGTAGCCGCCCTCGATCGCCAGCACGCGCCCGCGCGGCGCGGCCCCGAACCCGCCCGTCGGCGCCGGTGCCCGGGCGGCGGCCGCCGCGGCGAGGGGCACGCCGGCGAGGGTCCAGCCGGTCGGCGGGGCGGGCGGGGCGGGCGGCGGCTCGTACAGCGCGGCGGGCCCGGGCGGGTGCTCCTCGGCGGACGGCGGCGGTACGGCGTCCCGGGGGCCCGAGTCCGCGGCCGGGTCGGGACCTCCGGAAACAGCAGTCGTCTCCGCCATCTTCTGGTCACCGCCCCGCCCCGCCGCTGTCGCGGCGTCTGATGCCCTTGCCATGTGGTGCCTGCCACCACTCCCGTGCGCGCCACCCTACGAGATCCCGGCGCGGGGGTTCCAGGCCGGGTCGCCGATCGGCGCGCCGCGCCGCACTATCGTGCCGTCATGGCGAGTTCGGGCACACCACTGCTGTTCCTCGACGTCGACGGGCCCCTCATCCCCTTCGGCCCGCCCCCGCCGGGCGGCCGTCCCCTCCACCGGGGCGCCCACGGACGCGCACCGGCCCCGGACGACAACCCCCTGCTGGCGCGGGCGGATCCGGCCGTCGGACGCCGACTCCTGCGCCTGCCCTGCGTGTTGGTGTGGGCGACCACCTGGGAGGAGGAGGCCAACGACCGCCTCGCGCCCTGGCTCGGCCTGCCACCGCTGCCCTTCGTCGAGTGGCCGCCCGAGGACGCGTACGAGGGCGAGGACGGCGACGACCCGCCGGGGCTGCACTGGAAGACCCGCCCCCTGGTCGCCTGGGCGGCGGGGCGGCCGTTCGTCTGGGTGGACGACGAGATCACCGCCGTCGACCGGCGCTGGGTCGCCGCCCACTCCCCCGCCCGGACGCTGCTGCACCGCGTCAATCCCCAACGCGGCCTCGGGGACGCGGACTTCGCGGCCATCGAGGACTGGCTGCGCTGAGCCGAGCCCGTCGGCCCGCTCCCCGGACGAGAAGCGGGCCGGAGAACGGGCCCAGGGCTCAGGAGCCGGCGAGCAGGTCGCGCAGGAGGGCCACCGTGTCGGCGTCGAGGTCGCGGCCGGTGCGGCGGCTCAGCGCGTCCAGGCGGTTGACGGCGCGCAGGAGTTGGTCCCGGGCACCGGCGGAGGCGTATGCGTAGAAGAGGTCCCGGTGCAGCAGCTCGACGTCCGGGGCGACGGCGAGGCCCCGGAACACGGCGGCCTCGGCGCTGCGGTGGTCGCCGTACTGCAGACGGCGGGCGGCCAGTTCGTGCGCGGTGTCGACGATCGCCGCGATCATGTCCTGGCGCTCCGACTCCGCCCAGCCGTACGAGGCGGGCGGGGCCTCGGCGAACGGGGCGCCCCGCACCAGGGCCAGGGCGTGGGCGAGGGCCGCGTCGGCGGTGGCGCTGGTGCTGCGCATGCCGCGCCGGTAGAGGCTGCGGAACTCGTCCCAGTCGCAGGTGACGGCCGGGGTGAAGGCGTAGCCCTCGGCGGAGTCGGTCGGCAGGAAGGGGCGGCCCTCGGGCGAGGTGCCGAACCAGCCCGCCAGGTCGGCGAGTTTGGCCGGCAGCGGGCTCCCGGCACCGGCGATCGTGGTGGGGTGCGGGTCGAGGTGCGCGGCGCCGGGGTGGAGGTCGTGGTCCAGGGCGATGTGGTCGGCGCCCGGGCGCAGCGCCAGGTAGACGGCCAGTTCGGTGAGCCGGGCGAGGGCCCCCGGTTCGGCGCTGCCGCGCAGGCCGGACACGTCGACCGGGCCGAGCAGGCGGATGCGCGGGGAGTTGCGGGTGGCGTGCGCCTCCGGGGAGCGGAGTATGGCCAGCAGGTCGTCGCTGTCGCTGCGCCCCGGGGTGGTGCGGGCCACGGGGACGACGGCGGCGGGGCCGGGCTCGGGCTCCGCGGAAAGCGTTGCGGAAGGCGTTGCGGAAGGCTCCACGGACGGCTCCGGCGAGGGCCCGACCGGTTGCACCGGCTGCACGACGGGCACGGCCTGCGCGGCGGCGGGCTCCCCGGCCGGCTCCTCCGGCACGTCCGGGGCCCCGGAGGTCTCGGGAGCGTCGGGAGCTTCGGGCGCCTCGGGGAGCCGCAGGCCCAGCGTGGTCTCGTCCGCCTCGCCCGTCGAGGCCAGGCGGCCCTGGCCGTTGACGGCGAAGCGGGCGGGCCCGGCGGGCGTGGACTCGGGCGTCGCCTGCGCGGGAACAGCGGGCACGGCCGGAACAACGGGAACAACGGCGGCGGCCGGCACCGCGGGCATGACCTGCGTGGACGCCGTGGACGTCAGGGAAGCGGTGGGCGCCGCGGACGCCTTGGTCAGCACCGGCGCGGGCGCGGGCGTCACCGGGTCGGTACCGGCGAACGGGCTGGCGCCGGTGCCGATGACCCGGGCGAGCATCCTCGGCCCGGCCGCCGGCCCCGACTCTCCGTCGACGGAGACGGACGCGGAGGCGCCGAGCGCGGCGCCGACCCCCGCCAGCACCGGTACGGGCGGCCGCAGTTCGGCGGTGTCGTCGTCCTCGTCGAACCCGGGCCCGTCCAGTGTCCAAGCCGGGGCCGGGTGCTGGGTGGTGTCCTCGGCGACCCGGAGCAGCTCCGCGACCTGCTCGTACTGGTGCCCGGTGAGCCGCTGCAGTTCGACGGTCAGGTGCAGCCCGGGGATGGCCGCCTGCCCGGCGGTGGGCAGGGTCCAGCGGGCGACGGGCCCGGTGCCGCGCTCGGGGGCGCGGGTGACGACGGCCACGCAGGTGCGCGGGCGGGCGTCGAGCAGGCGCCCGAGCTCGGCGGGCAGTTCGCCGCCGGGCTGGTGGGCGCACAGGACGATCTCCGGCGTCCACGCCTCGTCGGCCTGGCCCCGGCTGCGGGCGTCGCGCGGGCTGGCCGCGTCGGCGGCGACCAGGGTGGCGCGGGCCTTGGCGGTGCGCGGGCCGAGGGCGGCGAGCGCGGCCTCCAGGGTGGCGTGGCGGTGGACGCGCTCGGCGGCGGGGCCGCTGATCGGCACCTCCTCGGCGAGGTCGACGAGGTGCAGGTGCAGCCGGTCGGCCAGCGGGCTGTGGGCCAGCTCGACGGCGAGGGTGCGCAGCACGTCCCGGGCGTCGTCGGGGTGGCCTGACAGGTGGAGCAGCCGGACGGCCTCCAGGTCGGCGAGCACCACCGAGCCGTCGGGCGCGGTGCCGAGGGTGACCAGGGCGGGGTAGGGCGCGGCGTGCTTGCGGGCCTGGGAGGCGCTGAGCAGGTCGGGCGCGTCGTCGCCGCACCACCAGACGTTGGCGGCGTGCGCGGCGCGGAACGGCGCGATCGGGGTGGCGGGGCCGGACAGGTGCAGCTCGATGGTGCCGGCGGGGGTGATCCGGGCGGCGACGATGGCGGGCAGGCGCTTGCCGCCGCGCACGGTGTTGCGGGCGAGGGTGCGCAGGGCCCGGTCGAGGAGGTCGAGGCCGTGGCCGTCCTGGCGGGCGCGCAGCTCGTTCTCGAAGGCGGCGGCCTCGGCCTCGGGCATGGGGATGCGGTGGCGGGGGCGGCGGGCGCGCAGCTGGGTGCCGCGCTTGTGGGCGACGGTGCCGATCATGACGGCGGCGAGCAGCACGCCGACGGCGGAGGCGGCGAGGGCGGTGCTGTAGTCGTCGCTGGGCGCGGCCTCGGCGTGCGCGGCGGGCGCGGGGTCGGGGGTGTGCGCCGGGGCCTGCTGGGCGGGCGCGGGCTGCGCGGGGGCGGGCTGCGCGGGGGCCGGGGCCTGCTGCGCGGGCGGCTGGTCCTGCGAAGGCGCGGGAGCCGGGGCAGGGGCAGGAGCCCCCGGCACCGCGAGCACCATGCCCGGCGCCAGCACGTCCGGGTCCGTGAGCCGCTCCCCGTCCGGCGCCTGCACGCCCTTGTTGGCCTCGAAGAGCTTCGGCCAGGCCTCCGCGTCCCCCAACTCCCGCTGGGCGATGGCGGAGAGGCTGTCCCCCTCCTGGACCGTGACCGTGGCGTGGGCGCCCGTCCCGGTGCCCGCCTGCGGGGTCTGGGCCGGCGCGGGGGCGGAGGGGGCGGGCGGCGCGGGAGCGGGTGCGGGGGCCGGGGCGGGGGCGGGGGCCTTCGCCGCGTCCGGCTTGGCGTCGGCCGGCATCAGCAGCTCCCAGCCGGGCTGGATCGGCCGGTCGGCGTCGAAGCGCACGCCCGAACCGTCCATCGCCCGCCCGTCGTTGAGCTTGGCGATCTCCACCCACCGCTCGCCCGAGCCGAGTTGCTGCTCGGCGATGGACCAGAGGCTGTCGGCGGGCCGGCTGTCGCGCACGGTGTAGGTGGGCTGCTGCTCGGCGGCGGGCGCCAGCGCGGGGGCCGTCCGGTCGGCGGCGGGCAGGGCGGCGCGCGGCGCGGAGGCCGTGACCCGGGCCGGGGCGGCGGCGGAGTGGCCGAGTTCGGGGACGGCGGCGAAGGCGGAGCCGGCCACGGGCAGCAGCGCGAGGACGGAGCCGACGAGCCCGGCGGCGATCCGCTGGCTCCAGCCGAACGCGGGGATCCGCCGGGCGATGCGGCCGCGCAGCTGCGCGGGGACCTCCAGCAGGACGGACAGCGCGAAGCAGGCCCAGGCGAGCCAGCCGACGCCGACCAGTACCCACAGGAACAGCTGCCCGTCGTCCGCGCTGGTGAGCGCCTGGCCGACGCCGTTCGGCGCGACCTCGCCCATCCCGGCGACGGCCCGCGTGCCGTAGACCAGCAGCGCGGGCAGGCCGACCAGCAGGGCGAGCAGGGTGACGAGGGCGGCGAGCGCCGTCAGCACCCCGGCGGCGCGCCCGCGTCCGGGCCCCCGCCCGGCCCCGTGTCCGGCGCCGGGGCGGCCGGGCCGGGCGGGCCCGCTCCTCGCGGCACGGGCCCGCCCCCCGGCGGCCCGGTCCGTGACGCCCCTGTCCTTGACGCCTTTGTCCTTGAGGCCCTTGTCCTTGGCACGTGGCGCGGCCATCAGTCCGTCTCCGCCTTCTCGACTCCGTGGACGAGGGTCGCACTGCCCCTGCCCGTTACCATCCGCTTTCCGAGCCCGCCCAGCAGCACCGGCTTGAACGGCGCCTGCACCGTGACGGTGACGACCCTGCCGTCGCCGGAGAAGGCGATGTCCCCGGCCCGCAGGCCGCCGCACTCCGCCAGGTAGGCGTCGGCCGCCTGCCGTACGTACTCCTGCTGAACCTTGACGCCCCGGCCCTGCAACACCGCGGCCTGGTCCAGCTGCTGGCCGCCGACGCGGGCGGCCTCCTGGGCGCAGGCGTCCGTCCGTTCGGCGACGCGCAGGCGGCCGCCGACGTCGATCACCAGGGCGATGACGACGACCAGGCCGCCGGCGCAGAGCGCGACGAACAGGGACACCGCGCCGCCGTCGCCGCGCCGGCCGCGAAGCCGCCGCAGGGCAAGCCCCGTGCGCGTGCGCCCCATCCCGTCGTCACCCCCTCCCGGCCCGCCGTGCTCCCCGTACGTCCCGTGCCCCGCGCGCTCCCCCGGCGGGCGCCTTCCGGCCGCGCCGCGCCGCCCCCGTGCGCTCTCCGCTTGCGTCTCCCCCGCCCGGGGCGTCCCCAATCCCCCGCCCGGGCCCGCGATCCGGGGCGCCGCGCGCCCGGTCGCCGCCCGCATGCCCGCCCGGGTCCGCGCGCGCACCGTCACCGCCCCCGGTAGCGGTCGACGACGGAGGTGAAGCTGCCCTCCAGGCGCTTGGCCACGCCCACCCCCGTCGGCCCGCCGAGCAGGTCGGTCAGCTCCACCTCGCACGCCACGGTGACGGTCACCGTGTCGACGGGCCCGCCGGGCAGCTGCAACCGCCCCGTCCGGTAGCGCACTTCGCTGCTGCGGCAGACCACGCCCTGCTGGGCGAGCGTCGCGAGGGCGGACTCCCTGGCGGGCTTCTCCCGGGCGTCGGGGTCGCGCTGGAGCGAGGCCGTACGGGCACCGGAGCGGGCCGCCGCCTCGATCGTGCCGGCCGCGGTCTGCACCCGGCCGGCGGCGACGGCCACCAGGACGAGGGCGACGACGGTCGGCGTGATCAGCGCCGCCTCGATCGCCAGCCCACCCTCGTCCCGGCGCCGCAGCCGCCGCAGCCTCGTCCGCTCCGCCCAGCCCGCCCAGCCCGTCCACCGGCTCACCCCGTCACCGCCGGGGGGACGAACCGCTCGCGCGGCGCCTCGGCGTACTGCCGGATGGCGGGCCCGTGCAGGCCGGGCAGCAGCAGCGGCGCGGTGACCTCCACGGTGACGCGGATGGTGTCGGGCGAACTGCCGTCCGTGAGCACGGTGTAGGAGTGGGCGCCCTGGCGCTCGAGGAAGTCCCGGGCCTGCCGGCGCGCCGCCTCGTTCTTGACCTCGTCCGTCGCGTTCCCCTGCACCCGGCCGGCGTCCACGCCCTCGCGGGCGGCCGTCAGCGCCAACTGCCGTTCGTACCACCACAGGGAGGCCTGGACGATCAGCAGCAGGAGGAAGAGGACGACCGGGAAGACGAAGGCCAGGCTCAGGCTCATCGACCCCCGGTCGCCGCGCGGGCGAGGACGGCGGATCACGACGTGGAGCCGCCCGCACCCGCCGCACCGCCGGCGCCCGCACCGCCACCGGCCGCACCGCCGGGGGCGTTCGGGTCCTGCTCGACCTTCTTGACCACCTTGTCCTTGAGGATGTACATCGCGGCCGCGACGGCGCCCGCGACGAACACCAACGCGATGATGGCGAGGGCGAGTTCGATGCTGATCGCGCCCCGGTCGCCGCGCGCCCGGGCGGCGCGCAGCCGGCCGAGGCGGAAGGTGAACAGCAGCAGCGCGAACTGCACCGGCAGCAGGACGGGCCACAGGAAGGTCCGCAGCGCTCTGGCGGCGGCCTGGTGGACGGTTCGGACGGTCATCGGGGCGCTCCCGGGTTCTGGAACTGGGGACGGAGGTGTCGCGGTCGGGGGTGTTGCGGACGGAGGTGTTGCGGTCGCAACGTGGGTGGCCATCGGCTCAGTTGAGCATCTGGTGGAGGGCCGGGAAGACGATCAGGACGGTCATCAGCAGGGTCAGCGCCGCCCCGGGGGCGACCATCCGCTCGCTGTCGGCGTTGGCCCGGGCGAGGTCCTCGGCGAGGAGCTCTCCGCGCAGGCCCTTGGCACGGGCGCGCAGGGTGTCGTACACGGCGGCGCCGTCCGTACCGGAGATCCGCATGATGTCGGCCACGTCCTGGAGCGGGCTGAGGCCCAACTCCTCGGCCAGCGCGTCGAGTCCGGCCCAGGGCGGGAGGCGGTCGGTGGCGGCGCGCTCCAGGGCGTCGCGGATGCGCAGGATCACCACGCCCTGCCCGACGGAGGCGGCGCGGCGCAGCGCCTCGGCCGGTCCGCAGTCGGCGGCCCGCTCCATGGCGACGAGTTCGAGGTAGGCGGCGATGCCGTGCAGGTACTCGGTGCGCGCCTGCTTGGCCTCGCCGCGCACGACGGCGTCGGGGACGAACCAGAGCAGCCCGGCCAGCAGGGGGCCGACGACCAGCGGCAGGGCGAAGGAGAATCCGACGTCCATCAGCGCGGCCAGCGCGCCGAGGTAGGCGGGCATCGCCAGGCCGAGGGCGGCGAAGAGCAGCTTGTGCACCATGTACCGGGCCGGGCTGCGGCCGATCAGGGAGAGTTCGCGGCGCGGGACGGTGATCCCGCGGACCTCCAGGGCGCGTTCGCCGATCCGGTCGTACCAGCTCGGGCGGGCGTCCGGGTCCTCCGGCCGGTCGGCGGGGGTGCGGTGCAGCCGGTCCATGGCCTGGCGCAGGTCCGGTGGCGCGGGCCGCAGTTCGGAGATCAGCAGGGCGAGGCCGCCGGCGGCGACGGCTCCGGCCAGGACGGACCAGGGCGAGATCACCGGGCCTCCTCCATCTGCTCGTCGTTGTCCTCGGTGCGGATGCGCAGGCGGCGCCCGCTCTTGCTGCGGCGGTCCGGCACGAGGAGCCGGGGCACGGGCGGGTGGGAGGCCAGTGCCCGCATCCAGGCGATGATCGCGACGAACAGGGCGGCGACGACGGCGAGGACGACCTGGCCGAGGAAGGTGCCGTACGGCCGGGTGTACTCGCTGTTGAACGAGCCGACGGTGACGACCAGCACGATGATGCCGACCAGCCAGCGGATGGTGGTGCGGTGCTTGGCGCGGTCGGCCTCGATGGCGCGGCGCTGGCGGACCTCCTCGCGCACCGAGTCGGCCATGTCGGACAGCGCCCGCGCGAGGCCCGGGCCGCTGTCCCCGGCGCGCAGCACGAGGGCGGCGAGGACCTTGTCGGCGGTGGCGTCGGCGATGCCGTCGGCGAAGGCGCGCAGCGCCTCCTCGGGGCGCCAGCGGGCCTGGAGGCGGGAGGCGAGCTCGCCGATCTCCTCCTCCAGGGCGGCGGGGGCGGTGCGGCGGCTGGTGACGATGGCCTGGTTGAGGCCGACGCCGAGGAGCAGCACGTCGGCGATGCGCTGGGTCCACTCGGACAGGGCCTCCAGCCGCTCGATGCGGTGGGTGTCCGGGCGGGTGGTGTCGAAGAGCCAGGGCAGGCCGAAGACGCCGAGCGGCACCAGCAGGGCGGTGAGCGGGATGCCGGTGAACAGCCAGGCCAGGGGCGCGCCGACGAGGGCGAGCGGCAACTGGAGGCGGCGCAGGCGCACCATGCGCGGGTTGGCCGCGCCGGGGGCGCCGTACCAGAGGACGTGCAGGCGGGTGGCGAGCGGGTTGCCGTCCTCCTGGTCCTCGGGGACGGGTTCGCTGCCGCGCGCCCAGACGGCGAGGGCGACGAGGCCGGCGGCGAGGACGAGGCCGCACAGGGCGTAGAGGAGCATCATCGCGGGCCACCGCCGATCCGCAGCTGCAGCGGGGTGGCCCAGCTCCCGTACCGGGAGCCGAGGAGGGAGGCGTCGAAGCCGGCCCGGCGCAGGTCGTCCAGGCACTGCGGCGGGGTGTGCGGGACGGCCCGGGGCTCGCCGTACTCGGGCCGGGGGCCGAAGACGGTGTTGAGCGCGGGGCGGCCGCTCTCGCCGAGGCCGGTGACCTCCAGGACGTGGGAGACGAAGCGGTGGCGGCGGCCGCCGACGGCGGTCTCGTCGACCATGGTGACGTGCACGATGAGGTCCAGGGCGTTGGCGGTGAGGCGGTAGGCGAGGGCGTCGGTCATGTGGGAGCCGTACTCCAGGCAGAGTTCGGCGATGCGGTCGACGACCATGTGCGGGCCGCGGGCGTGCAGGGTGCACATGGAGCCGCCCTCGCCGTTGGTCATGACGCGCAGCATCGGGACGACCTCGCCGGAGCGTACCTCGCCGACGATGATGCGCGAGAGCGTCATCCGCAGGGCGGCGGGGATGAGGTCGCCGAGCGTCAACTCCCCTGCCAGGCGGCCCTCGACGCGTTCGCCGTTGCCCTCGCGGGCCTCCATGGGGACGACCTGGCGCAGGTGGCCGAGGGTGTGCAGCCAGAGCTCGAACTCGGACTCCAGGGTGCCGATCCGCTCGTCCGGCGGGATCTCGGCGGCCATGGCGCGCAGCAGGCTGGTCTTGCCGACGCCCTGGGTGCCGGTGATCATGACGTTCTTGCGGGCCCGGATGGCGGCGGCCAGGAAGGCGGCCAAGGTGGCGTCCAGGGTGCCGAGTTCGACCATCTCGGGCAGGGTCGCGGAGGCGACCCTGTGGCGGCGGATGGCCACGTAGGGGCGGGGGGTGACCTCGG
Organism: Kitasatospora sp. NPDC101183; assembly: GCF_044767945.1. Taxonomy (NCBI): domain Bacteria; kingdom Bacillati; phylum Actinomycetota; class Actinomycetes; order Kitasatosporales; family Streptomycetaceae; genus Kitasatospora; species Kitasatospora sp. NPDC101183. The sequence continues at coordinate 72,221 of NZ_JBIWOW010000017.1, read as the reverse complement.
TGAGGGCCTGGAGGCGCATGCCGCCCTCCAGGCGCAGGGCGAGGGTGGGGCTGGCGGTGGAGAGGCTGCGCTCGCCGCCGCCGTGCTGGCGGGCGAGGTCCTGGAGGAGCTCGACGAGTTCGGCGTCGGTGTCGGCCACCGGCGGTACCTGGCGCAGGGGTTGGTGGACCTTGGAGACCCAGACGTCGTCGCAGCCGTTGATGAGGATGTTCTCGATCTCGGGGTCGTCGAGGTAGGGCTGGAGGCGCCCGGCGCGGAAGAGCAGGTCGAAGACGGCCTCGGAGAGGGCGCGGTCCTGGTCGCGGGTGGGCGGGATGCCGTGGGTCTGGGCGTAGGCGTCGGACCAGCGGGCGACGGCCTCCTCGATGAGCGCGCGGCCGCGCTGGCGGCGGGTGGCGCGGTCGGGGTCGGAGCCGGAGGCGGTGGTCAACCGGGCGATCTGCTGGTGGAGTTCGGCGGCGACCTGGCGCTTGAGCTCGCGGGCGACCTGCGGGTCGACGGCGGGGCGGGTTCCGGCGCCGCGCGGGTCGAGGGCGGGCAGCTGGGAGGGGACGGCGGTGGGGGTGGCGGGGCCCTGGGGTGCCACCGGGCCGGGCCGGTACGGCTGTTGGGGCGCGGGCGCCTGGACGGGCCCGGTGGTGACGGCGAGGGCCGGGGCGGGCGCCGCCCAGGGCAGTGCCGCCGGGTCGGCGGAGGGGTGCTGGTGCAGGGGGCTACCGCGCACGGAGCACCTCCTCGGGGTCGTACGGCGGGCACTGCCCGTCCACGGCGTCCTGACGGTTCGTCACCACCGGCTGCTGGAGCGGGTACTGGCCGTCGGGCGCGCCGTGGCGCGGCTGGACGTGCGCGGGGAACGGCGCGGGCGCGGCCGGCTGCGGCGCCAGCCCGGCGAGCGGCGCCACCGGGCCGGTGGTGATCACCGGCGGGGCGTACGAGGGCGGTTCGGCCGCGCCGCCGCCGTACGGGTCCGCGGCCACGTACGGCCCGGGGGCCCGGTACGTCGGCACCGGGCCGGGCACGGGACGTACGGGCGGGGCCGGCGCGGGCGGGGCGGGGGACGGCGGTACGGGGAACGGCGGTACGGGCGCGGGCGCCACGGGCCCGGGCACCGGGGGTACCGGCCCGGGTATCGGCCCCGGCGCGGGCATCGCGACGGGCATCGAGGCGGGCACGGCGACGGGCACGGCGACAGGCATCGCACCGGGGGCGGGCATGGCGACGGGCGCCCCGGTGGGCGCGGGTGCGGCGGCCGGGGACCCGCCCGGCAGGGCCGCCGGGGAGGGCGCGAGCCGCTGGCGCCGACGGCGCACCAGCAGGTGCACCTCGTCCGCCGCCGAGCGCGCGGTGCGCATCAACTCCGAGCGCACGAAGCGCCGGTCGGCGGTGTCCCCGCCGTCCGAGAGCACCCGCGCGGTGCGCACGGCGTGCGGCAGCGTCCCGAGCACGGGCAGCCCGAACTCCCGCGCCACCTCCGCCCCCGGGTACGGCCCCTCGGCGACCAGCAGCAGCCCGAGCGCGTCCGCGCCGGTGCCGCCGGAGGCGAGGTCCTCGGCGAGCGCGGCGAGCCGGGGGCGGGCCGAGCTGAGCCCGCGCAGGGTGGTGCGGACCACGGCCGCCACCGCGTCGGCCCGGCGGGCCAGCACGGCGCTCGGCCCGGTGGCGCCGGAGCGCCCGAGGTCCACGATGACGTCGTAGCCCTGCGCCTCCAGGCCGTGCAGCAGCTCCGCCAGCGGCTCCCAGGTGTAGGCGAGGCCGGGGCCCTGGGCGGGGTCGGTGAGGCCGGGCAGCAGCAGGCGGCGGGCGTCGCCCTCGGGCGAGAGGTCGATCAGCTGCTCCCAGATGGTCTGGGCGAGCAGTCCGCGCCGGTCGGCGACGGCGAGGTTGCGCAGCCCGTACACGGCCTCGACGCGGCCCTCCAGGGCGCCGGCGAGCACGGCGCCGCCGTCCGGGTCGGCCTCCACGAGGAGGACGCGGCGCCCGGGCGCCAGCGGCCAGGCGAGCAGCAGGGCCAGGGCGGTGGTGGTCGCCCCGGGGGCTCCCGGGCCGCCGGCCACCGCGATCACCGCCATCAGGGCCCGCCCGTCGCGGCGGGGGGCCCTGAGGCCGCGCGGCCGGGGGTGGCGGCCCCGCCGGTGGCGGGTGCCGCGCCGGTGGGCGTGGCGGCGGGGGCGGCGGTGGGCGCGGGTGCGGGCACATCGCCCGCGGCGCCGGCCCCGGCGGCCGAGGCGGCGCGCGGGGCGAGCAGCACCTGGAGGCGCCCGGCGGCGACCCACTGGGCCAACCGGGGCCCGTCCGCCGCGCCGACCGCGACGTCGATCACCTGGCTGCCGTCGGTGTCCACCCGGCCGACGGTGATGACGGTGGCCGGCAGCGAGTCGGCCCGTCCGCCGTCCGGGGTGTAGACCACGACGACCTGCATGCCCGCCTGGAGCCGGCCGGCGGGCAGCTGGCTGCGCTTGGCGGAGACGCCGACCACGATCTGGCCGGGCTGGACGCTGAGCCCCTGGGCGACGTCGGCGCCGGTGAGCATGGCGCCGCGCTTGAGGTCGGTGGCGGCGCGCATGCCGACCACCCGGGCGCGGTCCTGGGCGGAGAGCGGGTGCAGGGCCGGGTCCCCGGCGATGCGGGCCACCACGAGGTCGTCCTCGGTGATCACCTGCCCCCAGGGCACGTCCCGGGCGAGCGCCAGCACGGCGACGCGCTGGCCGGTGCTGTTGTACAGGGCCGCGCCGCCGAGCCCGCCGGCGGCTATCAGCGCGACGGCCATCGCCAGCACCGCCGGGCGCCGGCGCCGGGCGCCCATCGCCCGGCCGGGGGCGTGCGGCGCGGCGCGGCCCCGGCGGCCGCCGCCGCCCTGCTCCTGCTGCTCGGGCACGGCCACGGACGCCGCGGCGCCTGCGGGTGTGCCGGCTCCCGGCGTCGCGAGCGTACGGTTGTCCACCGGGTTCCGCCCTTCCCTCGTCCTCGTTCGTCCGCGTTCGTGCTCGTCACTGCTGCTCACTCGGCACTGCTGCTCACTCGGCACTGCTGCCCGCCGGGCGGTCGTGGTCGAACCGCCCGGCCCGTACGGTCAGTTGAGGACCTGCACCTCGGCCACCCGGAAGGTGAAGGCCCCGCTGTCCTGGTAGAGGCCGCCGATGGTGTACGTCCTGGCCCCGGGCCCGGTGATGACCACGTCGGCCGCCCAGGAGGTGCGCACCGAGGCGGCGAACACCCCGTTCTTGCGAGCGCCCGAGCCGGTCTTGAACTCCGTCGGGCAGTCGGGGGACTTGGCGCCGCCGTACTTCGGGTCGTACGGGGTGCCGACGGTGTCGCAGTCGACCTTCTGCCCGTCGAAGTCCCAACTCACCTTCACCAGCCGGGGCGTGACGGTGACGGAGGAGGCGCCCGCGCTGGCGGTCTTCGGCGCGGGGGTGGCCGATCCCTCCACCCAGAGCCAGACCGGACTGTTGACCACGGCCGTCTCCTTCGGCGCGAGGCCGGGGACGGGCTTGGGGAAGTGGATCTTGTGATAGACGAGGTCGCGGGCGACGTCCTCCGGGGAGATCACCTTCGGCGCCGCCCCGTTCTCCACGAACTTGAGCTCCGCCGTCAGGGCGCCGTCCGTGCCGGGGCAGGCGACGGAGTAGATCGAGCCCTGGGTGGCGTTGTGCCCCTCCCAGACCCGGTCGCTCTCGGACGGCTGCTCGGGCGCCGGCCGGTAGTAGCAGCCCTTGCTGTTGTCGAACCAGCCGCGCTCGGGGTCGTGGCAGGCCCACTCGACGCCGTGGTAGCTGCACACCGGCACCCCGGCGTCGCCGCCGCCCCCGCCGCCCGACCCGGTGGAGCCGGGCCCGGGCGTCTTCGAGCCGCCGTCGGCGTGCTCGCAGATCACGTTCGGAAAACAGGCTGTGGCGTCGGCACCCCCCGGGTCGTCCGCCGCCGCCGTGACCGCCGGGGTGATCAGCAGTCCCGCGGACAGCGATGCGACGACCGCGAACCGTGCGCCCCGTTTGCGCGAATTCAGCATGTCCGGCCCGCCTCTCGCTTGAAGTCGTAGATCAGCCAGTGCTCCTGGAACCTGCGCAGGGACGCCGTGGCGACGTACCGGCGCAGCGCTCCACTCGGTTCCCGTACGGCCTTGCTCGCGGCGTCGACCCGCTGCCAGCCCGAAACGTCGACGCAGTCCTCGATCACGGCGGTGGGCGGATCGGATTTCAGGTCGACGGCCGTGACCACCGGGGAATTGCGGGGGGCCCCGGTCATCACCAGTTTCGCGGCGTGGAGTTGACGCAGCCCCACCAGAGTGTCGGTCAGAGCGCGGCCCGAGGAGAACGCCTCCAGGGCGATTCCGTCCGAATCCGCACTGCCGAAGGCGTCGGCCTGGGCCTTCCACCAGTCCTGATAGGTGCTCAGGGCGAGCCTGGACATGGCGCCTTCCGGCCCGTCCGTCGGCGCGGACGCCCCCGAACCCGGACCACCCGAAGGAGTGAGCGGGTTCACTGCCGCGACCGTGGGCGCACCCGTCCCGAGACGATCGGCGGAACCACCGGAACCACCGCTCGCGCACGCACCGAGAAGCACCACCAGAACCGCCCCACCGACCCCAACCGCCCCAGGGCGCAACACATTTCCGCGCTGCCGCATCGCCCCACCTCGTCGCGACCGAACCGATCCGTGAGCCACGGTCGCCTCAGGAATTCCGCCGCCTCGTCGGAGTTTCCGCCGGGGATCGATTCTTCGCCAACCCACCCCATCACGGCAACACCTCAGGCCCCCTGACCTTACGCGGAAGGCGGTTCCGTCGGGGCGCTTTCCCGCCACAGGACGGCCAACAGTTCTTCGGAAAGCGACAATCCGGCCAATGCGCCCCGAACGGCGGCCCGATTGCGCATCAACAGGCGCCCGCCGTGCGGCGGAACGAGCAGGCGTGCGCCGGGCGCGGCGGGGGATCCCCCCGTGTCGAGGAGCGGGGCGACGGCCGGCTGGAGGTCCAGCGGGGCGACGGCCGCGGGGGCACCCGGGACGCCGTGGCGCAGGACGGTGGTCAGCGCGCTGCTGAACGAGCCCTCGTCGCCCGGGAGTACGGCGTCCCGGCCGCGTCTGCCCGCGGTGAAGCGGCCGACCCTGCCCCACAGCGGCACCCTCGGGTAGCTGAGCAGCTCGCCGGCGCCGTCCTCGCCGCCGCCGCGCTCCAGGGCCGCCCAGGTGTCCTTGTCGGCGACGGCGTCGACCACCAGCAGCGCCTCCTCGTGGTCGCCGTGCACCATCGCGCTGACCACCCAGTCCCAGGCCAGGCCCCGGCGGTAGGCGTTGTCGCCCGTGCTGCCGGCGGTGACGAGGGCGAGCCGGCGCCCGCGCGGGTCGGCGACCAGCTGGCCGACCAGGCACACCACCAGCCAGCGGCCGGAGTGCTGCGCCGTGTCGCGGACGGCGGTGAGCATCGCGTTGGCGTCCGCCCCCGGATCGACGGCGGTGACCCGGCAGCCCGCCGCCCCGGTGTCGAAGAACATCCCGGGCAGCACCCCGGCCAGCAGCCCCGCCCCCTGCGGCGCGTGCGCCGATCCCGCGAAGGCCCGGTCGGGCCCGCCGTCCGCCCCGATCACCACCAGGTCCACCCCGCCCGCCATGCGTGCGCCCCCTCCTGCTCGTGCGCCGCGGGCCCGAGGGCCCCGGTGCCGTACGTCCGCGTCCCGTACGTCCGTCGCCGGGCAGGCTACCGCCCCGCGGGGCCCCCGGCGGGGCTCCCGACCCGTCCGCTCAGGGACCATGGGCCCTATCGGCGCGCGCGCCCGTCGGTGGACGATCGGACGCATGGAGCGTGAGGACCGCGTGGAGACCCTGAGCGAGGCCGAGTGCCTGCGGCTGCTCAGCACCGTGCCCGTGGGGCGCGTGGTGTACACCGAGCACGCGCTGCCGGCCGTGCTGCCGGTCTCGTTCGAGGTGCTGGACGGGCGGCTGGTGCTGGCGGTGCGCAGGGACAGCAGCACCGCGCGGGGCCTCGACGGCACGGTGGTGGCCTTCCAGGCGGACCTGCTGGACCCGGTCACCCGGACCGGCTGGAGCGTGCTGGTGCACGGGCGGGCCGACGTCCTGCGGCGGGCGGAGCAGGTGGAGCGGGCGGAGCGGGTGCTGCGCAGCGGGCTGCGGCCGTGGGTGGGCGGCCCGGAGCCGGTGTTCGTCGCGCTGGTGCCGGAACTGGTCAGCGGCCGGCGGCTGCTGTTCTCGGCGGGGCGGACGGCGTCGGGACGGACGGCGGCAGAGCGGACGGCGGCAGGGCGGTCAACGTCGGGGCGGGCCTGAGGCCGTTCCGCGCTCATTCCCGGTGGGCCGTGACGGATACCGGCGGGTAGGCATACGCTTCCGGCGTCCTGGCCCCGATCCGGGGCCCCTCCCCCTCCAGGAGCGCACCGTGACGAGCTTCGCCTCCCTCGCCGAGCTGACCGCCGCCGTCGGCACCGAACTGGGCACCAGCCGGTGGCACACGATCGGGCAGCGCCGGATCGACCTGTTCGCCGAGGCCACCGGGGACCACCAGTGGATCCACGTGGACCCGGAGCGGGCGAAGGACAGCGCCTTCGGCTCGACCATCGCGCACGGCTACCTGACCCAGGCGATGATCCCGGTGTTCGCGGCGGAGTGCTACCGGGTCGAGGGCGTGCGGATGGCGCTCAACTACGGCTCGGACAAGGTGCGTTTCCCCTCCCCCGTTCCCGTGGACACGGCGATCCGGGCCACCGCCGAGCTGCTGTCGGCCACCGAGGTGGCCGGCGGGGTGCAGGTGGTGGTGCGCTTCACCGTCACCAGCGAGGGGGGCGCCAAGCCGCACTGCGTCGCGGAGACGATCACCCGGTTCTACGCCTGAGCGCCCGGGTGCGCCGCCCGGGCCCGGGTACGCCGTTCGGCCCGCGCCCGGGCCTCCACCGGGTCCGGACGGCGCACGACGAGTAACCTCCGACGAGATGGTTGTCGTACCGCACAGGCCCCGGTGGCCGTCGCGGTACGCGCCCCGGCACGCCCGGTAGCCGTGACCGTCCTTGGAGGAGCCGTGCCCCGCCCCGTCCCCTGGTTCTCCCGCCTCGCCGGTCTGTCCGCCCTCTTCGTCCCGCCGACCACCCCCTCCGCCGCCCGCGCCGTCCCCGGACTCGCCGGACTGCCCCGCGCGGCCTGGCACCGGGTGCGCACCGACGCCTTCGGGGCCGAGCCCCGGGGCGAGCGGCTGGCCCGCATCCGGCGCTCGCCCCAGTTCGCCGACGGCGCCTTCCGCAACCCCCTGCCCACCCGGCGGCTGGTGTACGAGCGCAGCCCGCTGGAGATCACCCACGCCCAGCTGACCGGGGACAAGACCCGCCGCTCCCCGACCGCCGCCGTGCCCGTCCACCGGCTCCTGCCCTCCGACCTCGCCGAAGCGCCCGCCTCCGGCCTGCGGCTGACCTGGCTCGGCCACGCCACCGTCCTCGCCGAGATCGGCGGGCGGCGGGTGCTGATCGACCCGGTGTGGGGCGAGCGCTGCTCGCCGTTCTCCTGGACGGGGCCCCGGCGGCTGCACCCGGTGCCGCTGCCGCTGTCCGAACTCGGGCCGGTGGACGTGGTGGTGGTCTCCCACGACCACTACGACCACCTCGACATGGCCACCGTCCGGGCCCTGGCCTCGACGGAGGCGGTGTTCGCCGTGCCGCTGGGGGTCGGGGCGCATCTGGAGCACTGGGGGGTGCCGGCGGGGCGGATCGTCGAGCTGGACTGGTGGGAGAGCGCCGAGGTCGCCGGGCTGACCCTGACCGCGACCCCGGCCCGGCACTACTGCTCGCGCGGGCCGCGCACCAGCCCGCTGTTCCTGTGGGCCTCCTGGGTGGTGGCGGGCGGCGGGCACCGGGTCTTCCACAGCGGGGACACCGGGTACTTCCCCGGGTTCGCCGAGATCGGGCGCCGGCTGGGGCCCTTCGACGCGACGATGATGCAGGTCGGCGCGTACAGCCGGTTCTGGCCCGAGGTGCACATGACCCCGGAGGAGGGCGTCCGGGCCCACCTGGACCTCGGGGGCGACCTGCTGCTCCCGATCCACTGGTGCACCTTCAACCTCGCCATGCACCCCTGGGAGGAGCCCGCCGAACGGGTCCTCGCCGCCGCCCGCGCCCTCGGCGCCCGCCTCGCCGTCCCCCGCCCGGGCCGCCCCTTCGAACCTGCCGGTCCTCCGGCCGTCCAGCCGTGGTGGCGGGCGGTGGCGGGGGCCGCTCCGGAGGCGGGCGAACAGATCACAGAATTCAGCGAACAGATTTCATCGTCTGTTCGCTGACATCCGTTCGCTGTTATCTGTCATCTGAAATCTGTTCGCTGTTATCTGTTCGCTGTCATCTGTTTTTTGTTTTCTGTTCGCCGACACCTGTCAGCCGTTCCCCGCCACCCGTCGTCTGTTCGTGGCCTGCTTCCGCTTCCGCCACCGCCGACGGATCGACGCCCACGCCTCCTGCTGCACCACCAGCGTCAGCACCCCCGCCAGCACGATCCCGGCGAGGTTGAGCAGCAACTGCACGCTGGAGCCCCAGAACTGGTCCACCTTGCCGTACCCCAGCGCGACGGCCGCGTTGGCGGCGGCCGGGACGGTGGTCACCGAGATCGCCACGCCGACGAGGGTGCCCGCCTTCGCGGAGGTCAGCGACAACAGCCCGGCGATTCCCGCGAGGAAGGCGACCACGAACGAGGTCGCGTCCGGCTGCCAGATGAACGAGGTGTTCGGGCGCGCCGCGTCGAACTTCGCCTCGCTGAACAGTCCGAGGCCGTCCATCACCAGCCCGAAGACGACGGTCAGCGCCATCGCCACCGCGAAGCCCGCCACCAGCGCGGTGAGCGAGCGCACCGCCGGCCGGGCGCGGCGCTGGACGAGCGCCACGCAGAGCCCGGCCAGCGGCCCGAACTCCGGCCCGACCGCCATCGCGCCGACGACCAGGATCGCGCTGTCCAGCACGGCGCCGCAGGCCGCGAGCATGGTCGCCACCGTCAGGAAGGCCAGGAACACCCCGGAGAGCGTGGACTCCTCGTGGGTGATCTCCGAGACCTGCTCCCACACCAGCGCGTCCGCGCCCTCCCCCGGCGCCTCCCGCTCCGCCTCCTCCGCGGCCGCCGACAGGGACAGGTCCAGCCCCGAGACGTCGATCGCCCCGCGCTCCGTCACCCCCGTCGCCCGCAGCGCCGCCAGCACCTCGTCCGCCGACTCCCGCGCCACGTCGCACAGCACCACGTCCCCCGCCGGCCGCACCGCCGCCCCGGGCAGCACCGCCACGTGCGTCACCCCGACCACGTCGTCCAGGCAGCCGAGAACCTCGCCCCTCAGGTCGGGCGGAACGATCAGCCGAAGGTGCAGCACGGGAGGACTCCGAACGTGTGGGGGCGAGTCGCCCACCTTAGGGCGCGTCAGCCCCCGAGCACCTCCCGCAGCGCCCGCGCCTCCTTGACCGTCCGGCTGGAGCCGCCGCGCGCCGCCAGCGCCGTCACCTCGGCGAGCGGCCCCCGGGCTCCGCTTCGGCGGGCGCAGTCGGCGGCCACCGCAAGGAGGTCGCCGAGGCCCCGGGGCGCCGGGTCGGCCGCGAGGAGGCCGGGCAGGGCGGCGGCCAGGACCGCCCAGACGGTGCGGTGGGCGCCGGTGTCGGCGGCCAGGGCGAGGGAGGCCGCGATCCGGTTGGTCTTGACCGTCCCCCAGGCCGCCAGCTCGCCCAGTTCGCGCCCGAGCAGCGCCGCGTCCAGGTCGCCCCGGGCGGCGAGGACGAGCAGCGCGTCGACGGCCCCGGTGCGGTCCTCGGCCGCGGCCGAGCCCAGGCAGTACGCCAGCGCCAGGTGGACGGCGGGCCCGGCACGGCCCCCGGCCTCGGCGAGCCGGGGCAGCAGCCGGCCCGGGCCGCGCTGGTCGCGGTCGGCGGCCTCGGCGAAGTGGTCGAGCCAGCGGGCCGCCAGCTCCTCCCGGTGCCAGGGGAGCATCGCGGCCCAGTGCGTGACGGGCAGCCAGCCCCAGTCGTAGTCGCGCCGTGCGCGGGCGACGCTGGGCCCGGTGGCGGCGAGCAGCTCCCGGAACTCCTCGGCGAGCTGCTCGCCGGCCGCCGCGTCGAGGCCCGGCTGGGCGACGGCCAGCCGCCGCAGGTCCTCCCACCAGCGGTCCTCGTAGCGCGAACGGCGCTTGATGCCCTTGCCCGGCTCGAACTCCACCCGCTCGGACGGCTGCGCGGGCGCGCCGCCGGACCGCAGCCACCGCGCCAGCTGCCGCCCGGCCTGGGAGGCGAGCGCGTCGGCCTCCCTCAGCACGGACTCCCGCGCCGGGAGCGGGCCGACCCTCAGCAGGGCGGCGCTCAGGTCGACCTGGCCGGGCGCCACGCCCTGCGCCTCGTAGCCGGCCAGCCGGGCGACGAGCGCGGCGGGGTCGAGCGCCCCGGTCGCGTCCGTCGGCGTGGCGAGCAGGTACGGCGGCCGGGTGGCCGTCACCTGCCAGGCGGCCTCCTCCAGCCGGGCCGCCAGCGCGCCGCCGTACACGGTGGAGCGCGTGCCGCGCAGCGGGGAGCGCCGCTTGCCGCGCAGGGAGTCCCACAGCCGGTTCGGCGGCGTCTCCCCGGCGATCGAGGCGACGACGTGCAGGATGTCGCGGGGCGCGCAGTCCCCCCAGCGGCCGGCGCCGTGGTTCCACGGGTGGACGCGGCGCACGGGCTCCAGCGCGGCGAGCAGCCCCTCCCGGTCGAGGCGGTCCTGGCGGACGAGCCCGTCCAGCACCCGCTCGAACTCGGCGGTCTCGGGCCGCTCCCGCGCGAGCAGCGCGGACAGCTCCTCGGCGAGCTCGGCCGCCGAGCCGACCGGCTCCCCGAGCGGCAGCGGTACGGGGACGGGCGGGAGCAGTTCCTCCGTGTCCGCCTCCTCCCCGGCAGGGCCGCCGACCGGCGCGCCGAACAGCTCGCCCGCCCGCGCGTGGTGCGCGGGGCTCAGCAGTTCGGCGGCCTGCCGCAGTTCGGGCAGCACGGCCTCCCCGGCGGCCTTGAGCCGGCGGGCCACCACGTTCAGCGCCCGCTCCTGCACGCCCGCGTCCGGATGCCCGAAGGCCTCGGCCGCAGCGAGCGCCACCGGCCCGGCCAGCTCGGGCGAGCGCTTGGCGGCCGCCTCCAGCCATCCCAGCTGGGCGCGCACCAGCTTCTTCTCGGTGCGGAACAGCACCACGGCCGAGGCCTCGACCATCGTCTCGGCGCCGGTCAGCCCGGCCTCGTCCAGCCCGATCAGCACCTCCTGGGCGTGGGTGGCGAGCACCGAGGGCCCGTCCAGCAGCGCCAGGACGTCCCGCAGGCGCGCCGCGTACTCCTCGGGCGTGGGGGCGAGCGCGCGCAGCACCTCCAGGAAGGCCTTCTGGTCGGCGGTCCTCCCGCCGCGCAGCAGCCGGGCCAGGCAGCGGTCGAGCAGGTCGACGCGGTCCAGGTCGCCGGCGGCGGCCATCTCGCCGATCGCCTCCGCCCAGCTGTCGCCGGGCCGGCGGCCCTGGTTCCAGGCCAACTCCTGGGAGGCATCGGAGAGTTCGAACAGCAGTGGGACGAGCAGCGGGGTGTGCGGGTTCTCCCGCAGCCTCCCGACGAGGGTGGTCTTCCCTCCGTCGCCCTCGAACTCCTGCACCAGCCAGGCGCGGAGGAAGGTCTCGCCGGCGGGCACCGGGCAGCCGGTGCGCCGCACGATCCCGTCGACCAGCGGGTAGTACAGCCACCAGTCCCAGCGCGGGACGGAGCGGTCCGCGAGCCGCGTCGCCACCTCGACCTGCCACTCGACGGGCCGCGCCGCGACCACCGCGGCCAGCTCGCGGCCGCGCGCCCAGTCGCGCCCGGCGAAGTCGCTCCCCGCCATCCAGGTGGCGGCGCCCGCCGGGCCGGCGTGGCAGCCCGCGCCGGCGACCAGCAGGGCGCCCCGGGCGGGCAGGCCTGTGCGGGACCAGTCGTCGCGCAGCTCCTTGCGCAGCGCCTTGAGCCCGGGCAGGGCCGCACGGCGCTGCGCGGCGTCCAGCTTCTCGACCAGGGCGGGTACCCAGGACATCCGCCCCGCCCGGACGGCCGCGAGCAGCCGCTCGACGCCCTCCTCGGCCTCCATCACCGACAGGACCCCGGTGTCGCCGCCGCTCATGCCCGCTCCCCGTTCGTGTCCGCGTTCGTGCCCGAGCCCTCGCCCGACCGCGCCATCCCGACCGCCAGCGCATGCTTGCACGGCCCGCGCCCGCCCCGGTACTTGGCCCACCACAGGCAGGTGCAGCTCACCCGCCCCGCCGCGTCCGTGCGCACCCGCTGGACGTGGTCGTCGACGGCGACCACTGCCGTGCCCCCGCCCTCCTCGAAGCGCACCGCGCCCGCCGCGACCAGCGCCCGGGCGGCCCGCAGCCGGGGGTTGGCGGCCTCGGCCCGCGCCGCGTCGTACGGCAGTTGGCGGTGGAAGTGGGCGGCCTCGGCGGTGTCGTAGCCGATCTGCCCGGCCGTGCCGAGCCGGGCGAGCGCGGCGCGCACCCGCTCGACGCCGATCCCGCACTGCTCGGCCAGCTCGGCGGTGTCGATCCTCGGCTCCCAGGCGAGGAGCACCGCGACCAGCTCGGCGTCCTGCTCGACGGTGGGGCCCGCGAGCGCGCCGAGGACCCCGCCCTCGCCGGAGAAGCCCCGCGAGGCGTCCGGCGAGAGCGTCAGCGTCAGCCGCATGCCGGGCAGCACGACCTCCCAGGCGGAGGCGGCGGGCGCGGAGGCCGCCGGCGGCCCGTACACCCGCAGGGCGAGCGCGTGCCGCAGCACGCGCTGCAGCGCCACCAGCCGCTCCGGGCCGGGCAGGCAGACGGCGCCGGGCACCGGGCGGGTCGTGGGCCGCAGCGTCCGCCCGGCCGGGACGACCCAGCCGGCGCCGGAGCGCCCGCCGCCGCGCGGCAGGGACCGCAGGAAGCGCACGGCCTCGGCGGCGGGCAGCTCGGCGCGCAGGTCGAACCCGGCGGCGATCACCTGCGTCTCGGCGAAGCCGCGCAGCCAGCGCTCGGGCAGCGGCACCTTCTTCTCCACCAGCGGCCCGTCGAAGGTGGTGACCTCCAGCGCGTCCGGCCCGACGGCGAGGTGCAGCGGGTCGGACGGGCCGATCCTGGTGAGCGCCTCGCGCAGCGGGTTGTTGACGTCGACGTTGGTGGTGCCGTGGCCTATGTCGTCGCCGTCGAGCCCGGCCCGGAGCACGTCCAGACGGGCGTAGACGCCGCAGCACCCGGAGAAGGACTCGAAGCGCAGCCTGTCCCCGTTGGCGGTGACCACCGGGTCGAGCGAGGCGCGCAGCTGCGGCTGGTAGTAGCGGGCGGCGGCGACGTCCGCGACCGCGAGCAGCGCGGCCGCCGCCGGCGCGGGGTCGGCCAGGAAGCCCGCGAAGAAGCGCGGGTTGGCCACCGCCCCGAGGGGCGTGGCTCCCCCGGAGGTGGCCAGGTCGAGCCGCCGGCCGTCGGAGCCGTCCAGGACGGCCGACGGGCGCAGGTAGGCGTACGCGTGTGCGGATTGCGTCATGCCGAGCACGTTAGGTGACGGGTCTGACACTCCGCCCGCCTCCCATCGGACTGGAACAGGTTCTACCATCTGATCCCACCCGCCGCCGTGCCTCGATCGTTACCCCCGTCACACCGCCCCGGCCGCCCCGTCTGCCACTATGAGCGGGTGACCGACCTGACCGACCAGGACACCGAGACCCCTCGCCCCGACGGCTCCTTCGCCGAACTGCTGGAGATCGAGCGGCTCGACGAGAACACGTTCCGGGGCCGGTGCCACGCCGGCGCCCCGATGCGGGCCTTCGGCGGCCAGGTCGCCGCCCAGGCCCTCACCGCCGCCGGACGCACCTGCGGCGAGGACCGCGCCGTCCACTCCCTGCACGGCTACTTCCTGCTGCCCGGCGACCCGACCCGGCCGATCGACTACGAGGTCGAACGCGTCCGCGAGGGCCTGTCCTACACCACCCGCCGCGTCACCGCCGTGCAGCGCGGCGCCGCGATCTTCACCCTCTCCGCCTCCTTCAAGCACCCCGAGGAGGGCGACGACCGCCACCGCGAGATGCCCGCCCTCCCCGGCCCCGAGAGCCTGCCCGACGCCTTCGGGCTGCGCGCCGAGATGACCGGCACCGGCGGCTTCCGCGACCTCGACGTGCGCTTCGTCCCGGCGGACGCCCCCGGCGTGCCCGAGGCCGTGCCCGGGATGCCGCAGCAGTTCGTCTGGCTGCGCATCGCCTCCCCGCTGCGCCCCGCCGACCCGCTGCGCCCCGGCGACCCCCTGCTGCACGTGTGCGCGCTCACCTACCTCTCCGACCTCACCCTGGCCTCCACCGCCGGGCTGCACCGGCAGCCGAACTTCTTCCAGCGCACCGAGCCGCCCCGCCTGCTGATGGCCTCCCTGGACCACGCGATGTGGTTCCACCGCCCCTTCCGGGCCGACGAGTGGCTGCTGTTCGCCCAGCGCAGCCCCTCCTCCTCGGACGGCCGGGGCCTCTCCCTCGGCGAGTTCTACGACCGCCGGGGCCGGCTGGTCGCCTCCGCCGTCCAGGAGGCGCTGATCCGCGAGCGCCGGTAGCGGCGGCGGGCGCCGACAGGGGCCGCGGGGGCCGGTGAAGCCCGGGCGAACGCAAGGGGGCCGGTCGGCGTCATACTCCTGAGCGGCCCCGGCCCGTATCATGGTGCGGGTGACCAAGGTTGACCTGTCACCACGTCCGGTGGAGGCGATGTCTCCGCGCCAGCTCGAACGCCGCGACTCCCTGATCGCGGCCGCGCTCGCCCTGGTGAACGAGATCGGCGTCGAACGGCTGCAGATGAAGCAGGTCTGCGAGCGGTCCGGAGTCGCCCTGGGGACGGCGTACCGCTACTTCTCCTCCAAGGACCACCTCCTGGCCGCGGCGATCGCCGAATGGCACCGCCTGCTGCTCGCCGACCTGGTGGCCGAGCTGCGCGGCCCGCGCGCAGGGCTCGGCGCCACCGACCGGGCGGTGCGGTTCGTCCGCGGGGGGATGCGCGCCTACCAGCGACAACCCGAGCTGGCCCGCCTGCGCGTGGCCGTCGCCGCCTCCACCGACCCCTTCGCCAGCGAGGCCCTCCAGGGCATGGCCAGGGCCGACAGCACCGCCCTCCAGGCGGTGACGGCCGAGGTGCCGCCCGCGGCCAGCGACCTGGTGCGGCACATCGTCGTGCACGCCTGGCAGGGGGAGCTGACGGCCTGGGTGACCGGCCGCACCACCCTCGGGGACGCCAGGCGGCGGCTGGAGGACGTGGTGCGGCTGGTGCTGAACCCGTACGAGACGCCGTACCCGGCGCCGTACGACATTCAGCCGGCGACCCGCCCCTAAGGCCCGTCTTGCCGATCATTCCCGGGCGTGCGACGCCGGGGCACGCACCTCGCCGCGTTGTCGTCGGTCGCCAATGCTCCGCAGTGGCTCCCTCCTCCGCCTTGCGATGCACGCACCCCGACGCCGCACGCTGATCCGAGCTGATCGACAAGACGGGCCCAAGCCCCCGCCCGGGGAGCGGCGGCGCTGACGGGACGTAAGTCCTCACCCGCCGCCTCCCCGGCGCGCCCTCCCGCCGCGCGCGGGGCGAACTGGACATAGTGCGACATGCCCTCTGAAACCCAGCATGTCGAGAGGTCCACCCGATGAGCAGCCAGCCCCCGCAGACCGAGCCGCGCGCGAAGGAGCCCGACGAACCCGCCGAGACCCTCCCCGTCGACAAGGTGGTGTTCGGCGTCGCCGCCGCGCTGGTCCTCGGGGTCGTCGCCTGGGGCGTCTTCGCCGAGGACTCCCTCGGCCGCACCTCCAGCACCGCGCTCGGCTGGGTCCTGCACAACTTCGGCTGGCTGTTCGTCGTCGCCGCCGACGTCTTCCTCGCCCTCACCGTGCTGCTCGCCTTCAGCCGCTTCGGCCGCATCCGCCTCGGCCGCGACGACGACGAACCGGAGTTCTCCACCCTCGCCTGGGTCGCCATGATGTTCAGCGCCGGCATGGGCATCGGCCTGATGTTCTACGGGGTCGGCGAGCCGCTGCAGCTCTTCGCCGCCCCGCAGCCCGGCTCCGGCCTGGAGCCGCAGAGCGCCGCCGCCGCGCAGCAGGCGCTGGAGTTCTCGCTCTTCCACTGGACGCTGCACCCGTGGGCGATCTACGCCGTCGGCGGCCTCGCCCTCGCCTACACCACCTTCCGCAAGGGCCGGGGCAACCGGATCTCCGCCGCGTTCGTCCCCCTGATCGGCCAACGGCGGGCGGACGGCTGGGCGGGGCGGGGCATCGACCTGCTGGCCGTCTTCGCCACCGTCTTCGGCTCCGCCACCAGCCTCGGCCTCGGCGCGCTCCAGGTCGCCGACGGGCTCGGGTTCATCACCTCGATCCGCAGCACCCAGAACGTCCAGATGATCATCATCGGATCGCTGACCGCCGCGTTCGTGCTCTCGGCCTTCTCCGGCGTGCACAAGGGCGTCAAGTGGCTCTCCACGGCGAACGTCGTGCTCGCCTCGCTGATCATGCTCTTCGTCTTCGTGTTCGGCCCCAGCGTGTTCGTGCTCGACTCCATCCCCGCCACCGTCGGCGGCTACCTCTCCAACCTGCTCGGCATGTCCACCCAGACCGGGGCGCTCACCGACGAGAACTGGCTCGGCTCCTGGACGATCTTCTACTGGGCCTGGTGGCTCTCCTGGGCCCCCTTCGTCGGCACCTTCATCGCCCGCATCTCCCGCGGCCGCACCATCCGCCAGTTCCTCCTCGGCGTGCTGCTCGTGCCCAGCGGTGCCACCGTCATCTGGTTCTGCGTCATGGGCGGCACCGCGATCCGCCTCGTCACCACCGGCGCGGCCGACCTCGTCTCCACGATCCCCCAGGGCGCCGAGGCCTCGCTCTTCGAGATGCTCGAATCGCTGCCGCTCGGCTCCTTCACCAGCGTCGTCGCCGTCCTGCTCGTCATGACCTTCTTCATCACCAGCGCCGACTCCGCCTCCCTCGTCCTCGGCTCCCTCTCCAGCCGCGGCTCACTGCACCCGCGCACCTGGACCGTGGTCGTGTGGGGTGTGCTCATGGGCGGCGTCGCCGCCGCCCTGCTGCTCGCCGGCGGGCTCACCGCGCTGCAGAACGCCACCATCCTCGTCGCGCTGCCCTTCGTCGTGGTGATGCTCCTGCTGTGCGTCTCCCTGGTGAAGGAGCTACGGGAGGACCCGGCCGCCGGCCCCTCCCGCTTCCACCCCGCCCACGGCCTGCGCGACGCCGTCCGCGTCGCCGTCGGCGAAGCCCTCGCCGAACGCCGCACCCGCCGCTGACCTGCACGGACGCCCCGCCCGGCGACGGGCGGGGCGCACCTGGGTGTACGCGGCCAACCGACGCCCAACCCCCGTCCGGACTTCACCCGCGCGTACCGACCGTTCACACCGCCCTGGAACCCTCCCTGACATGACCGCCAACCCTCCGGCGCCCTACGAGGAACAGCGCTTCCCGCTCCCCCAGCGCCACCGCCGTCTGCTCGCCTGCACCGCCGTCCTCGCCTCCATCGCCCTCGGCACCCTCGGCGTCGGCGCCACCGTGGAAACCGTCCAGCACGGCATCACCACGACCGCCACGGGCAGCACGGGCAAGTAGCACCCACCACCAAGCACCGCTGGTCCCGACGGGACCGCGGTGCTTTCGCCTTCCCGGCCCCCTGCGCCCCGGCCGACCTTCCAGCGCCACCCCGAGCACCTCGGTCCCCCTGCCCGGCCCCGGGCACCCTGATCCATGCTCCGGCCCAGCCGCGTCCTCCCCCGGCCTCGAACGCCTCGCTCCGCCTTCCGGCCCGGCCTCGGGCGCTCCGCCCGAGGCCGGGCCCGAGAAATCGCCCCGGAGTGAGTCCCAGCTCCGACTCCGGGGTGCGCCCGGGGCCGGGAGGGGTGGGTGGCGGCCGGGTCAGGGGTGGTCGCGGCGGGAGTGGCGGCCGGTGCCCGGGGTGGGGTGGAGGTCGGGGGCCGGGGCGTAGCGGGCGGCCGGGGGGCGCAGGAGCCAGGTGGTGCGGGGGGTGGGGGTGATCAGGCCGAGGCGGTGGAGGAGGTCGAGGGCGTCGCGGCGCAGGGCGGTGCGGTCGGCGAGGTAGCGGCCGGGGAGCCCGTGGTCGTCGGCGATGTCGCCGAGGACGCCGTCTATCAGCGCGTCGGCGACGGGCACGTCCCCCTCGGCGGTCTCGCCGGGCAGCGGCCGGACCTCCTCGACCAGGCGCTCCACGAGCAGCAGCGCGGCCCCGGCGAGGGTGCCGGTGCCCGGGAGGGCGAGGTCGGTGAGTTCCTCGGCGGGGTCGAGCAGGGCGACGCCCTCGGCGCGCAGTTCGGTCTCCAGGCCGAGGAACTCGGCGAGCGCGGCGGGCCCGCTGAGCCGGTGCTCGTGCAGCCAGGCGCGGCGGTCCTCGGGCAGGTCGGCGGCGAGGACGGCCGGGGTCTCGGCGAGCAGCCGCCGTACGGCGGTGGCGGGTTCGGCCTCGGCGGCGCGGCGGATGAGGTCGGCGGGGCCGTCGGCGAGGGCGGGCGGGCCGGCGGGGACGGCGCGGGCGAGTTCGCGGTCGACGGTGAGGACGAAGGCCGTGTCCGAGGGCCCTTCGGGCAGGTCTCCGAGGACCTGCCACCCGGCGAGCGCGCCGAGGGCCGTCGCCGTGTCGGCGGGGGCGGCGGACAGTTCGGGGGCGGCGGCGCGCATCGCGTCGAGCAGGCGCCGGTAGGGCAGTTGCTCGGGGGCGTCGACCAACAGGGCCAGGGCGAGGGCGAGTTGGGCGTACGCGGCCGGGGTGAACGGGGTGCCGGTGCCCGGGTCCTCCAGGCGGCGGGCGGATCCGGGCCCGAGGCCCGACTTGCAGAGCCGGGCGTGCCAGGGGCCGACGACCAGCCGGTAGCCGAGCAGGGTGTCGAACCGTTCGGTGAGCCAGTCGCGGTGACGGCGGATCAGCGGGAAGCCGTCCGCGTGCGGGCCGGAGGCGGTGACGAGCGGGTGGGCGAGCAGCAGCCGCGCGGCGATCCGCCGTTCGGCGTCCGGCAGTTGCGCGGCCGCCTCCGCGAAATCCACGGAATCCACGGCCCCCACGGACCCCATGGACTCCACGGCGGAACGGTCCTGCGGCGACCGCGCCCGCTCCGGGCGGCGGTGCCGTCCGGGCCGTCCGGGCTTGGCGCCCGAGCGGACGACGGGTGCCTGGGCGTCGTCGCGCCGGGCGCGCCGGGGGCCGCCGTCGCGCGGGTCGCGGGCGCGCCGGCCGGGGGCGTGCGCCGTCGGCCCGTGCCACCAGCTGACGTCCGGGTCCGGCGTCGCCGGGCCGCAGGACGCGGGGGCGCCGAAGTGCCGGGCCGGGTAGAGCCCGAAGGAGGCGGCGCACAGGTCGTCGGCGGTGCCGGGCGTGGCGGCGGCGAACCAGTGGGCGAGGCGCAGCAGGCCCGGGTCGGGCGAGAGCTCGGGGTCGGCGGGCCGTCCGGGCTGCGCGGCGTCAGTGCGGGCCGCGGGCACGGCATCGGGCGCACCGTCAGCCGTCTCCGCACGAACACCCGGGCGGACCTCCGAGCGGGCCTCCGCACGGCTCTCCGGCCGGACGGGCGGGCGTACGGCGACGGCGGCGTCGGTGGTCCCCACCCCGCCCGTGCGCCCGTCCGTCCGTCCGGCGGCCACTGTGGTGGCACCGCCCGCGTACTCCTGCTGCTCCATGTCGGGGACCAGACTAGACGCTGGCCGCGTCACCCGGTGGCACCAACGGGGCGCCGTGGCGAAATGCCGACCCGGCCGCCGCCCCCGCCCGGCGGCCCGCGCCGCATCGGGGTTACGCACCGGTAACCCGCCCTTCCGCCGCCCCGTCGGCTCCCATAGGGTCGAACCCTCCCCCACCGTCCGATCACGGAGGCAGCACCCGCATGACTCTTCGCACGACCGCCCGCGCCGTCCTGGGCGCGGGTCTGCGCTCCGAGCGGCTGCGTTCGGCGACCGGCCTGCTGGGCGGGTACGCCGCCGCCTCCGCGACGCACCTGGGCGCGATCCTGTCCGGCTCCTCCGTGGTGCGCCGTGCGACCAAGCCGGCCCTGATGCCGCTGCTGGCCGCGCACAGTGTGACGGCGGCCACCCGGGAGGGGCGGCGGGCGCCGAAGCTGCTGGCGCCGGCGCTGCTGCTGAGCGCGGGCGGGGACGTGCTGCTCCAGATCGAGGACGACACGGCGTTCCTGGCCGGAATGGGCTCCTTCGCGGCGGCCCACGTCTGCTACGTGGCGATGTTCGTGCGGCGCGGCGCGCTGACGGACCGCCGCCGGGCCTTCGTGGTGGCGGCCGCGTACGCGACGGCCTGGGCGGCGATGGTCGGGCAGTTGTGGCCGGATCTGGGGGACCTGCGCGTCCCGGTGGCCGGTTACAGCCTGCTGCTGGCCTCGACGGCCGTGACCTCGGCGGGCCTGGGCTGGCGCACGGGCCTGGGCGGGGCGCTGTTCCTGCTCTCCGACACGCTGATCGCCACTCAGCTGGCGAAGTGGCGGGAGCTTCCGGGCCATCAGTTCTGGATCATGGCGACGTACGTGCTGGCGCAGTACCTGCTGGCCACCGGCACCCTGCGCCACGCCGACGGGGACGACGAGGCCCGGACCGGCCCCTGACACCACCGCGCCGCCCGAGCCCCTGACGGGACGGGCGGCGCGGCGGGGCGTCCGCCTTCAGGCACCGCGCCGCCGCAGCAGCCAGAAGCCGCCGACGCCGCCGACCACCAGGGCCAGCCCCCCGGCCAGCTCCGCCGGGCTGGAGGCGACGGAGCCGCCGAGGCCGGTCTGGACGGCGCCGTGCGGGGCGACCTGCTGGCTCCCGGCGCCGGACTGGCCGAGCGATCCGGCCCACTCCCCGGCCGCCTTGCCCCAGTCGCCGAGGCCCTTGTCGGGTGTGGAGGCGCTGGTGACCGTGACGGTGACGCTGGTGGAGAAGGCCCCGCCGTCCGGGCAGGTGCCGTCGACCTTGCTGTCACCGGCGTGTTCGCCGGCCAGCCGGGCGGAGCCGGTGTGCTTGCCGTCCGCGCCGAGGGTGAGGGTGGCGGGGCCGCCCTCGAAGGCGGCGGAGCGGGCGGTGATGGTCTTGGCGTCGGGCTTGTCCGATTTCTCGCAGGAGACCGTGACCGTCACGGTCTGGCCCGGTGCGGCCTGGGACGGGCTGACCGAGGCCGAGCCGTCCCTGGCGGATGCGAGGGGGGCCGTCAGACCGGTCAGCACCGCCGCGCCGATCAGAGCGGCGGCGGCCGTACGCGTGGGGCGCATGCCGGAACCTCCGGGATTCTCGGGCAGGGCCGGGGACACCCATGTCTCCGTGGTCGAACAACCGTGCCCGGTCACTCCCTGAAGGTAGGCAGGTGCCCGGGGCCCGGCCACCGCTCAGGACCGTTCGGGTTACCGCCCGTCACCTGCCGTGACCGGGCCCACCCCGCTCGCCCCACCCCGGCTCGCCCCGGCTCACAGGTCGAGGTCGACGACCACCGGCGCGTGGTCCGACGTCCCCTTGCCCTTGCGCGCCTCGCGGTCGACGTAGCTGTCGCTGACGGCGTCGGCGAAGGGCTTGTTGGCGTAGGTGAGGTCGATCCTTATCCCGCGGTTCTTGGGGAAGGCCAGCTGGCGGTAGTCCCAGTACGTGTACGGGTGGTCGTACTTGAGCGGGCGGGGCATCACGTCGCGCAAGCCGATCCCGTCGAGGGCGGCCAGCGCGGCGCGCTCCACGGGGGTGATGTGGGTGAGGCCCTCGAAGGCGGCGACGTCGTAGACGTCCTCGTCGGTCGGGGCGATGTTGAAGTCCCCGAGGACGGCGAACGGGCGCTCCCCCGCCGCGTCCTCGACGCTCGCCAGGCGCAGGGCCTCCAGCCACTCCAGCTTGTAGTGGTAGTGCGGGTGGTCGACCTCGCGGCCGTTGGGCACGTAGACCGACCAGACGCGCACGGGCCCGCAGGTCGCGGCGATCGCGCGGGGCTCGACGTCGGGCAGCAGGGCGCCGTCGGCCAGGTACCCGGGCTGGCCGGGGAGGTCGCGCACGACATCCTCCAGGCCGAGGCGGGAGACGATGGCCACACCGTTCCACCGGCCGTTGCCGTGCGCGGCCGTCTCGTACCCGAGCGCGCGCACCTCCTCGTACGGGAAGGCGTCGGCCGCGCACTTGAGCTCCTGGAGGCAGAGCACGTCGGGCTTGGCGCTCTCCAGCCACTCCAGGAGCTTGGGCAGCCGCGCGGTGACGGAGTTGATGTTCCAGGTGGCGATGCGGACGGTCACTGCGGGCGGCCTTCCCGGTGGTTCGGCACGGACGGGGCGGGCCGCTCCCCCGGGGGAGAGGCCCACCCCGAACATACCGCCCGGGACTGACAAGTCGGGCGACAGCGGGTGGAAGCACGCTCAACGGGACGGCGTGACCACCGCCGCCGAGCCGCCTCCGCGCCGCACCGGCTCGGCGGCCGCGACCCACCGGCCGTCCGGCAGCCGTTCGACGCCGGTGGCCGCGCCGATCTCCGGGGTGGAGCTGAACCGGTGCCCCAGCGCCTCCAGTTGGGGCCGCTCGGGCAGGGCGAGGAAGGCGGGCTCGGCCTGGGTGGCGGCGGTGTTGCGCTGGCTGGCGCGCGGCGCGGCGATGGCCTGCTCCAGGCTCAGGCCCCGGTCGAGCCGGCCCAGCAGCACCTGGAGGGTGGTGGTGATGATGGTCGCGCCGCCCGGGCTGCCGGTGGCGAGCAGCGGCTCGCCGTCGCGCAGCACGATCGTCGGCGACATCGAGGAGCGCGGCCGCTTGCCGGGGCCCGGCAGGTTGGGGTCGGGAACGCCGGGGGCGAGCGGGGCGAAGTCGAAGTCGGTGAGCTCGTTGTTGAGCAGGAAGCCGCGACCGGGGACGGTGATGCCGCTGCCGCCGGTCTGCTCGATGGTGAGCGTGTACGAGACGATGTTGCCCCAGCGGTCGGCGACCGTCAGATGGGTGGTGTTGGGGCCCTCGTACGGCTCGGGGACGGCCTGGCCGGTGTCGGCGCAGTCGGCCGGGTGGCGCGGGTCGCCGGGGGCGAGCGGGCTGGTGAGGGCCTTGTCGGGGCTGATCAGGCAGGCCCGGGAGGCGGCGTAGCGCTCGGAGAGCAGCTGCCGGGTCGGAACGTCCTCGAACGCCGGGTCGCCGACCCAGCGGTTGCGGTCGGCGAAGGAGATCCGGGAGGCCTCCAGGAAGTGGTGGTAGTACTGCGTGGCGCTGTAGCCGGAGAGTTCGCCGTCCTCCAGGATGTGCAGCGCCTCGCCGACGGTGGTGCCTCCGGAGCTGGAGGGGGCCATCGAGTAGACGTCGTAGTCGCGGTAGGCGACGTGGGTGGGGGCCTGGCGGCGGACCTGGTAGGCGGCGAGGTCGGCGGCGTCGACCTTGCCGGGGCGGGCGGTGCGGCCGGAGGCCGGGTCGACGGGCGGGTGCTGGACGGTGGCGGCGATGTCCTTCGCCAACTCGCCCTGGTAGAAGGCGTTCACGCCGTCCTTGCCGAGCAGCCGGTAGGTGGCGGCGAGGTCGGGGTTGCGCAGGACGCTGCCGGTCTCGGGGAGCCGGCCGCCGGGGAGGAAGAGCTTGGCGGTGGCGGGGAAGTCCTTGAACCGGGCGTAGTTGTCGGCGGTCTGGCCGCGGAAGGTGTCGTCGACGACGAAGCCGTTGTCGGCGATCCGCTCGGCGGGGCGCAGGGTGTCGGCGAGCGAGCGGGTGCCCCACTGGCGCAGCGCCGCGTCCCAGGTGGCGGGGGTGCCGGGGACGCCGACGGACAGGCCGCTGGTGACGGCGTCGGCGAAGGGCAGCGGCTTGCCGTCCTCCAGGAACAGCCCGGAGTCGGCGGTGCGGCCGGCGACCTCGCGGCCGTCGATGGTGTGGACCCGGCCGGTGGCGTGGTCGTAGTAGACGAAGTACCCGCCGCCGCCGATGCCGGAGGAGTACGGCTCGGTGACCCCGAGGGCTGCGGCGGCGGCCACCGCCGCGTCCACGGCGTTGCCGCCCTGCTTCAGCACCTCGATGCCGGCGGCGGTGGCGTCCGCGTCCACGCTGGCGACCGCCCCGCCCCAGCCCACCGCCTCGGGGGCCTTGGGCGGCGGGGCCGCCGCTGCGGCGGGGCCGGTGGTGGCCCAGACCAGGGCCGTGGCGGCCAACAGCGACGGTACGAGACGGGCGAGTGCCCTCATGCGTGTCCTCCTGAGTCGACGTCACCTCCGTTGTTACCCAGGGGCCGCCGATGGGACAACCACGCCGTATGACGATCGGATGACAGCGGGCGGCGAACAGATCACAACTTTCAGCGAACAGATGTCAGCGAACGCCAGCTGACATCTGTTCGCTGAAAGTTGTCAGCTGTCATCTGTTCGCTGTCGTCTGAAATCTGAAAGTTGAAATCTGAAAGTTGTGATCTGTTCGCCCGCCCCGTCCCGTCACCGGGCGCCCGCCCTACGGCGCGCTGCGCTCCACCCGCCGCCGCTTGATGGTGCGGAAGCGCCGCGCCACCTGGCGGGCCAGGTCGGCCGCGCCGACCAGGCCGGCCTCGTTGCCGAGGGCGGCGTGGACGATGGCGGCCTCGGGGCGGAAGCCGCGGCCGGTGAGGGTGCGGCGGAAGGTGTCGCGGGCGGGGCCGAGGAGGAGGTCGCCGGCCTCGGAGACGCCGCCGCCGATGACGAAGCGGCCCGGGTCGAGGGCGGCGGCCAGGTTGGCGATGCCGACGCCCAGCCAGGTGCCGACCTCGTAGAGCAGCTCCGTCGCCACCGGGTCCCCGTCCTGCGCGGCCTCGGTGACGAGCGGCCCGGTGATGCCCTCGACCGT
This sequence comes from Kitasatospora sp. NPDC101183, assembly GCF_044767945.1. Taxonomy (NCBI): domain Bacteria; kingdom Bacillati; phylum Actinomycetota; class Actinomycetes; order Kitasatosporales; family Streptomycetaceae; genus Kitasatospora; species Kitasatospora sp. NPDC101183. The sequence goes on along the minus strand of NZ_JBIWOW010000017.1, from coordinate 47,462 downwards.
GCCGCCCGCCCGGGCGAGCAGCGGCTGCACCACCGGGGACTCCTCGGCGACCAGCTCCCGGGCGTCGCGCACCAGCGCGTTGCCCGAGGAGTACTGCTCCCAGCAGCCCCGGTTGCCGCAGGGGCAGCGGTGCCCGCCGGGCAGCACCTGCATGTGCCCGAACTCCCCCGCCAGCCCGTACTTCCCGCGGTCCACGTACCCGTCGCGGACGACGGCGCCGCCGATGCCCGTACCGAGGGTGAGCATCACCATGTGGTCCTCGCCGCGCCCGGCGCCGAAGCGCCACTCGGCCCAGGCGGCGGCGTTGGCGTCGTTCTCGACGATCACCGGGAAGCGCAGTCGCTCGCTGAGGGCCTGCTGGAGCGGCTCGTTGCGCCAGTTGAGGTGCGGGGCGAAGAGCACCCGGGAGCGGTCGGCGTCGACCCAGCCGGCCGCGCCGATGCCCACCGCGTGGACGTCGTGCCGGTCGGCGAGCTGGAGCACCAGGTCGACGATGACGTCCTCGACGACCTTGGCGCTCTTGCTCTTGTGGGGGGTGTCGGTGCGCAGCTTCTCGAGCACCGTGCCCTCCCCGTCCACGACCCCGGCGACGACCTTGGTGCCGCCGATGTCGACGCCGATGGTGGGCAGTCGCAGTATCCCGGCGGGCAGGGCGCGGCGGCGGCGCTCGGCGCGCGGGCCGAGGCCCAGCAGAGTGGGCAGGACGGGCGGCCGGGTGCCGCCCGGGGTGCTGGTCACGGCTGCGGACGCTCCTCACGGGGTTCTCGGGGGTCACTGGACGAGGGCCGGGCCAGCTCGTGGGAGAGCTCGGCGAGGTCGGAGCCCCCGGCCATCTCCGTGGTGAGCTGTTCGAGGCCGATCTCCGCACGCGCGTGGCTGCCGGCCATCCGCCCCCGCTTGAGCAGGGTGAAGTGGTCGCCGACCAGGTACGCGTGGTGCGGGTTGTGGGTGATCAGGACGACCCCGAGCCCGGCGTCGCGGGCGGCGGTGACGTACTTGAGCACCACCCCGGACTGCTTGACGCCCAGCGCCGCGGTGGGCTCGTCCAGGATCAGCACCTTGGCGCCGAAGTGGACGGCCCGGGCGATGGCCACGCACTGGCGCTGCCCGCCGGAGAGGGTGCCGATCGGCCGGTCGACGTCCTGGAGGTCGATGCCCATCCGGGCGAGCGCCTCGCGGGTGGTGGCGCGCATGCCGTCGGCGTCCAGGCGAAGCCCGCCCCAGCGGCGCAGGCCGCGCTCGGAGCCGAGGAAGAAGTTGCGCCACACCGGCATCAGCGGGACGACGGCGAGGTCCTGGTAGACGGTGGCGATGCCGAGGTCCAGGGCCTGGCGCGGGGAGTCGAGGCGCACTTCCTCCCCGGCGACGGTGTAGACGCCCTCGTCGTGCCGGTGCAGCCCCGCGATGATCTTGATCAGGGTGGACTTGCCGGCGCCGTTGTCGCCGAGCACGCAGCTGATCTCGCCCGCGCGCAGCGTCAGCGAGACGTCCTGGAGCGCCCGCACCGTCCCGTACGTCTTGCCGACGCCCTCCAGGGAGAGGAGTTCCGCGCCACTCATCGCGGCCCCCGTTCGGCCCGGCGCTTGACGTAGGCGTTGAGCAGCGCGGCCAGCAGCAGCATCGCGCCGAGGAAGAACTTGAACCAGTCGGGGTTCCACTGGGCGTAGATGATCCCCTTGCTGGCCATGCCGAAGATCAGCGCGCCGAGCGCGGAGCCCGCCACGGAGCCGTAGCCGCCGGTGATCAGGCAGCCGCCGATGACGGCCGCGACGATGTAGATCAGCTCGTTGCCGACGCCCTCGCCGGACTGCACGGTGTCGAAGGAGAACAGCAGGTGCTGCCCGAGCACCCAGGCGCCGAAGCCGACGCCGAGGTAGAGGACGGTCTTCGTCCGGGCGACGGGCACGCCGACGGCGCGGGCGGCCTCGGCGTCGCCGCCGACGGCGAAGACCCAGTTGCCGAAGCGGGTGCGCAGCAGGACCCAGCTGCCGACGGCGAGCAGGCCCAGCCACCACCAGACGGTGGCCTTGATCGACAGCCCGCCGATGCTCACCTCGGAGGCGAACAGCCACCGGCAGGTCTCGAAGCCCTGCATGTCGGCGATGGACTTGGTGGAGACGGTGCCCGAAATCGCCTTGGTGACACCGAGGTTGGCGCCGGTGAGCATCAGGAAGCTGCCCAGGGTGACGATGAAGCTGGGCAGCCCGGTGCGCCCCAGCATCCAGCCGTTGAACCAGCCGAAGGCCAGGGTGACGGCGAGCGAGACCAGGACGCCGACCCAGGTGACGGCGGTGAACTGGTAGGAGACCATCGAGGAGGTCAGCGCGGCGGTGGTGACGAGCACGCCGGCGGACAGGTCGAACTCGCCGCCGATCATCAGCAGCGAGACCGGCACGGCCATGATGCCGATGGTGGAGGCCGCGTAGAGCACGGTGCCCAGCGAGGAGACCCGCAGGAAGGGCTCGGCGACGGCGGCGAAGACGGCGAACACCGCGACGGCGGCGATCAGCGCGCCGAGTTCGGGCCGGGCGAGCAGCCGGCGCAGGGCCGCCGGGCGGTCCTGGACGAGGAGGTCGGGGGCGGCGGTGCTCACCTGGTCCCCCTCGCGACGTACTCGGCGAGCTTGTCCGCGTCGTCCTTGGTCAGGATCTGCGGGCCGGTCTCGACGGGCTTGCCGCCGCCGAGCATGTCGAGGTTGGACCTGTAGAGCCACAGCAGGTCGACGCCCTCGTAGCCCTGGAGGTAGGGCTGCTGGTCGACGGCGAAGCCGACGGCGCCGGACTTGAGGCCGGAGACGACCTGCGTCCCGAGGTCGAAGGTGTCCAGTTCGACGGCGCGGTGCGCGTCCTGGACGGCCTGCAGGCCGGTGGCGGCCATCGGGCCGGAGAGGGTGAGGACGGTGTCGATGCCCTGGTCGGCCTGGAGCTTGGCGGAGATCGCGGCGCGGGCGTCGGGCATGTTGACGCCGTTGACGTAGAGCACCTGGAACCCGGCGCCGGACTTGGCCTGGGCGCCGCCGCAACGCTGCTCCTGGCCGACGTTGCCCTGCTCGTGGATGACGCAGAGCACGTTCTTCCGCCCGCGTGCGGCCAGTTCGGCCCCGGCGGCCTGGCCGGCGGTGGACTCGTCCTGGCCGATGTGGGTGAGCGCGCCGAACTTCTGGGAGTACTCCTGGCCGGAGTTCACGGTGATCACGGGGATGCCGGCGGCCTTGGCCTTGCCGAGGACCTCGGCCATGGCGTCGCCCTTGGCGAGGGTGACCAGCAGGCCGTCGACCTTCTGGTCGATGGCGGCCTGGACGAGCTGGACCTGGTTCTGGGTCTGCGCGTCGTTGGAGTACAGGAAGGTGATGTTGTCCTTGGCGGCGGCCTGCTCGGCGCCCTTGCGCACGCTGTCCCAGAAGGCGTCGCCGGCTCCGGCGTGGGTCACCATGGCGACCTTCCAGCGCGGGGTGGTGACGGCGCTGCCGCCGGCGGCCGCGGCCTTGGCGCGGGCCTCCTCGGCGCGTCTGCCTCCGGTACTGCTGCAGCCGGCCGCGGCGACCGCGAGCGCGAGGACGGCGCACACGGGCCAGAGGCGGCGGGACGGGCGAAAGCGGGTTGTGCTCATCCCCCTAGTCTCCCTTCCGGGGCCGCGCGGGCTCGCACCGCCTCGCCCGGCGGCGCGCGCGGTGCCCGGGGTAGGGTTCTCCGGGGGACCGATTCTGGGAGTTCGCTGGGCATCCCGTCCGGACGGCGTCCGTCCGGGTGGCAGACTATGGGCCGACCCGAAAGAGGAGCAGCACGGTCACGTGATGTTCCTCTCAGGTTCCGCACAGATTCGGACGGCAACCGATCATCGGTTTCTCACCGTCTGATGCATTGGAGTGCGTTCGGGCGAGTGGGGCCCGGGCGGCCAGCTACCCGGATACGAGAACTTGATGCAACTCACAGGTACGCCATTCTTCATCCTCACCGTCATCCTGGTGCCGGTGTCCATCGCGGTGGCGCTGCTGTTCTGGGGCAAGGTCCGCGGCCCGAATCCGGTGCGCGTGCTCTCCCGCCTGGTCATGATCATGTTCTGCCAGGTCACGGCCGTGCTGATGGTCTTCGTGATGGTGAACAACGCGAACCTGATCTACGGGACCTGGGACGACCTGCTCGGCACCGGCGACCACGTCCGGGCCGTTCCCTCGGTGGCCCCGCTGGACGCGAACGGGCACCCGGTCGGCGGCGGGGACGCGGCCAAGCAGCCGAAGGTGACCCAGAAGTTCAGCTCGGTCGACGACCGGCTGGTGCCCAAGGACGTGCAGAAGACCGACCTCAAGGGCCAGGTCTCCGGCGTCGACGGCGAGGTGCTGGTCTGGCTGCCGCCGCAGTACGACGACCCGGCGTTCAAGGACAAGAAGTTCCCGGTGGTCGAGCTGATCCCCGGCTTCCCCGGCTCCTCCTCCACCTGGTACGGCAGCCTCAAGGTCTCCGAGCAGCTCAAGCCGCTGATGCAGCAGGGCAAGGTCTCCCCGTTCATCCTGGTCACCCCGCGCACCCTGCTGCTGGGCAGCAACCAGGACGCCGGCTGCACCGACATCCCCGGCAAGATCAACGCCGACGCGTGGATCACCCGGGACGTCCCGCAGATGGTGCTGGACAACTTCCGCGCCGACCCGAACCCGGACCGCTGGGGCATCGCCGGCTACTCCGCGGGCGCCCACTGCGCGCTGAAGCTGGCCGTGGCCCACCCCAACCGGTACCGCGCCGCGATCTCGCTCTCCGGCTACAACGACCCGGCGGGCGAGCCCGACTCGCTGGTCGGCAAGGACCCGAAGCTGCGCGAGGCCAACAACCCGGTCACCATCCTCAAGACCGCCCAGACCCCGCCGAAGGTCTCGCTGCTGATCGCCGGCAAGAAGGGCGACGGCCTGGAGGACGCGCAGGCGGTCGCCGCGGCGGCCAAGGACCCGACCAAGGTGCAGATCCAGGAGACCAACGGCCCGCACACCACCGACATGTGGAAGACCATGGTGCCGGGCGTCTTCGAGTGGATGACGGGTGTCATCCCGCCCCAGTAGAGCCGCCCGCCCTCCCACTCCGGGTACGCCGAGGGGCCCGCCGCGATCGTTCGCGGCGGGCCCCTCGGCGTACGTCCGGGCCACCCCGGGAGCGCTCAGGCCAGTTCGAGGGCCAGGTAGAAGTCCACCCGGTCCTCCAGCCGGGAGAGGTCCCGGCCGGTCAGCTCCTCGATCCGGCCGATCCGGTAACGCAGGGTGTTCACGTGGACGTGCAGCTGCGCGGCGCAGCGCGTCCAGGAGCCGTCGGAGCGCAGGAACGCCTCCAGGGTGCGGACGAGGTCGGCCTGGTGCTCCAGGTCGTAGGCGATCACCGTGTCCAGCAGCCGGCCGCGGAAGGCCCGGCGGACCTCGTCGGGGACGGCGGCCAGCAGCAGGACGTGCGAGGCCAGCTCCTCGGGCCCGGCCACGCAGACCCGGCCGATCCGGGCGGCGGCGATGCGGCGGGCGTGCCGGGCCTCCTCCAGGGCGCCGCGCAGGCCGCCGGGCTCGGCGGCGGGCGCCGAGACGCCCAGGGTGACGCGGCCCTCGGAGCCGAGCCCGGCCTCCAGCGGGGCGAGCAGGGCGCGCAGCGCCTCGGCGGGGACGGCGCCCTCCAGGGCGGCGGGCAGCACCACGACGGCGCCGGAGCCGGTGCCGGCGACCAGCGCGCGGTCGGTGGTGCCGCCGACCGCCTCCTCCAGCAGGGCCCGTACGGCGCCCTCGGGAAGGCCGGTCCCCTCGGCGCTGACGACCAGCCAGGAACCCTCCCCCTCAAGGGACTTGGGCTCGGGGGACTCGTAGCGGGCGGCCATCGCGGTGGAGGCGTACAGGGCGCGGCCGATCTCGGCCGGGTCGGCGTCGCGGCGCAGCAGGGCGAGCAGTTCGTCGGCGAGGCGGCGGCGCAGCCTGCGGCCCTCGTCGCGGCGGTGCCGCTCGGCGGCGACGAGCCGGGCGAGGTTCTCGGCGAGCTGCTGGCGCTTGGGCGTCCACTCGGTGACGTCCCCGGCGACGACGAGCAGCCAGTCGGCCAGCGGCCGCTCGTCGTCGGGCGAGGCGGCGGCGGGCAGCAGGGAGTAGAAGCCGTCGGCCAGGCGGGCGCGGTGCGGGGGGCGGCGCCGGCCGCGCTGGGCCGCGAGGTGGGCGCGCACCAGCTGGTCGCGGTCGGCGGCGCCGAGGCGCTCGCCGGGGCCCGCGATGACGGCGCCGGTGGGGGTGAGCACCCAGCAGTCGAGGTCGAGGTCGCCGCCGAGGAGGTCGAGGACGGCGTCGAGGCCGCCGCCCCCGGCGGCGGAGACCAGCAGGCGGTGGCGGTCGACCAGGGCGGCGAGGTCGGCGGCGCGGTCGGCGGAGACCTGGCGGCCGATGAACTCGGTGACGGTGCCGAAGGCGATGTCGTCGGGGACGGCGAGCAGCGGCATCCGGTGGCGGCGGCAGGCCTCCACCAGGTCGGCGGGGACGGGGCCGACCTCGGCCTCCCCGGCGGCCAGGGCGACGGCGCCGCCCGCGGCGAGGGTGCGCACGAAGCGCTCGGAGTCGGCGGGGCCGGTGCGCCAGAGCATGCCGGTGAGGACCAGCTCGCCGCCGTGCAGGTAGCGGCCCGGGTCCTGGAGGTCCGTGGTCATCACGCCGCCGACCTGCCGGTCCAGCTCCTCCTCGGCCGCGAGCAGGCGCAGGCGGGGGGCGCCGGGGGCGAGCAGGTCACGGACGCGCATCCGCGGACTCCTTAGCGAGGGCAGGGCGTGGGGGTGGGGTGACAGTGTGCCCGATCGCCGGGGCCGCAGGAACGGGACGGGCGGGAGGGCGGATCACGGGGCCGTGGCCTCCCGGTCACGGCGGGATTACGGTCGGAGGTGGCGCCCGGGGAACACCCGGACGGCCCGGACGGCCGCCTTAGAGGAACGTACAGGATGCCGGGCCGGACCACAGCCGGGGCTTCATGCCATCGGTGACTGCCAGTGGGCCGCGTCACAGCGGTTCACTGGGCGGCACGCCGCCGGAGCCCCGGCGGGCGAGAACGTGAGGAGACACCCGCATGGAGTTCCTTCGGCCCGCCACCTGGGACGAGGCGCTCGCGGCGAAGGCCGCTCACCCGGACGCGACGGCGATCTCGGGCGGCACGGACGTCATGGTCGAGCTGAACTTCGACGTGCACCGCCCCGCCGCGGTCCTCGACCTGAACCGCGTCGCCGAGCTCGCCGAGTGGTCCGTGGAGGGCGGCACGGTGCGCCTGGGCGCGGCCGTCCCGTACGCCCGGATCATCGAGGAGCTGTCCGGGCCGTTGCCCGGGCTGGCGCTGGCCGCGCACACCGTGGGCTCGCCGCAGATCCGCAACCGCGGCAGCGTCGGCGGCAACCTGGGCGCCGCCTCCCCGGCCGGCGACTCGCACCCGGCGCTGCTGGCGGCCGGGCGGGACGTGTTCGTCGAGGCGGCCTCGGTGCGCGGCACCCGGCTGATCCCGATCGACGACTTCTACGTCGGCGTGAAGCGCAACAGCCTGGAGCCGGACGAGCTGATCCGGGCGGTGCGCATCCCCGTCGCCGACGGGCCGCAGCAGTTCTCGAAGATCGGCACCCGCAACGCGATGGTCATCGCGGTCTGCGCGTTCGGCTTCGCCCTGCACCCGAAGAACGGCACGGTCGGCACGGGCATCGGCTCGGCCGCCCCCACCCCGCGCCGCGCCGTCGAGGCCGAGGAGTACCTGGCCCAGGAGTTCGCCCGGCGCGGGCTCTGGGAGAGCGGGGAGGCGCCGGGCCCCGAGGTCGTCCGGCGCTTCGGCGAGCTGGTCAGGGCCGCCGCCTCCCCCATCGACGACGTCCGCGGCACCGCCGAGTACCGGCGCCACGCGCTGGCCGTGATGGCGCGGCGCACCCTCACCTGGTGCTGGAACGACTACCGCAAGCAGATTGGGAGCGCGGCATGAGGGTCACGTTCACCGCCAACGGCAGGCCCGTCGAGGCCGACGACGTGTGGGAGGGCGAGAGCCTGCTCTACGTCCTGCGCGAGCGGGTCGGCCTGCCCGGCTCGAAGAACGCGTGCGAGCAGGGCGAGTGCGGCTCCTGCACCGTCTACCTGGACGGCGTGCCGGTGTGCTCCTGCCTGGTCGCCGCCGGGCAGGTGCAGGGCCGCGAGGTGCGCACCGTCGAGGGCCTGGCCGACGGGGAGGGGCGGCTCGGCCTCGTCCAGCAGGCGTTCGTGGACGCCGGGGCCGTCCAGTGCGGCTTCTGCACCCCCGGGCTGCTGGTGCAGACCGACGCCCTGCTGGAGCGCGACCCCGCCCCGGGCGACGACGACATCCGCGAGGCGCTGTCGGGCAACCTGTGCCGCTGCACCGGCTACGAGAAGATCATGGACGCGGTGCGGCTCGCCTCGGCCCGCAAGTGCGCCGGGGACGACGGGAGTTCGACGTGAGCGCGCGCACCGTGCAGGGGCAGAAGAACCTGCAGAACATCCACCAGGCGGCCGGCGGCGGCATCGGCGGCTCGCCGCTGCGCCCGGACGGCACGCTGAAGGTGCGCGGCGAGTTCGCGTACTCCTCGGACATGTGGCACGAGGACATGCTCTGGGGCACGGCCCTGCGCTCCCCGCACCCCCGGGCGAACATCCTGTCCGTGGACGTCTCCGAGGCGCTGACGGTGCCCGGGGTGTACGCGGTGCTCACCCACGAGGACATCCCCGGCGCCAAGTACTACGGGCTGGAGATCGCCGACCAGCCCGCGCTGGCCATCGACAAGGTCCGCTACCACGGCGAGGCGATCGCGCTCGTCGCCGCCGACCACCCGGAGACGGCCCGGCGGGCGGTGGAGAAGATCCGGGTCGCGTACGAGGTGCTCGACCCGATCGTCACCGAGGAGCAGTGCCTCCACCCCGAGACGTACGGGTACGTGCACGAGCCGCACGAGTACAAGTCCCACGCGCACGGCAACATCTGCCACGAGCAGCACCTCGTCTCCGGCCTCGGCGTCACCGACGAGGTGCGGGCCCTGGCGGACGTCGTGGTCAGCGGGGACTACGAGGTCGGCATGCAGGACCAGGCGTTCCTGGGCCCCGAGTCGGGCCTGGCGGTGCCGGCCGAGGACGGCGGCGTCGACCTCTACATCGCCACCCAGTGGCTGCACGTGGACCGCCAGCAGATGGCCCCGGTGCTCGGCCTGCCCGAGGAGAAGGTCCGCCTGACCCTCGCCGGGGTCGGCGGGGCCTTCGGCGGCCGCGAGGACCTGTCGATGCAGATCCACGCCTGCCTGCTGGCGCTGCGCACCGGCAAGCCCGTCAAGATCGTCTACTCCCGGGACGAGTCCTTCTTCGGCCACGTCCACCGCCACCCCGCGCGGATGCACTACGAGCACGGCGCCACCCGCGACGGGAAGCTCGTGTACGCGGACTGCCGGATCGTGCTGGACGGCGGCGCCTACGCCTCCGCCTCCCCCGCCGTCGTCGGCAACGCGGCCTCGCTCGGCCACGGCCCGTACGTCATCCCGAACGTGCGGATGCACGCGATCGCGCTGTACAGCAACAACCCCTCCTGCGGGGCGATGCGCGGCTTCGGCGCGGTGCAGGCGGCCTTCGGCTACGAGTCGCAGATGGACAAACTGGCGGCCGAACTCGGCATGGACCCGGTGGAGCTCCGGCAGATCAACGCCGTCACCCAGGGCGACCGGATGCCGACCGGGCAGGAGATCGACGCGCCCGCGCCCGTCGCCGAACTACTGCGCCGCGTCAAGGACATGCCGCTGCCGCCGCCCCTGGACACTCAGCACCTCGACGTGCGGCGGCTGCCCGGGGCGCTGTCCAACACCTCGCACGGCGAGGGGATCGTGCGCGGGGTCGGGTACTCGGTGGGCATCAAGAACGTCGGCTTCTCCGAGGGCTTCGACGACTACTCCACCGCCCGGGTGCGCCTGGAGGCCATCGGCGGCGAGCCCGTCGCCCTGGTGCACACCGCGATGGCCGAGGTCGGGCAGGGCGGTGTCACCGTCCACGCGCAGATCGCCCGCACCGAACTGGGCGTCGAGCAGGTCACCATCCACCCCGCCAACACCGAGGTGGGGTCGGCCGGTTCGACCTCCGCCTCGCGCCAGACGTACATGACCGGCGGCGCGGTGAAGCTGGCCGCCGAGGCCGTGCGCAACGCCCTGCTGGAGAAGGGGCGGCGGCGCTACGGCTGGACGCAGCACGACCTCTCGCTGGCCGGCGGCAAGGTCGTCTCGGCGAGCGCGGGCGTGCTGACCTCCATCGTGGACCTGCTCGGGGACGAGGCGATCGACCTCACCCGCGAGCACCACCACCGGCCCACCGAGGCCTTCGACAAGGTCACCGGGCAGGGCTTCGGCCACGTCCAGTACACCTTCTGCGCCAACCGCGCGGTGGTCGACGTGGACGTGGAGCTGGGCCTGGTCAAGGTGGTCGAGCTGACCGCCGTCCAGGACGTCGGCAAGGCGCTCAACCCGCTCTCCGTCGTCGGCCAGATCCAGGGCGGCTGCACCCAGGCGCTCGGGCTGGCCGTGATGGAGGAGATCATCGTGCGCGACGGCAAGGTGCGCAACGCCTCCTTCACCGACTACCTGATCCCCACCATCCTGGACACCCCGCCCATCCCGGTGGAGATCCTCGAACTGCCCGACCCCCACGCCCCGTACGGGCTGCGCGGGGTCGGCGAGGCGCCGACCGTCTCCGCGACGCCCTCGATCGTCGCGGCGATCCGCGCCGCCACCGGCCTGGCGCTCAACCGGATTCCCGTCCGGCCCGAGCACCTGACCACCGAACAGCCGGGCTGAGCCGAGGAGTTGAGCCCAGGCAGTTGAGCCCGGGCAGTTGAGCCCGGAACGTTGAACCCCCGGGGCCGCGCATCCCGACGCGCCGCCCCGGGCCCCACCGCCGCGCCCACGCCGGGGCGCCGCGCGGTGCGCCCCCACCCACCCTGCCGTGAGTCGATGCGTCCCCCTGCGCCCGTCCCCCCGTGGACCGGCGGTCAGGTCGGCTCGCCCACCCCAACCCCCTTTGACACTTGGGAGTGGACATGACCCGGATCCCCACGGAGCCCGGCACCACCGACGACAGATCCGAGGCCCCCACCCGGGCCCCGGCCCCGGTCCCATCAGGCGTCCTGGACGCCTACTTCAAGGTCTCCGCCCGGGGGTCGAGCCTCGCGGGCGAACTTCGCGGCGGGCTCACCACCTTCATGGCGATGGCGTACATCGTCCTGCTCAACCCGCTGATCCTCGGCGGCGCGGACGCCACCGGTGCCAAGCTCGACCACGCCGCGCTGACCACCGCCACCGCGCTCGCCGCCGCCGTCACCACCCTGCTGATGGGCCTGGTCGGCAACGTGCCGCTGGCGCTGGCCGCCGGGCTGTCCGTCTCCGGGGCCGTCTCCGCGCTCGTCGTGCCGCACACCACCTGGCCGCAGGCCATGGGGCTCTGCGTGGTCTACGGGCTGCTGATCGTGCTGCTGGTGGTCTCCGGGCTGCGCGAGAGGATCATGAACGGCATCCCGCTGCCGCTCAAGCACGCGATCACCATCGGCATCGGCCTGTTCGTCACCGTCATCGGCCTCTACAAGGCCGGGTTCGTGCACACCGGCGGGCCCACCCCGCTCTCCCTCGGCCCGGCCGGGGAGCTGACCGGCTGGCCCGTCCTGGTCTTCTGCGTCACCCTGCTCGCCATCTTCGTGCTGATGGCGCGCGGCGTGCGCGGCGCCATCCTGCTCGGCATCGCCGGGGGCACGGTGCTCGCCGTCGCCGTCAACAAGCTGGCCGACGTGCCCGCCTCGGCCTGGAAGAGCACCGTGCCGGTGTGGCCCGGCAGCCCCGTCTCCGCGCCCGACTTCTCGCTGTTCGGCCACGTCGACCTGTTCGGCGCCTTCGGCGGGCACGGCATGGGCGCGATCAGCGCCTCCGTGGCCGTGTTCACCCTCGTCCTGGCCGGGTTCTTCGACGCGATGGCCACCATCATCGGCGTCGGCACCGAGGCCGGGCTCGCGGACGAACGCGGCCGCATGCCCGGCCTGTCCAGGGCGCTGCTGGTCGACGGCGCCGGCGGCGCGGTCGGCGGCCTGGCGGGCGCCTCCGGGCAGACGGTGTTCGTCGAGTCCGCCACCGGCGTCGGCGACGGCGCCCGCACCGGGCTCGCCTCCGTCGTCACCGGCGGCCTGTTCGCGCTGATGCTGTTCTTCTCGCCGCTGGCCGGGATCGTCCCGGTGGAGGTCGCCTCGGCGGCCCTGGTGGTGATCGGCGCGATGATGATGAGCCAGGCCCGGCACATCGACTGGTCGGACCGGGACGTGGCGATCCCCGCGTTCCTGACCTGCGTGCTGATGCCGTTCACGTACAGCATCACGGCGGGCGTCGCGGCCGGCGTCGTCTCGTACACGGTGATCAAGGCCGGCCGGGGGCGGTGGCGCGAGCCCGGCGTGCTGATGTGGGTGCTGACCCTCGTCTTCCTCGGCTACTTCGCGCTGACGCCGCTCAAGGGGTGGCTGGGGGTGCACTGACCCCGCCCCTGCCCAGCCCCTGCCCAGCCCGCACCCGCCGCCGTACGGGATCGTTTCCCGTACGGCGGCGCCCCCGCTACTGTCGACATTGTGTGAGGAGAGCGGTACGCCATGCAGGACATCGCCGAGCAGGTACGGGCCTGGCACGCGGCCGGGCGGTCCTTCGCCGTGGCCACCGTCGTCGGCGTCTCGGGCAGCGCCCCGCGCGAGCCGGGCGCCGCACTGGCCGTGTCGGCGGACGGCGAGGCGGTCGGCAGCGTCTCCGGCGGGTGCGTGGAGGGCGCCGTGTACGAGCTGTGCCGGGCCGCGATCCTCAGCGGCGAGCCCGTGCTGGAGCGCTTCGGGTACAGCGACGAGGACGCCTTCGCCGTCGGGCTGACCTGCGGCGGGGTGCTGGACGTGTTCGTCCAGCCCGTCGTCCCCGGCGCCGACGCCGGAATGGACGCGGGCCTGGAGCTCCTCGCCGACGGCGCCCCCGTGGCCCTCGCCCGGGTCGTCGACGGGCCCGGCGACCTCCTCGGCGCCACCCTCGCCGTCACCGCCGGCGGGCACCGCGGGACGCTGGCCGCCGGGCCGTCCACCACCGGCGCGCTGGAGCGGGCGATCGCCGCCGAGGCGCGGGCCATGCTGGACGCCGGGCGCACCGGGCAGGTCGTCCTCGGCCTGGACGGGCGGCCCTGCGACGAGCGGGGGCTGGGCACCGTCACCTGGTTCGTCGAGTCCTGCGTGCCCGCGCCCAGGATGCTCGTCTTCGGGGCGATCGACTTCGCCGCCTCCGTCGCCCGGATCGGCCGCTTCCTCGGCTACCGCGTCACCGTCTGCGACGCCCGTCCCGTCTTCGCGACGAAGCGGCGCTTCCCGGAGGCGGACGAGGTGGTCGTCGACTGGCCGCACCGCTACCTGGACTCCCAGCGCGGCCGGATCGACGGACGCACCGTGGTGTGCGTGCTCACCCACGACGCCAAGTTCGACGTGCCGCTGCTGGAGCGGGCACTGCGGCTGCCCCTCGGCTACGTCGGCGCGATGGGCTCGCGGCGCACCCACCGGGAGCGGCTGGCGAAGCTGCGCGAGGCGGGGCTGGGCGAGGCCGAACTGGCGCGGCTGCGCTCGCCGATCGGGCTCGACCTGGGCGCGCGGACCCCGGAGGAGACGGCGGTGTCGGTGGCCGCCGAGATCGTCGCGCACCGGCGCGGCGGCAGCTGCCTGCCGCTGAGTTCCGGCGAGGGGCCGATCCACCACGAGGCGGCCCCGGCCGCTCGTCCCGAGGAGCCGGCGCCCCGGACGCACGCCGCCTGACCGTCACGTTGCGTGGCCGCTCCCGGGGGCGGAGGCTGGAGGTGCGGGCCCGTCCCGGGCCCGGGGAAGGAGCAGGGGTCATGCGTGCCCTGCTGGAGGTCACCCTCGACACCCAGACGTCGAACAAGCTCATCACGGACGGCGCGATCCGCCCGCTCTTCGAACAGATCATGGGCCAACTCAAGCCCGAGGCGGCGTACTTCTTCAACCGCGGCGGGCGCCGCGCCATGGTGCTCGTCACCGACGTGCCGGACGAGGCGGCGCTCGTCGCCACCTGCGAGCCGTTCTGGCTGCAGCTCGGCGCGGAGGTCGACGTGCACCTGTGCATGAACGCCGAGGAGCTCGCGGAGGGGCTGGCCCGGCGCGGGCGGTGAGTTCTCGGCCCCGTACGAGCACGGGCGAGTGCGAGCGCGGGCGGTGGGTTCTCAGTCCAGTGCGAGCGCGGGCAGTGGGTTCTCAGTCCAGTGCGAGCTTCAGGCCGAAGCCGATCACCACGGCGCCGGTCACCCGGTCCATCAGGCGGCGCGCGGACGGCCGCTGCAGCCAGCCGCGCACCGCCTTCGCGAATCCCACCAGGACGGCCGACCAGAGCACGCCCTCGACAACGTGGACGCAGGTCAGCGCCACGCCCGCCGCGAAGTGCGGGGCCCCGGCGGGGATGAACTGCGGGAGCACCGCCACGTAGAAGACGCCGACCTTGGGGTTCAGCAGGTTGGTGAGGGTGCCGCGCCGCCAGCCGTACGCGAAGCCGCCGTCGCACGGCTCCCGCTCCGCCTCGGCCCCGGCGCCCCGGGAGCGCAGCATGCCGACGCCCATCCACACCAGGTAGGCGGCGCCCGCCCAGCGCAGGACCTCGTACGCGAGCTGCGAGGCGGTCAGCAGGGCGGTGACCCCGGCGGAGGTGAGCGTGCCCCAGAGCAGGGTGCCGGTCTGGATGCCGAGGACCACGCCCCAGGCCTGCCGTCGGTGGCCCAGCGCGGAGGTGCGCAGGACGAGTGCGGTGTCCAGGCCGGGCGTGAGCGTGAGGAGCCCCACGACGAGGGCGAAGGACCACAGGGCGGTTGTCATCTCCACGGGGCGCCATCGTAGGCCAGGGACGCCCGGAGGCTTTCGAGGGGGCCCTGGCCTACGCTCTCGCTCTGCTGCTCTGTCGCCGGAGCGGTCAGGCGGCCTGGCAGCTGCGCTGCCAGTTCCAGCCGAGGAAGGTGTGGCGCAGCTGCACGTCGAAGGTGCAGCTGTAGGTGAGGTCGGGGTTGAGGGTCAGGTACGTGTGGTGGGTGTTGTCGTACCAGTCGCCGGTGGTGTCGAAGATGCCCTTGTAGGAGAAGTCGGCGTGGGCCTGGGAGTTCACCACGGCGCAGTCGGTGGTGCAGTCGTCGCTGTTGGTGGCGGACTTGACCGACCAGCCGGCGTCCCAGGGCTCGCGGTTGAAGCCCTGGGTGGCGGTCGTGGCGGCGCTGCTGATCCGGCCGTCGGCGGCGGTCCAGGTGGAGGTGGTGTAGAGGCCGCTCATGCGGATGTTGCAGCAGTCGTACATCTCGTTGGCGCTGGTGACCTTGCGGCTGCCGGCGGCGGCGGTCGCGGCCAGGGTCTTGAACGTCTTCGGGGCGGCGGCCGGGGCATAGACGACGGGGCCCTCGTGGACGGCGCAGTCCTCGCCAATGGTGACGCTCTGCCGCACGGTCTGGCCCGCGGGCGGCACCGGGAGGCTGCCGGTGAGCGTCACCGCTCCGCAGTCCCGGGCGCCCGGGGTGCCGGCCGCCTGGGCCCCGGGGGCCGCGACGGCCGCCGGGGCGGTCGCCAGGAGCAGGCCGGACACACCGAGCACGACCGATGCCAGACGCTTGTTCACTGTTCTCTGTTCCCCTCGTCGGTTACCTGCCGGTAGAGCGTACGGGTGGGGCCCGTGTGCTCCGAGGGGTTTGGCAGCTTCCTGCAACCGCTCGTCGCTCAGGTGACGTTGAGGCGGGCGGCGAGGCGCAGCAGGCCGGGGCTGAGGCGGCTCAGGAAGCGGGCGGCCTTGGCCTCGGGGGTGACGGGCACGACCGGCCTGCCGGTGCGCACGGCCTTCACCACGGCGGCGGCGACCTTCTCCGGCGGGAAGCCGCGCCGGGCGTACAGCCTCGCGGCGCGGGCCTGCTTGGCGGCCTGCTCGGTGGCGGTGGTGGCGGAGAAGGTGGAGGTGCGGGTGATGTTGGTGTTGACGATGCCGGGGCAGATGGTGGAGACGCCGATGCCGTGCTCCACGAACTCCGCGCGCAGGCAGTCGGAGAGCATGAAGACGGCGGCCTTGCTGGTGGCGTAGGCGGTGAGGGCCTTGGAGGGCAGGTAGGCGGCGGCCGAGGAGACGTTGACGAGGTGGCCGCCCCGGCCGCGTTCGGCCATCAGGGCGCCGAAGGCGCGGCAGCCGTGGATGACGCCCCACAGGTTGACGTCCAGGACGCGCTGCCACTCCTTCTCGGTGGTCTGCAGGAAGGTGCCGGAGTGGCCGATGCCCGCGTTGTTGACCATCACGTCGGGCACGCCGTGCTCGGCGGCGACCGCCTCGGCGAAGGCGTCCATGGCGGCGCCGTCGGAGACGTCCACCCGGTAGGCGTGGGCCTTCGGGCCGATCAGGGAGGCGAGTTCGGCGGTGCGCTCGGCGGCCGGGAGGTCGAGGTCGCAGACGACGACCCGGGCGCCCTCCTCGGCGAAGGCGAGCGCGGTGGCCCGTCCGATGCCGCTGCCGCCGCCGGTGACGACGACCAGGCGGCCCTCCCGCTCACTCGAACTCCCCCGGTCCGTACGGGCGGTGAACTCGCGGACCATGGCGGCCACGGTGGCTCCCTTCTCCAGCAGCGCCGACCAGTGGCCGGCGTGCAGCGTGCGTCGCGTCAGGTTCGGGACCCAGCGCTCCAGCCCCTCGGAGAGGAAGGGCGCGACGTAGCGGTCCCGGGTGAGGGTGATCAGCTGGACGGGCACCTCGGTGGGCCGATCCCGCGGACTGCCCAGCACGGGGCGGAAGTTGGCGCGGTACAGCTCGATGCCGCGCACGGCGTCGCGGCGCAGGGTGGGCTGCGGGTGGCCGGCGCGCGGGGTGACGTGCTCCAGGTCGCGCAGCACCCGGGGCCAGGCGCGGGCCAGGCCCAGGCGCCAGACGCCGGGGGCGAGGTAGGGCAGGTGGAAGGCGGTGATGTACCAGGAGTGCAGGCCCTGGTGCAGGAGTTGGCGCAGGTGGCGGGGGGTGGGGCGGCGCAGGCGGTGGCGCAGCCAGTGGCCCATGTGGTCGAGGCTGGGGCCGGACACGGTGGTGTAGGAGGCAATGCGGTTCTCGGCGCCGGGGGCGGTGACGGCCTCCCAGGACTGGATGGAGCCCCAGTCGTGGGCGAGCAGGTGCACCGGGCGGTCGGGGCTGACGACGTCGGCGACGGCGAACAGGTCGTCGGCGAGGTGCTCCAGGCGGTAGCCGTCGCGGTCGGCGGGGGCGGCGGACTCGCCGGCGCCCCGGACGTCGTAGCGCACGACGTGGTGGGTGCGGGCGAGGTCGTCGGCGACGGCGTCCCAGACGGCGTGGGTGTCGGGGTAGCCGTGGACGAGCAGGACGGTGGGGGCGTCGGGGTCGCCCTGTTCGAAGACGGCCAGGGGCAGGCCGCCGGAGTGGACGGTCCGGCGGTGGACGGGGGCGCTGCTCATCGGGCGGGCTCCTCGGCGGTCGTGGGGGCGGCGGTCGCGGTGGCCGCGGTCGTCCAGCGGCGGACGTGCGGGAGGTCGTCGTCGAGCCAGTAGGCGTCGTCCTCAGTGACCACCAGCAGTTCCTCGAACTTGATGCCCACGCCCCGGAACCCGATGTGCGGCTCGACCGCCCACAGGCCCGGGGTGGGGGCGTGCCGGGAGGAGCGGCCGTCCGCCCACAGCGGTGAACGGCCGTGCAGGCGCTCGGAGATGAGCTCGCGGCCGAGGGTCTGGAGGGTGCGCACGCCGAAGCCGAAGACGTTCACCCCGGCCGGGCCCCGGGCGGTGTTGCGGGTGACCTGGTGGCCGATCACCCGGCCCGGGTAGACCTGGTGGCGGTTGTCGTAGCCGTGGGCGGCGATCTGCGCGTCGACGGCGGCGTACACCTCGCTGAGGGGCTTGCGGGCGCGGACCTCGGCGAGGATCAGCGCGCGGTAGACCTCCAGGTCGGCGGCGAGGCGGTCCCAGACGCGGTTCTCGCCGACCTTGCCGCCGTAGCCGATGTCGGCGGTGTAGCCGTCCACGACCGGGGCGCAGTCCAGGACGTACGGCATGCCCTCCTCCAGGCGGCGGTTGCCGGCGAAGAACTGCAGCGGGGTGTGGAAGTGCCGGAACGCCGTGCGGTCGCCGAACCAGGCGAAGGGGACGTGGAAGAAGTCCTGCACCCCGGCGCCGACCAGGCGGCGGCGCAGCTCGGCGGTGGCCTGGCGCTCGGTGACGCCGGGCTCGATCCAGGCGGCGACCTGTTCGGCGCAGTGGTAGGCGAGCTGCTGGGTCTCGCGGAAGCGGGCGAGGTCGCGCTCGGTGTAGCGGAAGGGCGGGGTCGTCGCTGTCGCCACGGGGGCTCCTTGTCAGAGGTCGAGGACGAGGGTCTCGCCCTCGGCGGCCCGGGAGACGCAGGGCAGCAGGGCGCCGGCCTCGCGCCGGTCGGGGGTGAGGCGGCGGTCGCGGTGCTCGGGGGTGCCGGCCAGGACGCGGACCTCGCAGGTGCCGCAGAAGCCCTGGTGGCAGGAGTACGGGAGGTCGGGGCGCCGCTCGCGCAGCACGTCCAGGGCGGAGCGGTCGGCGGGGACGTCGAGGGTCGGGCCGTCCGTGCCGAGGCGGACGGCGAAGGGGGCGCCGTCGGTGACGGGGGCGGCGCCGAAGCGCTCGAAGTGCAGGGAGGCGGCCGGGGATTCGTCCAGGGCGGCCTGGACGGCGGCGAGCATCGGGGCCGGGCCGCAGCAGTAGACGGCGGCGCCGCGCGGGGCGTGGGCGAGCAGCTCGGCGCCGGTGGGGACGCCGCCGTGCTCGTCGTCGGTGCGCCGGACGACGCGGCCGGGGTCGAGGGCGCGCAGCTCCTGCGCGTACGGGAGGGTGTCGGCGCTGCGGCCGACGTGGACGAGGCGCCAGTCCAGGCCGTGGCGCTGCGCCTCGCGGGCCATGGGGAGCAGCGGAGTGACGCCGATGCCGCCGGCGAGGAGGAGCACGGCGGGCTCGGCGCAGAAGGCGAAGCCGTTGCGCGGGCGGCGGGCGGTGATCCGGGTGCCGGGGTGGAGGGCGTCGTGGACCTCGACGGAGCCTCCGCCTCCGCCGGGCAGGCGGCGTACGGCGATGCGGTAGGCGGCGCGGTCGGCCGGGTCGCCGCTGAGGGAGTAGTGGCGCTCGCGGCCGGAGGGCAGGGCCAGGCGCAGGTGGGCGCCGGGCTGCCAGTGCGGCAGGGGGCCGCCGGAGGGGTCGGCGAGGGTGAGCTCGACGACGTCGGCGGCGAGGGCGCGGCGGGCGGTGACGACGAGCTGCAGCGGCGGGACGGGGCGGCTGTACGGGCGGCGCGGGCTGCGGCGCAGGAGGGGCGAGCCGAGGGCGGGGCTGTAGCGGTCGGCGAAGGCGGTGAGCCGGCGCATGAAGGTGTCGGCGCGGGGGCGGCCGTAGAGGTCGGGGGGCGGGGTGAGCAGGTCCATCCGGGAGGGTCCTTGGGGTGGGGGTCGGGTGACAGGTTTCAGCGGACGGATGTCAGATGTCAGGTGACAGATGTCAGATAACAGATGACAGCGAACAGATTTCGTTCGGTGACATCTGTTCGCTGTTATCTGTCGTCTGAAATCTGTTATCTGTTATCTGTTCGCTGACTTCTGTTCGCTGTTCGCTGTTCGCCGTCGGCCGTGCGCCGTCGTCGTCCGTCAGCGCCCGGCGGCCGCGCGGGCCGCCGGGGAGGTGGCGAGGTAGCCGATGGCCTGGCTGGAGGACCCCTCCTGGGTGGGGTGGTAGCCGGGGCGCAGGTAGCGCAGCCCGGAGCGCACGGAGCGGACCGGGTCGGGCAGCAGGCCGCGGCGGGCGATCCGGCCGGCCTCGCGCCAGGTCGGCCTGAGGCGGCCGTGCAGGCTCGGGTCGGCGGCGAGCAGGAAGCGGGCGCCGCGCACCCACAGGTGGACGAGCAGCGGGCCGGAGACGAGCATGCCCCGCACCCGGCGCAGGTAGCCCGGGTCGAGGTGGACCAGCAGGTCGAAGGCGACGCTGCGGTGCTCGACCTCCTCGGCGCCGTGCCAGCGCAGCAGGTCGAGCATCGTCGGGTCGGCCTCCGCCCGGTCCAGGCCGGGCGAGTTGAGCGCCCAGTCGCCGAGGAAGGCGGTGAAGTGCTCGATGGCCGCGATGAAGGCGACCCGCTCGATGACGTTCTCGCGCCGCCGCCGGGGCGACAGTTCGGGCTTGTCCCCCAGGACGCGCCGGAACAGCCACGACACCTGGCGGACGTACGGCCGGGGGTCGAGCCCCTGCCCGAGCATGTGGTCCAGGACCTCCTGGTGCGCCTCGGCGTGGATCGCCTCCTGGCCGATGAAGCCGAGCACCTCCTCGCGCAGCCCCTCGTCCCGGATGAGCGGCAGCGCCTCCTTGAACACCTTGACGAACCAGCGCTCGCCCTCGGGCAGCAGCAGGTGCAGCACGTTGATGACGTGGGTGGCCATCGGCTCGTCCGGGATCCAGTGCAGCGGCAGCTGGGCCCAGTCGAAGCGGACGTCCCGGGGTTCGAGCACGAGACTGTCGTGCACGCGCGCGGCGGGGGCGGCGAGGGCGGGGACGGGTGTGGTGCGGGGCATGGAGGGCCCTCCTGACCTGGGGGCGGCGGCTCGACTCAGGGCAACGTACTCGCGGGTAGCTCCGGGGACAAGGGTTTCGACCACCCTTATCGACATCGAGTCTAATAAGTGATCGGGCCTCCGGTGACCACTGATCGGAAACGAACGCCCCGCGAACACGAACGGGCTCCACCGGACGCGAAACGTCCAGCAGAGCCCGTCGAACGGTCGTCAAACGGTCGTCGAAGCCGTGTCAGCCGCGTCAGACCGCCATCGCCAGCATCAGCGGCGCCGCCCGGGCCGCCAGCAGCTCGGCGGCGGCCTTGAGCTTGTGCAGGTTGTCCACCGGCATCGAGGTGGCCAGGCAGCCGACCGTGCTGCCCGCCGTGATCGGCACGGCCGCGCACACCGTGCCCAGCGCGTACTCCTGGAGGTCCAGCACCGGCACGGTGGCCGGCTGCCGCTCCAGGCGGTGCATCAGCTGGTCGGTGTCGGTGACGGTGCGGGAGGTGAGCCGGGCGACGGGGTGGCGCGAGAGGTGGTCGCGCAGGGCGTCGGCGTCGAGCTGCCCAAGCAGGCACTTGCCGATCGCGCTCGCGTGCGCGGTGGCCCTGAAGTCCACCCACTCCTGCACCGCCGGGGCGTGGTCGGCGGCCGAGACGGCCTCCACCGACAACTCCCCGTCGTGGTACCGGCTGAAGTAGACGGCCGCGCCCAACTCGTCGCGCAGCTCCGCGAGTTTGCGGTTCAGCCGGGCCTTGACCAGCTGTTCCCGGTTGTGCTGCCCCAGCAGCGCGAAGGTGCCGCCGAGCACCCAGCCGCCGTCCTGGCACTGGAGGTAGCCCTCGATCTCCAGCAGTTCGGCGAGGCGGCGCACAGTGGGCAGGCCGAGCGAGGTCTCCCGGGCGAGGGCGACCAGCGTCGCGCCGTCCGGGTGCCGGTCGACCGCCTCCAGCAGTCTGAGGGCGTACCGCAGGGAGGTGAACGGGCCGCCGAGGCCCTGGTCCGGCGCGGCGTGACGACCCGGGGCTGGTGTCGACATGTCGTCCCCTTCCGATGTCCCCCACGGAGCGCCCGCGGGCATCCTCCAGCCTATCGAGCGCGGCGGCCCGGCAACCGCCGTCCGTGAATATCCGTGAACATTCCGTGCAGCCGCGCCCGAGCCCCGAGAATGCCCCGGCGCACTCCGGGGCATCCGGGCGTACCGCGGCGGGCCCCTCCCCCACTGCCATGGGAGGAGGGGCCCGTCGGCGGCCGCCGGTGGCGCGGGGACCGGCGGCCGCCCGGGGTGGGGGCCCGTCGGGCGGGTGGGCGGGCCTCAGCCCTCGTCGCCCGCCCGCAGGTCGGCGACGGCGGCCGCCAGGCGGGCGCCGTACTCCTCGTCGGCGGCGCGGAAGTGCGCGAGGTTGCGCTCCACGATGTCGTCGCGGGAGACCTGCCCGAGGAAGCCCGCGATGTTGCCGATGAGCCGGGCCCTCTCGCCCTCGGACATCAGCCGGTACAGCTCGCCGGCCTGGAAGAAGTCGTCGTCCTTGGTGTGCGCCGGCGTGACCGAGGTGCCGGTGTGGCCCTCCACCCTGACCGGGGCGGCCAGCGGGGCGTCCGTCTGCGTCGGCCCGTCGAAGGAGTTGGGCTCGTAGTTCTTCGCCCGGCCGCCCGTGTTGAGCGCGGCCAGGCCGTCCCGGCCGTAGGTGTGCGCCTCGGTGGCGCGCGGGGCGTTCACCGGCAGCTGGGTGTGGTTGACGCCGAGGCGGTAGCGCTGGGCGTCGGCGTAGGCGAACAGCCGGCCCTGGAGCATCTTGTCCGGGGAGGGGCCGATGCCGGGCACGAAGTTGTTCGGCGAGAAGGCGGCCTGCTCGACCTCGGCGAAGACGTTCTCCGGGTTGCGGTTGAGCACCAGGCGGCCGACCTTGACCAGCGGGTAGTCGGCGTGCGGCCACACCTTGGTGAGGTCGAAGGGGTTGAAGCGGTAGTCCGCGGCCTCCGCGACGGGCATCAGCTGGACGTACAGCGTCCAGGACGGGAACACCCCGCGCTCGATGGCCTGGTGGAGGTCGCGCTGGTGGGAGTCGGCGTCGGCGCCGACGACCTCGGCGGCCTGGCCGCCGTCGAGGCTGCGCACGCCCTGGTTGGTCTTGAAGTGGTACTTCACCCAGTACGCCTCGCCCTCGGCGTTGACCCACTGGTAGGTGTGCGAGCCGTAGCCGTTCATGTGGCGGTACGAGGCGGGGATGCCGCGGTCGCCGAAGAGCCAGGTGATCTGGTGGGTCGAGGCGGGCGAGTGGGCCCAGAAGTCCCAGACGTTGTCCGCCTCCTGGACGCCGGTGTACGGGTCGCGCTTCTGCGAGTGGATGAAGTCGGGGAACTTCACCGGGTCCTTGATGAAGAACACCGGGGTGTTGTTGCCGACGAGGTCGTAATTGCCCTCCTCCGTGTAGAACTTGACGGCGAAGCCGCGCGGGTCGCGCACCGCGTCGCTGGCGCCGAGGTTGCCGGCCACGGTGGAGAAGCGCAGGAACACCTCGGTGCGCTTGCCGACCCCGGCGAGGAAGGCCGCGCGGGTGTACGCCGACACCTCGTCGGTGACCTCGAAGTAGCCGTACGCGCCGGAGCCGCGGGCGTGCACGACGCGCTCCGGGATGCGCTCGCGGTTGAACCGGGCCAGCTTCTCCAGGAGTTGCTGGTCCTGGAGGAGCAGCGGGCCGTGCTCTCCGGCGGAGGCCGAGTTCTGGTTGTCGGCGATCGGGGCGCCGGACTCCGTGGTCAGGGTCTTGGGCATGGAGGGTCCTTCGGGTGTCGACAAAGGGTGGTACGGGGAAGCGGAATTGACGACTCGTCAATTCATCGCCGGGAAACGGTGGTTCAGAGGCCGAGCAGGGAGGCGGTGGCCTCGCGGGAGCCCGGGGCCAGGTCGGCGAGGGCCCGCGCGGCGGCGTCCCCGCCCCGCGCCAGCGGGCGGGCGGCGGTGAGCGCCGCTGCCTCCTGGCCGCTCAGGCCCACCGCGGTGAGGGCGTCGGCGGCCTCGACGGCCGGCAGGGCGTCGAACCAGCGCAGCGCCAGCGCCGTGCGGCCGGCGGCGGTCAGGCGGCCGGTGAGCCGCAGCCGCGCCAGCCCGCCGTCCGGGTGGACGTTGATCCGCACGTGGGTGACCGGACGGCCGCCGGGCAGCCGGAAGCGGTGCCGGGTGTCGGGCTGCAGGCGGGTGCGGGGCAGCAGTTCGAACCAGTCGCCCTCGGACGGGTCCTGCCCCGCCGAGGCGTCGAAGCCGATCAGGTCGGCCCAGCCGGGGGCATTGGCGACAAAGTGGGACGTGTCCACCTCGGCGGCCAGGACCTCACCGCCCCCGGCCAGGGCGATCTGCACCCAGTCGTTGGCCTTGTCGCGCCGACGACGGGTCTCCCAGCCCTCGCCCATGACGGAGGCGCGGCCGGGAGCGTTCAGGTTGTGCGGGGAGGAGAAGTAGCGGTCGGAGGCGGCCTCGGCGACGCCGCCGTGCTCCTGGGCGGCCAGGTCGAAGGTGAGGCCGTCCAGTTCCCGCGGGTCGGGCAGCACCTCGCCGTGCACCCGCAGCCGGGCGACGCCACCGTCCGGGTAGATGCTCAGCCGCACGTGGGTGTAGCGGGTGTCGTCGGCCACGGCGAACTCGTGGGCGGTGTCCCCGCGCAGCGGGGTGCGCGGCACCAGGACCGTCCAGTCGGCGGCCCGCGCCTCCTCGGGCGAGGGGTGGCCGGGTACGGAGGCGGCCTCGACGACGGTGCTCTCGGGGTAGTTGCCGGTGAAGTGCGCGGTGTCGACGATCACCCCGCGGATCACCCCGGCGGCGCCGAGCCGCACGATCGTCCAGTCGTGGTCCTCGTCGGTGGGGTGCGGCTGCTCGGCGGAGGCGCCGCGGCGGCGCTTGGACTCCCAGCCGTCCATGATCTGGCCCTTGTGGCCGAAGGTGTGCGGGCGGAACTCGGCGGGCTTGGCGACCAGCAGGTTCTCGGCGTCCGCGAAGGTGTCCTCGTTGGTGGCGACGACGCCCGCTCCGAGCAGTCGGGAGGCCAGGTTGACCAGCTCGGTGAACGGAGCGCTCGGGGTGTCGGCAGTACTCACGGAACTCACGGAACTCACTGACTCTCCTCAGAAGTCTTGACGGTCACGGGGGTTGGCGGGGCGGACGATCAGCCGCCCGAAGGGCTCGGCGCCGGTGTCCACGGCCCGGCCGCGCAGCCAGGTGGCGCGCACGGCGCCGCTCAACTGCCGCCCGGCGTACGGGGTCACGGGGTTGCGGTGGTGCAACGCGTGGGCCTGGACGGCGAATTCGGCCTCGGGGTCGAAGGCGACCAGGTCGGCGTCGCGGCCCACGGCGATGGCGCCCTTGCTCGCGGACAGGCCCGCGAGTTCCGCCGGTCCGGCGGACATCCAGCGCACGACGTCGGCCAGGGCGTGGCCCCGTCGGCGGGCCTCCGTCCAGACGGCCGGCAGGCCCAGCTGCAGGGAGGCGATGCCGCCCCAGGCGGCGGCAAAGTCGCCGCTGCCGCCGTACTCGGGCAGCAGCTTGAGGTCGGGGGTGGAGGGCGAGTGGTCGGAGACGACGGCGGCGAACTCCCCGTCGGCCAGGGCCTGCCAGAGCGCGTCGCGGTTGGCCTCGTCGCGGATCGGCGGGCAGCACTTGAAGGCGGTGTCGCCGTCCGGGACCTGCTCGGCGGCCAGGGTCAGGTAGTGCGGACAGGTCTCGGCGCTCACCCGCACGCCCTCCTCCCGGGCCCGGCGCAGCAGGGGCAGCACGGCGGCGGAGGAGACGTGCAGGACGTGCACCCGGGCGCCGGTGCGCCGGGCCGCCTCCAGCAGGCGGGAGACGGCGGCGGTCTCCGCACCGTCGGGGCGGGAGGCGAGGAAGTCCCGGTAGCGGGCGCCGGGTTGCTGCGGGGCGGCGGCGAGCACGGCCGGGTCCTCGGCGTGGATGATCGCCAGCGCCCCGATCCTGGCCTGCTCGGCGAGCGCCGCCCGAAGGTCGGCTGCCTCGACGTGCGGGAACTCGTCGACGCCGGAGGGGGCGAGGAAGCTCTTGAAGCCGAACACGCCCTCCCGGTGCAGGGGTTCGAGGTCGGCGGCGTTGCCGGGGATCGCCCCGCCCCAGAAGCCGAGGTCGACCCAGCTGCGGCCCTCGGCGGCCTTGCGCTTGAGCTGGAGCGCCTCGACGGTGACGGTGGGCGGGATCGAGTTGAGCGGCATGTCGACGATGGTGGTGACGCCCCCGGCGGCGGCGGCGCGGGTGGCGGTGGCGAAGCCCTCCCACTCGGTGCGGCCGGGCTCGTTGACGTGCACGTGGGTGTCGACGAGGCCGGGCAGCAGGGCGGTGGCGCCGAGGTCGGCGAGCTGCTCGGGGCGGTCCACGGGCAGGGTGCCGTGGCCGGCGATCCGGGCGATCCGGCCGTCCCGGACCAGGACGTCCGCGGGTCGCTCGCCCTCGGGCAGGACCACCCGGCGGGAGCGGATCACCACGGGCCAACTGACGGGCATGGGGGCCTCCGAGACCAGGGCGGGGGTGGGTACGGGCACGCCGAACAGCGCCGGGTGACACGGCCGGTGGGGCCGTCACGGGCGTTCGGAGCGGGGCGTGGTGCAGGGCGCGGCGCAGGGGCGGGAACAGGGCGGTAACGGGGGTGCAGCCGAAGGATTGCCGGGAGCCTAGGCCCGCCTTCAACAAAACGTCAATGGAGGAACGTACGAGGGTCCACGCAGGGGCTCAGCCCGTGAGCAGCTCCGCCGCCAGCCGCTCCCCCGCCGTCTCGGCGAGCTCGGCGGCCCTGGTCAGGCTGTCCCCCGGCTGCTCGGCCAGGTCGGTCAGGGCGATCGCGGCGGCGAAGCCCGCCGCGCGCCACTCGGCCTCGGACAGCTCCAGCCGCCCCGCCACCGCCGCCACGGGGACGCGCGCCCGGGCGGCCGCGGCTGCGACCCCGGCGGGGGCCTTGCCGTGCAGCGTCTGGGCGTCCAGACAGCCCTCGCCGGTGACGACGAGACGGGCGCCGCGCACGGCCTCCTCGAAGCCCAGCAGGTCGAGCAGCAGGTCGATGCCGGGGCGCATCACGGCGCCGAGCAGGGCGAGGGCTCCGAAGCCCACCCCGCCCGCGGCCCCGGCGCCGGGGGCCTCGCGCACGTCCCGTCCGGTCAGGGCGGCGACCTCGTCGGCGAGGCGCGTCAGGCCCTCCTCCAGGACGGCCAGGTCCCCCGCCTCGGCGCCCTTCTGCGGGCCGTAGACGGCGGCGGCGCCGCGCGGGCCGAGCAGCGGGTTGTCCACGTCGCAGGCGACGACGACCTCCACGCCCGCGAGCGCGGCGGCCAGGTGCCCGGGGTCGATCGAGGCGAGGCGGCGCAGCGCGGCGCCGCCGGGCGGGAGTTCGGCGCCCTCGGAGTCGCGCAGCCGGACGCCGAGGGCCTGCAGCATCCCGGCGCCGCCGTCGGTGCCGGCGCTGCCCCCGAGGCCCAGCACGATCCGCTTGGCGCCGTGGGCGAGCGCCCGGGCGATGAGCTGGCCGACGCCGTAGGAGCCGGCGGTGAGCGGGGCGGTGCGGCCCCCGGGGAGCTTGGCGAGGCCGCTGGCCTGGGCCAGTTCGACCACGGCGGTGTCCCCGTGGACGGCGAGCGCCGCGTCCACCGGCAGCCCGGTCGGGCCGGCGACCTTGACGGGGACGCGGGTGAAGCCGGCCGCCAGCGCGGCGGCCAGGGTGCCCTCGCCGCCGTCGGCGACGGGCAGTTCGCGCACCTCGACGCCGGGCGCGGCGCGGCGGATGCCGGCGGCGATCCGGGCGGCGGCCTCGGCGCCGTCCAGGGTGCCCTTGAACTTGTCGGGAGCTACGACCACATGGCCCTGGTGGGGGGTGGCGGGCATGGCGCGGTCCTCACTTCCGTACGGTCTGGCGGGTGGTTCGTCAGTGTGCCCCGGCGGGAGCCGTACGTACAGCACGGCCCCGGGGCGAAGGCCCCCTCCCCGCCGTCTCCCCCGGCCTTCGGCCGGGAGGTACCCCCACCCGTCCCGCTTCCGACGTGTACGGGGGCTCCCCTCGGCGGGGAGGGGGCCGGGCGACGCGCGGGCACGACCGGAGTGCCTCCCAGGGGGTGGTGCGCGTCGCCGGCTGGATCGACCGGCGGGCGGGCGGATGAGCCCCGCCCGGCCGCCGGTCGGCAGGTCCCTCCTGGCGGCGCGGGCACGACCGGATGGGTACACGCCGCCAGGAGGAGTCCGGGGGTTGCTACGCCACGTCGCGGCCGGAGAGCCGCTCGACGCCGCGCAGCAGCGCGGAGTGGTCGAGCGAGCCGTCGCCGTTGGCGCGGGCGGAGGCGACCAGTTGGGCGACCACGGCGCCGACGGGCAGCGCGGCGCCCACGGCGCGGGCGGCGTCGGTGACGATGCCCATGTCCTTGTGGTGCAGGTCGATGCGGAAGCCGGGGGCGAACTCGCGCTTGAGCATGTTGTCCCGCTTGCGGTTGAGGACGGTGGAGCCGGCCAGGCCCCCGCCGAGCACGTCCAGCGCGGCGGCGAGGTCGACCCCGGCGTTCTCCAGGAACACCACGGCCTCGGCGAGCACCTGGATGTTGACGGCGACGATCAGCTGGTTGGCGGCCTTGACGGTCTGCCCGGCGCCGGCGGGGCCGACGTGGACGACGGTGGTGCCCAGCGCGTCGAACAGCGGCTCGGCCTCGGCGAAGTCGGCCGCCCCGCCGCCGACCATGATGGACAGGACGGCCTCGACGGCTCCCGCCTCGCCGCCGGAGACCGGGGCGTCCAGGGTGCGCACGCCCTTCTCCGCGGCGGCCTTGCCGACCTTGATCGAGGTCTGCGGGGTGATCGAGGACATGTCGACCACCAGGGTGCCCGGGCGGACGTTCTCCAGGACGCCGCCCTCGCCGAGGATGACGGCCTCCACGTGCGGGTCGGCCGGGACCATGGTGATGACGACCTCGGCGTCCTTCACAGCGTCCGCGATGCTCGCGGCGCCCCGGCCGCCGGCCGCGACGACGGCCTCGACATTGGCCGGGGAGAGGTCGAATCCGGTCACCTGGTGACCGGCCTTGACGAGGTTGACGGCCATGGGCTTGCCCATGATGCCGAGGCCGACGAAGGCGATCTTGCGGCTCATCGCGGGGTTCCTTAACGAAGTGCGGGCAGGGAGGGCGGGGCGGGCGGGGCTTGCGTGCGGCTGCGGCTGCTCGGCAGTCCGGCCGCTCGGCAGGACGGCCGCGGCTACTTGGCGGCGCGCAGCTCGCGCGGCAGCCAGGCGAAGGGGTCGGCGCCGGCGGGGCGGTACTCCAGGCCGATCGGGCCGGTGTACCCGGCGGCGGAGAGCCGGGCGAAGAGGTCCTCGAAGTCCAGCTCGCCGGTGCCGGGTTCGCCCCGGCCCGGGGTGTCGGCGATCTGGACGTGGCCGATCCGGTCGGCGTACGCGTCGATGACGGCGCCGAGGTCCTCGCCGCCGCGGGCCAGGTGGTACAGGTCGCACAGGAAGCGCGCGTTGCCGAGGCCCGTGGCGGCGTTGACCCTGTCGACCACCTCGACGGCGGCGGCGGAGGTCACCAGCGGGTAGTCGGGGGACTCGACGGCGTTGAGGGCCTCGATCAGCAGGACGGCGCCGATCTCGTGCGCGGCCCTGGCCGCGATCACGAGGTTCTCCAGGGCGAGCGCGTCCTGTTCGGCCGGGTCCGCCCCGGGAGTCCGGTTGCCGTACAGGGCGTTGAGGGCGGTGGCCCCCAGGGAGGCGGCGAGGTCGGCGGCGACGGGGACGTTGGCCCGGAAGCGCTCGCGCTCGGCGGGCAGGGAGACGGTGCCGCGGGCGCCCAGGCTGAGGTCGTCGACGAGGTTCAGGCCGGTGAGCCGTACGCCCGCGTCGGTGAACGCCTTGCGCAGCGCGTCGAGTTCGGCCTGCGCGGGCTGGTGCTCAGCGCCGAAGGGCCACCACAGCTCGGCGGCGGTGAACCCGGCGGCGGCGGCCGCGGCGGGGCGTTCGAGCAGCGGGAGTTCGCCGAACAGGATCGACAGGTTGACCGTGAAGCTGTGCTTGGCGGCGGCCGTCACGTCCTTCACCTCTCACTTCTCTTCCGCCGGGTGCGGCTTCCGCTCCGACGGGCGCGACATCTACAACTTCCACAATGCGGAAGGAGGATTCTGTGTGGTGGAAGCATCGCCGGACGATCGGAGGGGTGTCAAGGCCTCTCGCAACAATTTGTTGAAGCAGCGGGACCGCCCCGCCGCCCACCCGGGACCTGCGGCCCCTGCCCCGCCCCGGCGCCGCTCGCTAGAGTGACCACGTGCGATTGATGGTGGAGTTCACGACAGAACCGTTCGAGCTGGACACGTTCCCGGCGCACGCCGCGAAGGCCCGCGAGGTCGTCGACGCGGCCGGCCTCGACGTCTCGGTCGGCCCCTTCGGGACCGGCGCCGAGGGCGAGGCCGAGCAGGTGCTCGCCGCCGTGTCCCGGCTGCTGCGGGAGACCCTGGACGCCGGGGCGACCCGCATCTCCGTCCAGGTCAGCGTGCTGGACGAGGAGGGCGGTACGGCGTGACCGAGCAGCACGTGGATCACCCGCTCGCCGCGGCCGTCAAGCCGCTGCTGGACGCGGTCGGCGCGACGCCCGTCCCCCTGGACCAGGTGCGGGCCGAGGACGTCGTCCTGGAGTGGGGGGGCGCGCCGGCCATCGCCGTGCGACTGCCGCACCTGAGCAGCGCCCTGGACCGCCTGCTGGCGGAGATGACCCGCCAGTTCGACGGCCGTCCGCTCACCGAGCTGGACCGCCTGGAGAAGCAGCGGGTGGTGGCCCTGCTGGAGGAGCGCGGCGCCTTCACCGTCCGGCACGGCGTCGAAACCGTCGCCACGGCCCTGGGCGTCAGCCGCTTCACCGTGTACAACTACCTCAACCGCCAGGACGGCTCGAAGAGCTCCTGAGCGGCACGAGGCACTCCGGCACGAGGCGCTCCGGCACGAGTGGCCCCGCCGGCCCGGCTCCAGGCTCCCGGCGGGCGCGGATCGGCCGACGGCGGGGCGCACTTGGCGGATCGCACACCAGGGCGCCCCCGGCGGGGCCCGGTTCAAAAAGTAACCACCAACCGTTCAACAAACTGTTGACGGCCGGGTGGGGCCGATCTAGCTTTTCCGGGTGGCACCACTCTTCAGGAGGTCCACCCGTGACCAACCACCCCCACCCCCACTCCCTCGACACCCTGGCCTCGGCCGGCCCCGCCGAGCTGGAGGAGATCCTGCTGGAGGTCTGCTCCAGCCCCCGCTGGGCCGCCGCGGTCGCGGAGGCGAAGCCCTGGTCCGGCCGTGACGCCCTGTTCGCCGCCAACGCGGCGGCCATGGCGCGGCTGACCACCGCCGACCTCCACGACGCGATGGCCGGCCACGCCCGGATCGGCGAGCCCAAGGCGGGCGACGCCGTCTCCGAGCGCGAACAGGCGGGCGTCCAGGGCGTCGACCAGGCCGTCCTCGGCGAACTGCACGCGGCCAACGCCGCCTACGAGGCGAAGTTCGGCCACGTGTTCCTCATCTGCGCGACCGGCCGCACCGCCGCCACCATGCTCGCCGCCCTGCGCGAGCGCCACCCCAACGACCCCGCCACCGAGGCGGAGATCGTCCGGGGCGAGCTGCGCAGGATCAACGACATCCGGCTGGGCCGTCTCCTCGACGCGCCCTGACGCTCCAATCCTGACGGACCGTCAAGAATGTTCTGCGAGCAGCCATCTGCACCATCTGATCTGACGTACCGTCACTTCTGCCATCAGTAAGGTCACTTCACCCATGACTGGCATCTCCACCCACGTGCTCGACACCAGCCTCGGCCGCCCGGCCGAAGGCGTCCCCGTCGAGCTCGCACTGCGCACCGAGGGTGGCTGGAAGGTGCTCGGCACCTCCGCCACGGACTCCGACGGCCGGGTCAAGGACCTCCCGGCCGTGGAGGCGGGCTCGGTCGTCCGGCTGCTCTTCGACACGGGCGCGTACCACGCGCTCCGCTCCCAGGAGCCGCCGTTCTTCCCCGAGGTCTCGATCGTCCTCACGGTCGCGCCCGCGCAGCAGCACTACCACGTGCCCCTGCTGCTCAATCCGTTCGGATACTCGGTCTACCGCGGAAGCTAGACCGACCTGGAACCCTAGGAGCCAGTCATGGCCCACGTGCTCGGACAGAACCAGTACGGCAAGGCGGAGAACCGCATCGTCCGCGTCCAGCGCGACTCCACCCGGCACGAGATCAAGGACCTGAACGTCTCCGTCTCCCTCCAGGGCGATTTCGAGGACGTCCACCTCACCGGGTCGAACGCCAACTGCCTTCCCACCGACACCACCAAGAACACCGTGTACGCCTTCGCCAAGGAGCACGGCATCGAGTCGGCCGAGGCCTTCGGCGTCCTGCTGGCCCGGCACTTCGTGGACGACACCGAGCGCGGCGTCGTCCACGGCGCCCGCATCCGGATCGAGGAGTACGCCTGGGAGCGGATCAGGACGCCCGACAGCTCGGCGCGCTTCATCGGCTCCGAGGAGCTCGGCCACTCCTTCGTCCGCAGCGGGCAGGAGGTCCGCACCACCGAGGTCGTCTACGACGGCGAGCGCGTCCGCGTCGTCTCCGGCCTCAAGGACCTCGTCGTCATGAACTCCACCAACTCGGAGTTCTGGGGCTACATCAAGGACCGCTACACCACCCTCCAGGAGGCGTACGACCGCATCCTCGCCACCCAGGTCACCGCCCGCTGGGCGTACGGATTCACGGGGCGCGACGGCGAGGCCCAGCCCAACTGGAACCGCTCCTACGCCCAGGCCCGGCGCCACCTGCTGGAGGCCTTCGCCGAGACGTACTCCTACTCGCTGCAGCAGACCCTGCACGCGATGGGCACCCGGGTCCTCAACAACCGGCCCGAGGTGGACGAGGTACGCCTCGAACTGCCCAACAAGCACCACTTCCTGGTGGACCTCGAACCCTTCGGGCTCAAGAACGAGAACGAGGTCTACTACGCCGCGGACCGCATGTACGGCCTGATCGAGGGCACCGTGCACCGCGAGGGCGTCACGCCGGTCATCCCGGTCGCCTGACCCGCCCGCGCTCCCCCACCGTGCGTCCGCCGCCCGGAATCGCCGCACCGACCGGCCCCTCGGGCCGGCGCGTGTCCGGGCGCCGCGCGCCCCGCTTCCGCCTCACCCGTCTCATCCGTATCTCCACCCCCACCAACCGGAGTTCGTGTCTGCCTCGCGGCGGCCGGCCCGGGGCGTCCGGAGACCGCGGCCGAGGGACCCTTGCACCGCCGTCCCGCCCTCGGCCACCCGCATTCGTCAGATCGTCAGCCGGTCTTCGGCGCCCTTGGCGCGCCGGGAGCCACGGGCACAAGAGGGGCTCGACATGGCACCCAGCAACACCAGCAGTACAGACGGCGGTTCCACCCCGGCGAGAACCCTCGCGCCGGACACCCCCGGCGGCGCGGCCGGCCAGGCCGCGCCCGGGACCCATCCCGTGGACGAGATGCTGCCCCCGGCGAAGCTGTTCACCACCGGGCTGCAGCACGTCGCCGCGATGTACGCGGGGGTCGTCGCTCCCCCGCTGATCGTCGGCGCCGCGGTCGGGCTCTCCCCGGCCGACCTCGCCCTCCTCATATCGGCCAGCCTGTTCACCGCGGGCCTGGCCACCCTGCTCCAGACCCTGGGCGTCTGGCGGATCGGCGCGCGGATGCCGTTCGTCAACGGCGTCTCCTTCGCGGGCGTCGCGCCGATGGTCGCCATCGCCCGGGAGCAGGGCTCCGACAACGCCCTCCCGGTGATCTTCGGAGCGGTGATCGTCGCCGGGGTGCTCTGCTTCCTCGCGGCGCCGTACTTCTGCAAGCTCATCCGGTTCTTCCCCCCGGTCGTCCAGGGCACCGTGATCACCCTCATCGGGGTGTCCCTGCTGCCGGTGGCGGTCAACTGGGCGCGCGGCGGCTCGCCGTCCGCGCCCGGCTACGGCTCCGTACGGGCCGTCGGCCTCGCCGCGATCACCCTCGTCGCAGTGGTGCTCGGCAACCGGCTGCTGCGCGGGTTCTGGCAGCGGCTCTCCCTGCTCCTCGGCCTGGCGGTCGGCACCCTGATCGCCTTCCCGCTGGGCCTGGCCGACTTCGGCGCCGTCCAGGACGCCCAGGTCTTCTCGCTCCCCTCGCCGTTCCACTTCGGCGCCCCGCGGTTCGACGTGGCGGCGATCGCCTCGATGTGCATCGTCATGGTGGTCTCGATGACCGAGTCCACCGCCGACATGCTCGCCCTGGGCCGGATCGTCGACCGCGAGGCGGACGAACCCGTCCTCGCCGCCGGCCTGCGGGCCGACGGCCTCGCCACCGCGCTCAGCCCGGTCTTCAACGGGTTCGCGGCCAGCGCCTTCGCCCAGAACATCGGGCTGGTCGCGCTGACGAGAATCCGCAGCCGCTTCGTGGTCGCGGCCGGCGGGGGCATCCTCGTCCTGCTCGGGCTCTTCCCGGTGCTCGGGTCGGTCGTCTCCGTGGTGCCGCAGCCCGTGCTCGGCGGCGCCGGGATCGTGCTCTTCGGCACCGTCGCCGCCAGCGGCATCCGCACCCTCGCGGAGGCCGGCATGGACTCCGGCGGCAACACCATCCTCGTGTCGGTCTCGCTCGGCGTCGGCATCGTGCCGATCGCCGTGCCGACCTTCTACGACGCCTTCCCCGAGGCCGTGCGCACCCTCATGCACTCGGGGATCTCGGCCGGCTGCGTGACGGCCGTCCTGCTCAACCTGCTCTTCCACCACGTCGGAGCCGCCCGCCGGGCCAGATCCGGCCAGGCCTCCGGCGCGACGGTGTCCACCGCGACACCGTCCTGACCGGCCCGGGAGGGGCGCACCCCTTCATCGGCGCCCCTCCCGGCCCCCGCCCCCAAGGAGTCACACCATGTCAGTCCAGCCCCCGCCCGCCGACCAGCGGATCGTCATCGAGAACGCGGCGATCGCGACCGTCGACGCCGTCGACACCGAGTACGCCCGCGGGCACGTGGTGATCCTCGGCAACCGGATCGAGTCGGTCGGCGACGGCCCCGCGCCCGCCTGGCTGGACAACGTGGTGCGCCGCATCAACGCCGAGGGGCACCTCGTCACCCCCGGCCTGGTCAACACCCACCACCACTTCTACCAGTGGATCACCCGGGGGCTCGCCCAGGACTCCATCCTCTTCGACTGGCTCGTCGCCCTGTACCCGACCTGGGCGCGCATCGACGAGGACCTCGTCCACGCCGCCTCCCAGGGCTCGGCGGCGGCGCTGCTCAAATCCGGCTGCACCACGGCCTCGGACCACCACTACGTGTTCCCCCGGGACGGCGGGGACGTGCTCGGCGCCTCCGTCGAGGCCGTCCGGGAGCTGGGGCTGCGCTTCACGGCGCTGCGCGGCTCGATGGACCGCTCGCGCAAGAACGGCGGGCTGCCGCCGGACCACGCCGTCGAGGACCTCGATGCCATCCTGGCCGCCTCCGAGGCCGCCGTGGACCGGTACCACGACGCCTCCTTCGGCTCGATGCTGCACGTGGCGCTCGCGCCCTGCTCGCCGTTCTCCGTCTCGACGGACCTGCTGCGCCGGTCCGCCGAGCTGGCGCGGCGCAAGGGCGTGCGGCTGCACACCCACGGGTCGGAGACGGCGGAGGAGGAACGGTTCTGCAAGGAGCTGTTCGGCATGGGGCCGACCGACTACTTCGAGTCGGTGGGCTGGCTCGGCGAGGACGTCTGGATGGCGCACTGCGTGCACATGAACGACTCCGACATCGCCAAGTTCGCCGAGACGGGGACGGGCGTCGCGCACTGCCCCTCCTCCAACGCCCGCCTCGGCGCCGGCATCGCGCGGGTGCCCGACATGCTGCGGGCCGGCGTGCCCGTCGGGCTCGGGGTGGACGGGACGGCCTCCAACGAGTCCGGCGAGCTGGGGACGGAGCTGCGCAACGCGCTGCTCGTCAACCGGCTGCACGGCTCCCCCGCCGCGCTCACCGGGCGGCAGGCGCTGCGGCTCGGGACCATGGGCGGGGCCCGGGTGCTCGGGCGCCAGCACGAGATCGGGTCGGTGGAGGCGGGCAAGCTGGCCGACCTCGCGCTGTGGAAGGTCGACGGGGTGATGCACTCCTCGATAGCCGACCCCGTCGCGGCGCTGACCTTCGGCGCGCTGCCGCCGCTGTCCGTGCTGTTCGTCAACGGCAACGCGGTGGTGGAGAAGGGCGTGCTGACCACCGTCGACGAAGGCCAGATCGCCCTCGCCTGCGCGCGGGCCGCCAAGGAACTGGCCGCCAGGCCGGTGTGACACCCCTATGACTCCGGGAGCGACCAGGGACGGTACGCCACCCGGACTCCGCCCCGGCCTACGGGCCGGGGCGGAGCGCGGCCCCGGACCCACGGCGAGGGTTCGGGGCCGTGATGTGCGCGGGGGCGGCGAACAGGTGACAACTGACAGACGACAGATAACAGATCACAAAAAACAGCGAACAGATGTCAGCGAACATCATCTGTTCGCTGACATCTGTTCGGTGAAATCTGTCAGCTGTTATCTGTTCGCTGTTATCTGTTCGCCGTCTTTTGTGATCTGTTCGCCGTCAGGCCGTACGCCCCAGCGTCGCCAGGTAGGCGCGCCAGCCACCGTGGTGAGTGATCTCGCGGTGGACGCCGCGCTCCAGCTCGCCCCTGGCCAGCAGCATGGACAGGCAGGCCGAGCCGTCGTCCAGCCCGATCACGCCCAGCTCCAGCTCCCTCGGCTCGCCCGGCAGGATCACGTCCCGCAGGTGCTCCAGGGTGATCTCGTACAGCTCCCCCTCGATCGCGGTGTCCACGCCCGGGTCGGCGAGCAGCCCCGGGCAGACGTCGTCGATGGAGAAGAAGCGGTAGCCGGGGGCCGTCCTGGCCGGGCCGATCAGCGCGTCGGCGACCTTCGCGTGGAAGGGACCGCCGGCCATCGCCTGGCCGTTGAAGAAGATGCGCGCCATGCCTGAACTCCTTGACTACGGAAGGCCGT
Organism: Kitasatospora sp. NPDC101183; assembly: GCF_044767945.1. Classification (NCBI taxonomy): domain Bacteria; kingdom Bacillati; phylum Actinomycetota; class Actinomycetes; order Kitasatosporales; family Streptomycetaceae; genus Kitasatospora; species Kitasatospora sp. NPDC101183. Next base: position 10,911 of record NZ_JBIWOW010000017.1, on the reverse strand, counting down.
TCCGCACGACGGCGTGAGGACAGTGGAATCGCCGCCGTGCGGAACGGAGTTGAGGGGGCCGGGCCGTCGCTCAGCCGAGCAGCGGCAGGGCCGGGAGGGTCAGGAAATCGACGAACTCCTCCGACAGCGCGACCTGCTCGAAGAGCCGGGCGGCCTCCTCCCAGCGGCCGGCCGCGTACGCCTCCTCGCCCAACTCGGCGCACAGTTCCGCCAGTTCGGTGGCGACCAGGGAGCGCACCAGCTCGGCGGTGGTCTTCTCGCCGGTGTCGGCGAGCACGACGCCGTTGTGGATCCACTGCCAGATCTGCGAGCGCGAGATCTCGGCGGTGGCGGCGTCCTCCATCATGTTGAAGATGCCGACGGCGCCGAGCCCGCGCAGCCACGCCTCGATGTAGCGCACGCCGACCTGGACGGCGTTGTGCAGCCCCGCGCGGGTGCAGGAGCCGCCGGCGCCCGCGACGTCGAGGAGGTCGGCGGCGGTGACGGGCTCCGCCGGGCCGGGGTTGTCCTTCTGGTGGGGCCGCTCGCCGAGCACGGCGTCGAAGCAGGCGCGGGCCACGGGCACGAGGTCGGGGTGGGCGACCCAGGAGCCGTCGAAGCCGTTGCCCGCCTCGCGGTCCTTGTCGGCCCGGACCTTCTCCAGGGCGGCGGCGTTGACCTCGGGGTCGCGGCGGCTGGGGATGAACGCGGCCATCCCGCCGATGGCGTGGGCGCCGCGCCGGTGGCAGGTGCGCACCAGCAGCCGGGTGTAGGCGGCCATGAAGGGCGAGGCCATCGTGACGCCGTTGCGGTCGGGCAGGACGTAGGCCGCGCCCGCGTCGCGGAGGTTCTTGACGATCGAGAACAGGTAGTCCCAGCGCCCCGCGTTGAGCCCGGCGGCGTGCTCGCGCAGCTCGTAGAGGATCTCGTCCATCTCGAAGGCGGCGGTGACGGTCTCGATGAGGACGGTCGCGCGGACGGTGCCGTGCGGGATGCCGAGTTCGGCCTGGGCGTGGGTGAACACCTCGTTCCAGAGCCGGGCTTCGAGGTGGCTCTCGGTCTTCGGCAGGTAGAAGTACGGGCCGGAGTTCGGGTCCTCGGCGCCCTTGGCGATGAGCCGGGCGGCGTTGTGGAAGAAGTACAGGCCGAAGTCGACGAACGCGCCGGCGACGGGGGCGCCGTCGACGAGCAGGTGGTTCTCGTCGAGGTGCCAGCCGCGCGGGCGCACCACGACGGTGGCGAGTTCGGCGGCGGGCCGCAGGACGTACGCCTTGCCGCCGGGGGCGGTGAAGTCGATGCGCCCCTCGAAGGCGTCGGTCAGGTTGACCTGGCCGCCGACCACGTTCTCCCAGGTCGGGGAGGTGGCGTCCTCGAAGTCGGCGAGCCAGACGCGGGCGCCGGAGTTGAGGGCGTTGATCACCATCTTGCGGTCGGTGGGCCCGGTGATCTCGACCCTGCGGTCCCGGAGGGCACGGGGCGCCTCGGCGACCTTCCAGTCCCCGGCGCGGATGTCGGCGGTCTGGGGCAGGAAGTCCAGGGTGCCGGCGGCGGCGATCCCGGCGCGCCGGGCCCTGCGCAGCGCGAGCAGTTCCTGCCGCCGCCCCTCGAAGGCGCGATGGAGCCCGGCGACGAAGGCGAGCGCCTCGGGGGTGAGCACCTCCTGCTCCCGGTGGACGTGCGGACCGGCGACAGTGACGACCGGAGCGACGATGGAGGCGCCGACGGGATCTGCAGCCATGAGCAGGACACTCCTAAGACGGTTGAGCCTGGCGGAGGGCGCCCCGGTGGGAGCCCCCTCGGGGAACTTCCGCGATCGGAACCCGTCTGTCGGCGGGTCCGATTCTGTAAGGTGGAGACTAGTTTCCGCGATACAGAATTTCAACGGTTTGTTGAAAGATCGCCGGGACTCTACTCCGCCCCGACAGCGAAGGGAACACCGGTGGCCCGTACCCCCGACTCAGCATCGACGAACGGCACCGACCGCGCGAGCGGCGGCGTCCAGTCCGTCGAACGCGCCTTCCAGCTCCTGGAGGCGCTGGCCGACTCCGGCGGCGTGGCCACGCTGAGCGAGCTCTCCACCGCCTCGGGCCTGCCCATGCCCACCATCCACCGGCTCGTACGCACCCTCGTCCAGCAGGGCTACGTCCGCCAGGACACCGCCCGCCGCTACACCCTCGGCCCCCGGCTGATCCGCCTCGGCGAGACCGCCGGCCGCCTGCTCGGCAGCTGGGCCCGCCCGTACCTCGCCGAGCTCATGGAGGCCACCGGCGAGACCGCCAACCTGGCGGTGCTGGAGGGCGGCGAGGTCGTGTACGTCGGACAGGTGCAGTCGCGGCGCTCCATGCGGATGTTCACCGAGGTCGGGCGGCGGGTGCAGCCCCACTGCACCGGCGTCGGCAAGGCGCTGCTCGCCCAGCTCCCCGAGGACGAGGCGCGCGCGGTCCTGGGCCCCAACCCCCTGCCCGCGCACACCGAGTACACCCTCACCGACCCGCAGGAGCTGATGGACCAGCTCGCCGAGGCGCGCGAGCGCGGCTACGTGGTCGACGACCAGGAGCAGGAGATCGGCGTACGCTGCATCGCCCTCGCCGTCCCGGGCGCGCCGACGCCCACCGCGCTGTCCGTCTCCGGCCCGGAGGCCCGCATCCGGGCACTGGAGGAGCAGACCGGCGCCGCCTCCCTCGTCCCGGTGATGCACCGCATCGCCGCACGCCTCGGGCAGGTCCTGGCGCCCTGACCACCTGACCACCTGACGCCCTGAATAACCTGACGCCCTGGATATCTGACGCCCCGGATATCTGACGGTCCGTCAACTCCCGTACCCCGTTCGGGCGGACGCCCGGCGGGTTGCGCCCGGGCCCCGGCGGCGGCTCCGCCACCCTGGTGCGGACGCGGCCCGCGACCGGAGCGGGCGGCCGGAGCGAGGGCAGGGTGAGCGGGCATGGTGCGCGCAGCGGTACGGGGCGCCACGGCGATCGTGGTGGCGGGGGTCACGGCGGTGGTGGCGGCCCTCGTGGGGGCCGCGCCCGCGGCCTCCCCGGCGAAGCTGGAGGTCGTCCGCATCGACCCCGACCCCGCCCCGCCCGGCGGCACCACCACCGTGCACGCCTTCGTCGCCAACCGGGGCCCCGAGGCGACGGCCTCCCCCGTCACCGTCCTGGTCGTCCTGCCGCCGGGCGTCACCCCGCAGGGCCCGTACTTCCCCTCGGACTGCGAGGTGCTGCGCCACGGCCGCCTGGTGCGCTGCGTCTTCGGGCCCGGGCTGCCGCCGCTGCGCACCGCCACGGCGCTGGTGCCCGTGCGCCTGGACCCTGAGCTGCGCCCGGGCACGGTCGTCGGCGGGCGGGTGGAGGCGCGCAGCACGGAGGACCCGCAGGGGGACGGGCAGCCGTTCGACCTCACGGTCGCCGATCCGGCCGCCCGTTGACCCTGCGGGCCGACGGAACCCCTGGACGGAACCCCTGGACGGGTCCCCTCTAGCGGTAGACCCGCACGTAGTCGGCGGAGAAGGTGAGCGGGGCGCTCCCCTGCGGCGCGGGGTGGTACTTGCCCGCGCCCACCGACAGGTTGAGGATCAGGTACGCCGACCAGTTGGCGCCCACGCCCTTGCCGTCCGAGAAGACCTTCACGCCGTTGACGTACCAGTCCACGGAGTTGGCGCCGTAGTACGTGCCGATGGTGACCCACTGGTCCTTGGCGACGGCCTTGGCGTCCGTCCAGTACTCGGGGTTGCTCGGGTTGACGTGGTTGGTCAGCTCGAGCAGGTTCGGGTTGTCGGGGTGGTACTCGAAGGAGTCGATCTCCCCGTTGCCGTCCTTCCACGTCCAGAAGGCCGGCCAGGCGCCGGTGCCGGCGGGGAGCTTGACGCGGGTCTCGGCGTAGTCGCCGGTCTTGACCTGGAAGCCCTCGGCGGAGCCCTCGGTGGTCAGGAAGCCGGTGTTCCAGGACTGCTGGCCGTTCTCCAGCGCCGGGCCGCCGGGGGTCGCGGTGAAGGTGGCGACGCCGTTGGCGACGGTGACGTTGTTCTTGTTCAGCCAGTCCAGCTTGTTGTCGCCGGGGTTGTGGTTGCCGTACTTGTACGAGCTGCTCTTGTCGCCGACCCAGCGCTGGCCCCAGGCGATCGGGCCGTTGAACTCGTCGGACCAGGTGAGGGACTTACCGGCCACCGGGGAGGTCGGCGCGGCGGTGGGCGCCGTGGTCGGGGTGGCGGACGGGCTCGCGGACGGGGTCGCGGTGGGCTTCGGCGTGGGAGTCGGGGTCGGCGTGGGAGCCGGGGTCGGCGTCGCCGTCGCGGAGACCACGAGCTGCTGCGCGGCCAGGTTGTGCCAGGCGCCCGCCTGGTCCTGCCAGAAGCCGAACTGGGTGTACGTCCCGGCGGGCAGGCTGCGGGCCGCGCTGGTGAAGGTCGTGCCGGTCGGGCAGATCCGCACGTTGGAGGCGTTGCCGGGGAAGTCCAGGTTGGTGCCCGCGGCGTCGCGCACGCCCACGCCCACCGTCTTCGCGGTGAAGCAGGAGGAGGAGTGCAGGGCGAGCGAGGCGGTGGCCGCCTTGCCCGGGGTCATCGTGGCGGGGGTCAGACGGTCCTGGGTGACGGTCGGGGCGGTCGCGGCCTGGGCGCCGGTGGCGGCCGGGAGGCCGATCAGGCCGGCGCCGCCGATGGCGAGCGCGCCGGTGGCGGCGAGGGCGGCGGTGCGACCGCGGTGGGAGGGGAGGGCGTGGCGCGGGGCGCGGGCCCGGGCAGGCTTGTGCATGGCTGTCCTCTGCGACGCCTGCGAGGTGAGCTGTCGGGTTCGGGCTGAGGAAGCCCGGCCGCCGGTGGGAGGCGGCTTCACCCCGAGCCGCGGCCGCACGCGGGAGCGCGCAGGGCCGGGCACTGACCTTGGGTCCCCCGCTCCCGTCCACGGTGGTGCTCGACTGCCCGCCGGCGGGTGGACGGGACTCGGCGTCCCGGCGGCGGGGTCCGCGGGGGCGGACGACCTTTGCAGGCTAGGCAGGCCGTGCGTGGGCGGACAACCCTCCGGGGCAGGTTGTCGCGCACTTCACAGTGGTGTCGATCAACCACACTGCGTGGCGGGCGAGTTGATCACAGCCGTCCGGCCCGTACGGACACCGCCGCACCCGTACCGCGAAAGGACGCCCTCCCTCCTGCGCCCCGTCGGATAAATTGGAGGCCTGACATCTTCCGCAGTGCACAAGAGCCCGCCAGCTCGACCGAGGAGCCGCCCCGCCATGACCGCGTCCCTGCCCGCCTTCGCCGGCCGTACCTACGTCTTCCGGGTCGACAACGGCGCGGCGTTCCGCAACACCTACTCGGCCGACGGCACGCGGCTGCGCTGGGAGGGGCTCGGCGAGTCCGCGGGCCAGTGGGAGGACGTGCCGCTGCACGTCGCCGAGGTCGCACCGGACATCTACTTCGTGAGCTGGACGGAGCGCAGCGGGCTCACCGTCAGCCACGTGATGGACCTGGCCGGGCTCACCGTCCGGGCGTTCTGGACCTTCGAGGGCGAGGGCGGCCGCGTCGGCCAGCTGCACACCGGGACGCTGGAGCCGCAGGCCTGAGGCCGTCCGGACGGCCCGTACGCCCGGCCCGTACGCCCGGCCCGTACGCCCGGCTCGTACGCACGCACCGGGGCCCGGGATCGATCGCCGATCCCGGGCCCCGGTGCCGTTCGTCCGCCCCGTTCAGGCGGTGACGGGCGCGGCCGGCCGGTCCGGCACCGTGTCCGGCACCTTGAGGTGCTGCGAGAGCCACTCCAGGGAGGAGGGCAGCAGCGCGCTCCACGTCTCGAAGTTGTGGCCGCCGTTCTCCAGCAGGCTGTACGAGACCTTCATCGGGCTCTGCACCGCGTCGACGAACGCCTCCGTCTCCTGCCGGTAGTTCCCGTCGCCCTTCTTGGTGCCCGCGAGCAGCACGGAGACCTTCGGCTGCGGCAGGTTCTTGAGCCGCCACATCAGGTTCGCCTCGTTGCGGCGCTGCTCGCTGCCGCCGAAGAGGTCCCCGGTGGTCGGGTCGTCGGTCGGGGCGTCGTAGTACGCGGAGAGGGCGACGGCCGTCGGGAAGACGTCCGGGTGGCGCATGGCCAGCTTGAGGGCGCAGTAGCCGCCGGTGGAGTTGCCCATGAACGCCCAGGCCTGCGGGTCGGTGGAGACCCGGTAGCTGGCCTGGATCGCCGAGGGGACGTCCTTGGTGAAGTAGGTGTCGGACTGCGCCCCGTTCGGGACGTCCTCGCACTCGGTGTCCTGCGGCAGGGCCGGCGAGGGGCGCACCAGCACCATGACGGTCGGCTGCATCCGCCCCTCCTGGAGGAGCTTCAGCGCGGCGCCCGGGTAGTTGAAGCGGGTGATCAGGTTCTCGGCGATCCCCGGGAAGCCGGTGCTGACGATCACGGCCGGGAACTGCCGGTTCGCGTAGGCGGGCTGGAAGTACTGCGGCGGCAGGTAGACGTAGCCCTCGGTGGAGAGGCGGCTGGTCTTGCCGTCGATGCGGACCTTGCGGATCTCGCCGGACTGGGCGGGCTCGCGGCCCATCGCGCCGCCGCCCTTGACGGAGGCGGTGCCGATCGTGTCGACGAGCAGGCGCCCGGAGGCGTCCGCCTTGTTGTGGATGACCACCGGGCCGGTCGAGCCGGTGCCCAGCAGGTCGTCCCAACTGCTGTAGAACGCGAAGTAGTTGTTGGCCACGAGGCCGAGTGCGGCGAGCACCGTGAGCTGGGTGCCCAGCAGCGCCCCGATCCGGCCGAGCACCGCCTGCCAGCTCCTGCCCGCCAGTCTGGGCCAGAGCCAGACCGTGCCGACCGTCATCGCGACGGCGATCAGTACGGTCAGTGCCAGCACCTTGTGGCTCGTCAGACCCATGTCCCAGTTGCTCCCACGCCTCGTGCCTCCCCGCCCCCGGGGCCAGGGACATCCGGGGAGGTCCACCCGGTTCCCCCGCCGGGGCGTGAGGTCCAACCCTAGCGTCACCTGGGAGAAAGCTGGATGTCAGGTGGGCGGGGGGCCTCGTTGGGGCCCTGCTCAGGGCGTGGCCAGGGCTTGATCAGGACGTGGTCAGGGCCTGGCCGGGGCCTCGCCGGGGGTGCGCAGCAGGCGCTGGTAGAGCACGGTGCGCGAGCGGCGGGTGCGCTGGACGAGGCCGGCGCGGTGCAGGATCTGCAGGTGGTACGAGACGGTGGCGGGGCTCAGGCGCAGGCGGGTGGCGAGTTCGCCGGTGGAGTGCGGCTGGGCGAGTTCGGCCAGCAGCTTCACCCTGGTCGCGCCGAGCAGTTCGTCGCGGCCCGTGCGGGGCAGGCAGTCGGCAGGCGCGGCCGGGTAGACGATCATCGGGCTGCGGGGCGCCGGGGCGCCCGGGGGTTCGCCGCCGCAGAAGACGGCCCTGCGGACGAAGACGCTGGGGACGAGGATCGCGGCCTCGGCGGTCAGCTCCATGTGGTGGACGCCGGGGGCGAGGAGCCGCACCTGGAGGACACCGTCGTGCTCCTCCAGGTTGGGGGCGAGGCGGTCGAGGGTCTCGGAGATCCCCCGGGTCGCGATCGCCGAGGCGCGGGCGGCGACCTCGCCCTCCAGGCGTGAGCGGATGCCGGGCCAGTGGGGTGCGAGGGCGGCCTGCCAGAACTGCTCCAGCTCCCCGGCGAGGCGCTGGGCGAGGTGCTCCTCGCCCCGCTCCAGGGCCGTGAGGAGCAGGCGGGGCGGGCGGCGGGCCGGGGTGCGGTCCCAGGAGTGGCCGCCGACGGCCGCCGCCAGCTCGTAGTGGACGCGCTCGGCCGGGGTGGTGGCGACCCGGTGCAGGGCGGCGGCGAGCGTGGTGTCGAGGCCGACGGTCTCGGGGCGCAGGAAGTCGGGGGCGTAGCCGAGCGGGCCGCCTCCGGCGACGACGGCGAGCAGGCCGAGCCCGCGGTCGGTCAGGGCCCGTACGGCGTTGTCGCGCCAGCGCGGGCCGAGGGTCTGCGGGGAGCGGGCGAGGATGAAGAGGAGGTCCTTGGCCGTGTCCAGCGGGGACGCGGCGAAGCGGACCCTGCCGAGGCCCCGCGCGCCCAGATCGATCCGGATCATGAGCTGCCCCTCCCGGCGGGTCCTTCCCGGCCGGTCGTCCGGCCTCGGAGGGCCATCGAATCATCCGGCGGTGGACACGTCACCCGGTTCCCTGGATTCCGTTCCGGGAAAGGGAGTTGGGACGGCTTATCGGCCTGACGCGCGGTCAGGCGGGCCCGTTCGCGCGGGACCACAGGCGCAGGCCCTGGGTGAGTTCGAGCATGCAGCGGCCGCCGAGGTCCTGCGGAGAGCCGGGGCCGACGGCGGCGGCCTCGGAGGAGGCCCACTGCTCCAGGGCCACGCGGATCGCAGCCGTCGCGGCGGCGGCGGCGAGCCGGATCTCCAGCGGGTCGGTGCCGGGCGGGCAGCGCTCGGCGAGGACCTCGCGCAGCCGGGCCTCGGAGTCGGCGTGGACGCGCTGCCAGGTGCCGTCCAGGCGCGGGTCGCGCAGGAGGCTGCGGGTCCAGTGCATCGCCTCGACGGCGTCGTCGTCGGCGGGGGTGAGGGAGGCGACGGCCGCCCGTTCCAGCGCCTCGCGCGGCGGCAGGTCGGCGGGGGCGGCGGCGAACTGGTCGACCCACTCCCGTCCGCCGGCCGCCAGCAGGGGGGCGACGGCGTCCTCCTTGACCGAGAAGTAGCGGTAGAAGGTGCGCAGCGAGATCCCGGCGGCCTGGGCGATCTCCTCGGCGGTGGTCGCCTCGGCGCCCTGCTCGGCGAAGAGCGAGGCGGCGGTACGGGCGATCTCCAGCCGGGTGGCCTCGCGGCGGCGCTGGTTCAGGGTGGGGCGTCCGGTCACGGGCTCAGCGTACGCGGCCGGGTGCCATGTCGGCGCGACGTGCCGTTGTGACAGCTTGCGCCTTTGTGACACTCCTCGCCTTATTGGCACAACGTGCCACTCGGGCGTACGGTGTCTCTCGAGGTCGAGAGACCACGAACGAACGGAGTACCACCATGGAGCGCTTCAGCGGACGGAACGTCCTCGTCACCGGCGGCGGCTCGGGCATCGGCCGGGCCACCGTGCACCGGATGCTCGCCGAGGGCGGGAACGTCGTCGCCGTCGACGTCGACGAGAACGGCCTGAAGAGGACCCTGGACCGCGCGCAGGCCGACGGCACCGCGGACCGCCTCACCGTCCAGGTCCTCGACATCTCCGACGAGAACGCCGTCGTCGCGGGCGTCGCCGAGGCCGTCGCCGGGCTCGGCGGCCTCGACGTCCTCGTCAACGCGGCCGGCATCCTGCGCTCCGCGCACACCCACGAGACCACCCTCGCGTTCTGGAACAAGGTCCTCGCGGTCAACCTCACCGGCACCTTCCTGATGACCCGCGAAGCCCTCCCGGCGCTGCTCGCCGGCGGCAAGGGCGTGGTGGTCAACTTCAGCTCCACCTCCGCCACCTTCGCCCACCCCTACATGGCCGCGTACGCCGCGACCAAGGGCGGCATCCAGTCCTTCACCCACGCCATCGCCCTCGAGTACGCCAAGCAGGGCCTGCGCGCCGTCTGCGTCGCCCCCGGCAGCATCGACAGCGGCATGACCAACAACCCCGGCCTGCCCGCCGACGCCGACCTCTCCCTCCTCGCCAAGCTCTCCCCCGCCCTCGGCCACGGCTTCGCCGGCCCGGAGACCGTCGCCGGCGTGATCGCCATGCTCGCCTCCGACGACGGCGCCTTCGTCACGGGCACCGAGATCCGCATCGACGGCGGCACCCACATGTGACCCACCCGACCCACCGGGGCGGGCTGGCGCCGGCGTTGGCGGGCCCGGCGCCCGCTCGCCTTCGGTGTCGCGGCCCGCAGCGCCGGGCCGCGACGCCGTCCCGCCCTGAGCGCGGCTTCTGAGCAGGGGCTCTCCCGGGGTTGAGTCAGCCGCCCCGAGCAACCCTCGCACCTCGCCCGCTGCACGATCCCCTGTTGCGTCGCGGCCCGCAGCGCCGGACCGCGACGGCGTGGGATGCCTTGGGCCCGACGATCCGGGGCGGCGGCTCCACGTCCGCCGCCCTCGTGGCCACCCATGCAGCTCGCGCGGCGCGGCGCGCGGGCGCCCTGGCCTGAGGCCGCAGTCTCATCCGCCCCACGGCCAGCGGCCGGGGCCATCGCAGCTGTGGCCGGCCCGGCGCCCGATCCCGTGGACGCAAGCCGAGGGCGACGACCTCGCATCGGCGAGTTCGCCGCCTCGAACGGGCGTACGCCTCACACGCTGCACAAGACCCCCAGAGCGTCGCGGCCCGCAGCGCCGGGCCGCGACGGCATCACACGCCCCGAGCCTGATCCGCAGGCAGCCGCCCGTACGGTCGCCATCGGCCGAACTCGCCTCGGCGGACGCCTCGTTCGCCGCCCGACCAACGTATGCGGTCGGGCGCCGATCGTTCCGGGTTCGGAGGAGCAACTCGCCCAGGGTGAGTTCACACCCGCCCCGCCCGCCGCCCCTTGCTTCCCGGCCCGGCCCGCCCGTCTGCGCCGACCGCGCCCACTGATCCGGGTTGCGCAGGAAGTCGGCCGGTCCGACTTCCTGCGCGCTCCGGCCGCCACCAGCCGGGGCAGGCGACTGACAGAAGGCCGCACAGGAAGTCGGCGGGTTCGACTTCCTGTGCGGCCCGACGGCACCGCGCCCCGGGCTCGACAGCCCGGGGCGCCCCGCCGGTTTGGTCGCCCTCAGCCGAACTCGCCCCGACGGACGCCTCGTTCGCCGCACGGCCAGGGCTCGTCCAGGACCTCAGAAGAGGGCATGGCCTGGGGCAAGTTCGCAGCCACCAACAACCCGCGCGCCTCGCCCGCTGCACGGCCCCCCGTCGCGGGGGGGGGCGGGGGGGCGGGGCCCCCCCGCGGGGGGGGGGGGGGGCCCCCCCCGCCGGGGCGGCGGCCGCACAAACACAGCCCCGGCCGGAGGCACACACGCCGCGGTCGC
>NZ_JBIWOW010000016.1:0-229094 GCF_044767945.1 Kitasatospora sp. NPDC101183 | reverse complement strand
GGGGGCCGCCCCCCCCCCCCCCCCGCGGGGGGGGGGGGCCCCCCCCGGGGGCGGGGGGGCGCCCCCCCCGGGCGGGGGGGGGGCGGCGGGCCCCCCCCCCCCCCCCCCCCGGCGTTGTTCCCAGGACTCGGTGGACCTCAGAACCCGCCGGTCTGCTCGTCCCGGCGGCGCTGCCAGCGCTGCTCGACGCGGTCCATCATCCCGGCCTTGCGGCGCGGGGCGGGGGCCGGGCCCTGGCCGGAACCCTGACCGGCCGGGCCCCGGCGCCAGCCCGTCACGGCGAACACCGCGCAGCCGAGCATCACCAGGAAGCCCACGACGCTGACCCAGATCTGGTCCGGTACGACCATGCCGCCCATCAACAGGGCGACTCCCACCACGAAGCCGGCGACGGCGAGGTAGACCCGCCGACGGGTGAACGTGCGCAGCCCGGTTCCCTCTAGCGCCGACGCGAATTTGGGATCTTCGGCATACAGCGCTCGCTCCATCTGGTCGAGCAGTCGCTGCTCGTGCTCCGAGAGCGGCACGGAGTCCTCCTACTCGTCGGTCGCGGGTGCGACCGGTCCGCCGCCCCGGTCGGGGAGGCACGTCCAATCAGCCAAGGGGCAACACGGTCGGACGCCTGTGCGGGGGTCCTGGTCCGTGTCGTCCATATGCCCCACGCATCCGGCTGTCATGCTTTCCGGCTTTACCCAGATCATACGGTCCGGGACCCGGTTGCGGAGTGGTCTGCGCCGCGTGGGACAGGCCACTTCGGCCGGGCCGGGCCGCACCGGACTCAACGCCCCAGGGGTCGGACAAGTGCCCGAACGGGTGGAATCGCTCCGGACCTGGGGAGCTTCGCGAGCGGAGGGCGAGGGCGCCCGGGCAGCGCGGAGCGGGCCGGACGCCGGGGGTACGGCGGGAGGCCGTACGGCGGCGGCCGGCCCGCTCGGGCCCGGCTCCGGGCGGGCTCGTGGCCCGCTCCGCTAGCCGAGGGTGGCCAGCAGGTGCAGCTGGGTGGCGACGGCGTGGAAGGCCGGCTGGGCGGCGGCCGCCTCCTCCAGCTTCAGCAGCGCCTCCGTCGCGCCGGGCTCGGCGTCGACCAGCACGCCGGGCACCAGGTCGGCGAAGACCCGTACGCCGTGCACCGACTGCACCCGCAGGCCCGCCGCCTCGGCCAGGCGGCCGAGCTCCTCCCCGGTGAAGCGGCGGGGCATCGGGTCCAGCTCGCCCCAGCGGCCGTCCGGGGCGGTGAGGACCTCGCGGGCCTCGGTGAAGTGCCCGGCGAGGGCGCGGGCCAGGACGGCGCCGTTGCGGTTGGCGGCCAGCAGGCTGACGAAGCCGCCCGGGCGCAGGGTCGCGGCCAGGCTGCCGAGCGCCTCGGCCGGGTCGTCCACGACCTCCAGCACGCCGTGGCAGAGCACCGCGTCGACCGTGCCGGGGGCGACCAGCTCGGGCAGCGTCTGGGTGTCGCCCTGAACGGCCCGGACGAGGTCCGTCACACCGGCCTCGGCGGCCCGGCGCTCCAGCGCGAACAGCGCGTCCGGGCTGGGGTCGACCACGGTGACGCGGTGGCCGAGCCTGGCCACCGGCACGGCGAAGTTGCCGGTGCCGCCGCCGGTGTCGACCACGTCGAGCACCGGCTGGTCCAGCTCGGCCGCCCGCTTCTCCAGGGCCGCCCGCACCACCTCCCACACCACGGCGGTACGCAGGGCACTGCGGGGACGCGTCGGGTACACGGTCGGGCTCCTTGGCACGTGGAGTTCGATCAGGGTTGCTCCCACCTTAGGGCCTGTCGCCTGGATCCTTTCCGTCCAGGGGCAGGCGGGGCGCCAGCGGGCCCGCGCGCAGGCCGAGGAGGCGCTCGACCAGGCGCAGGAACAGGGCGGAGTTGCGGATCAGGTCGTCGGCCTCGCGGGCGGAGGCGGCGCCCCTGATCCCGGCCTCGGCGGCGGCCCGGCGGCGGGCGCCGGCCCCGTAGTAGAGCGCCCACTCGGACAGCTCGGGGGCCACCTCGGGCAGCACGTCCCAGGCGGGGCGGATCGCCTTGCGCCGGCGTTCGCTCTTCTCGGGCCGCCCGCGCACCGCCAGGACGGCCGCCACCGTGCGCAGCGCGGCCAGGTGCGCGGTGGCGTACCGCTCCAGCGGGTCCTCCAGGGCGCGGGCCCGGGCGAGGGTGCGGTGGGCGTCGGTGAGCAGGTCGAGGGCGGCCGGAGGCGCGGCGATCCGGCGCAGCACGGGATGGACGTCCCCGCCGGCGGGGCGCGGGCCCCGGTCGTACGGCAGGGCGGCGGTGTGGAGGCGGGCGGTGACGGGCTCAGGATGGCTGATGGTCATGGTCTCCCCCGGTTCCGAGGCAGCGCGCGGACCGGACGGCCCGTGCCCTTACATCGTGAACGGGACCACTGACAAATCCGCCCCGGGCGGCGGCGGGGGCATCCCGGCGGCGGGCGCGGACCGCTCCCCGCGGTCCGTCGCCGCCGCCGTGTGCCGTCGCTCCGCCCTCCCCCCACGGCGGCGGAGCGATGCCCCCTCACGGGCGGGCCGGCCTCCCCCTGCCCGCTCCGCCGCCCCGTGCCGGCGGTGCGCGGCTCTCGACCGGCTCCCGTGCCCGGGCGGGCGGCGCCCGACGCGCCGTCCTCCCGGGTGCCACCACTCTTCCGTCCCGGGCGGGTGCCGGGCATCCGTGCGGGTACTCAACCGCCCGTCTGAGTACCCGTACTCAGTCCGGAACCGCCCGTGGCCGCGGTGCGTCCCGCTCCGCGGGGCCGGTACCGTACGGCCGGAGCACCGGGCGCGCAGCCGGACGACGAGGGAGTGCGATGACGATCCTGCCGCTGATCTTCACCAGCGGACTGGCCAGCGGAATCAACGCGTACGCGGTGGTGCTGCTGATGGGCCTGCTGGGCCGCTTCGCCGACGCCGGGTCGGTGCCGCCCGCGCTGGAGCGCACGGACGTGCTGATCGCGGCGGCCGTGCTGTTCCTGATGGAGGCGGTGGCCGACAAGATCCCGTACGTGGACAGCGTCTGGGACGTGGTGCACACCGTGATCCGGCCGATCGCCGGTGCGGTGGTGGGCGTGCTGATCGCCGGCCACGACCCGGGCTCGCTCAGCGATGTCGCGGCGGGCGCGGTGGGCGGCACGTCGGCCCTGGTCAGCCACCTGGTGAAGGCCTCGCTGCGGATGGCCGTCAACACCTCGCCGGAGCCGCTCAGCAACATCCTGGTCAGCATCTCGGAGGACCTCGGGGTGGCCGGTCTGGTCACCCTGGCGATCTTCCACCCCTGGCTGGCGGCCTCGATCGCCGCCGTGGTCCTGGCGGTCGGGCTGCTGCTGGTCTGGCTGGCGGTCAGCAGGATCCGCGCGTTCCGGGCCCGGCGCCGCGAGCGCCGGGAGGCGAAGGCCGCGGCGAGGGGGCTCTCCCACCAGCCATAGGATCGGGCCATGGCAGAGATCGTCGTCATCGGCGCAGGTATGAGCGGGCTCGCGGCGGCCTCCCGGCTGGCGACCCTGGGGCACCGGGTGACGGTCTACGAAGCGGGCCCGACGTACGGCGGCATGGTCGGCCGGTACGAGCGCGACGGCTTCGCCTTCGACACCGGCCCCGGCCTGCTGTCGCTGCCCGCCGTCTACCGCGACCTCGCGCTCAAGACCGGCAGGGAGCCGCTGGAGCAGCTGGTCGAGCTGAGGCCGGTGGCGCCGGAGAGCCGGCACCTGTTCCCGGACGGCACCGACCTCACCCTGCCCAACGCCTCGCGCGGCGGCGTCGCCCAGGCCCTGGACGCCGCCTTCGGCGCGGGCTCCGGGGCCCGGTGGAGCGAGGTCATGAACCACGGCCGCGCCGTCTGGGAGGCCACCCGCCGCCCGCTGCTGGAGGAGCCGCTGCCCACCGAGGGCGGCGTGCTGGCCCCGGCGGACCTCGACCGGCTGGACACCGACCCGTACCCGCTGCGGCCGCGCACCGGCCTGGCCCGGCTGCGCAGGCCCGTTCCGTGGACGCTCGCCACGGTGGCCGCGCGGCAGCTGGGCGGGCACCCGGGGCTGACCGCCCTGCTCGACGAGCCGGCGCTGCGGTACGGCCTGGTGCCCGGGCAGGCCCCGGCCGGGGCCGCCGTGCTGGCGTACATGGAGCAGTCCTTCGGCGTCTGGTACGTCCGGGGCGGGATGCGGGCGCTGGCGGAGGCCTTCTTCCGGCGCTGCGAGCTGCGCGGGGTGGAGTTCCGCTTCGACACGCCCGTCACCCGGGTGATCGTCGAGGAGGGCCGGGCCCGGGGCGTCGAGACGGCGCGGGGGCGGGTGGACGCGGACCTGGTGGTCTCCGCGATGGACACCGACGCGCTGTTCCGGAACGGCCTCGCCGAGTGGCCCGGGGTCCCGGCCGAGGGCTGGGAGCCCGTCGAGGTGCCCGGGCGCTTCAGCGTGCTGCTGGCCCTGCGCGGCCCCCGGCCGGAGGGCACCGTGCACCGGACGGTGGTGCACGCGGCCGATCCGGCGGCCGAGGAGAACGCCCTCACCCACAACGCGCCGCCCTGCGAGCGCCCCACCGTGCAGGTGCTCCGCCCGGACGACCCGACCCTGCGGCCCGACGACGCGCACGAGAGCGTGGTGCTCACGGCGACCGTCCCGGCGCAGGACGAGGTGGACTGGACGGTCCCCGGCTTCGCGGAGCGGTACGCCGACCGGCTGCTCGACCACGTCGACGCGGCCGGGCTCGGCCTGCGCGAGCGGGTGCTGTGGCGGGTCGTGCGCACCCCCGAGGACACCCGGCGGGAGACCGGCTCGGTGTACGGCGCCGTCGCCGGCCCCACGCTGGCGGGCTCGCACCACCCCACGGCGGGCATCAAGGCCGCCAACGAGTCCCCGGTCCCCGGCCTCTACCTGGTCGGCGGCGGCGCCCACCCGGGCGGCGGGCTGGCCCGGGTCGGCATGTCGGCCTGCATCACGGCCGGGCTGATCGGCCCGGCCTGAACAGGCTTCTCAGCCGTGTCAGCCGTGTGACGGCCAGGTGTTCTGCTGCTGGTAGCCGTACGCCTGGTCGTAGCCGGGCTGCTGCGGGATGCCGCCCTGCGGGTCCTGGTCCCAGTGCTGCTGGGCCTGCTGGGCCTGCTGGGCGTTCGGGTCCCAGCCGGGCTGCTGCTGCCACTGCTGCTGCTGGTCGTAGCCGCCCTGGTAGGCCGCCGCGTACGGGTCCTGCTGGGGCTGCTGCTGCGGGTAGCCGCCGTACTGCTGCTGGTCGTAGGAGGCGTACGCGGGCTGCTGCTGCCACTGCTGCTGGTCGTAGCCGTTCTGGTAGCCGGCGCCGTACGGGTCCTGCTGGGGCTGCTGCTGCTCCTGCGGCTGCTCGTAGTACGAGGGGGCGTAGACGCCGTCCTGGGCCGGCTCCGGCAGCTCGAACACGGCGGTCTGCTCCACGGCGGGGGCGGCCTCGGGCGCCTGCTCGACGGCCTCGGGCTCCTCCTCCACCGAGCCGACCTCGCCGACGCGCTCCTCGGCGGCCACGGCGACGGCCGCCACCGCGGCGCCCCCGGTCAGGGCGCCCAGCAGCGGGACCTTGGCGAGCGGGCCCGGCAGGCTGCCGTCGGGCTTGCGCAGGGACCACCCGTCCCGGTAGCCGCGCTTGACGGAGAGGGTGACGAACGTCTGGCCGAGCGCGAACAGGGCCGCGCCCGCGCCGATCACGGCGACGGATCCCAGGCGCATCCCCGCGGCCACGCCCAGGAAGCCCACCAGGGCCAGGGCGCGCCAGTGCACCGGCGCCCGGTTCTGCAGCAGCACCTCGGCGACCAGCCAGAGCGCCACCACCGCCAACGCGACGTACAGCAGCAGGAATCCGATGCCCATCCGCCCGCTACCTCCAGTCGCGTGCCCGCGCTCGCCGCGCGTGTGCGGCGACTGTACCGGTTCAACGGCCCGGGTACCGCATCGCGTTCCCGCCCTCCACCGGCCCCCGGCGCACACGACCGAGCCCGCCACCGACCGTGCGGTGACGGGCTCGTGAACACCCGGTCGAGACGGGCGTCAGCGCTGGTGCAGCCCGAGGTTCTGGTAGATCTCCAGCGTCGCCGTCGAGTGGTTCAGCGTGATGAAGTGCAGGCCGGGCGCGCCCTCCGCGAGCAGCCGCTCGGACATCTCCGTGGCGTGCTCCAGGCCGATCGCCCGCAGGGCCGCCGGGTCGTCGACGGCGCCGCGCAGCCGGGCCTCCAGCGCGGGCGGAAAGGCCGAGCCGCTGAGCTGCGGGAAGCGCTCCAGCTGCTTGGCGTTGGTCACCGGCATGATCTCCGGGATGATCGGCGCCTCGCAGCCGGCCGCCACGACCCGGTCGCGCAGCCGCAGGTAGTCGTCGACCTCGAAGAACATCTGGGTGATCGCGTAGTCCGCACCGGAGCGGATCTTCGCGACGAAGTGCCGGATGTCGTCGTCCCAATCGGTCGAGCGCGGGTGCATGTTGGGCGAGGCCGCGACGCCGACGCAGAAGTCGCCGATGCCCTTGATGAGTTCGACCAGCTCGTACGCGTAGGTGACGCCCTGCGGGTGCCGGACCCACTCGCCCGTCGGGTCGCCGGGCGGGTCCCCCCGGACGGCGAGGACGTTGCGCACGCCCTGGTCGGCGTACTGGCCGATGATGTTGCGCAGTTCGGCGACCGAGTGGTCCACGGCGGTCAGGTGGGCGACCGGGGTGAGCGTCGTCTCGGTGGCGATCCGGCCGACGATGTTGACGGTGCGCTCGCGCGAGGAGCCGCCGGCGCCGTACGTCATGCAGACGAAGTTCGGGTCGAGCGGTTCGAGCCGGCGGATGGCGTCCCAGAGCCTCTGTTCGCCGACCTCGGTGCGAGGCGGCATGAACTCGAAGGAGAATGACCGCTTACCGGCCGCCAGGAGCTCGCGGACCGTCTGTGCGCGGTCCGTTCTGGTGGAAGCGATACCGAGTGCCATGATGGCAGGCTACCGGCGGGTCACCGGGGCGTCACAAGCGGGTCCCATCCAGTGAGACGGGCGGTGGACGGCGTTCCGCTCCCACGCGCTCCTCGCTCGCACGCTTGTTCCCAGCAGCCCCGCTACGCTTGCTGCACCCCAGCGAAACAGCGGAGCCTCATCGTGACCTCGTCCAGCACCCGGCCGGCCAACCCCATTGACGTGGAGGACGTCCGCGCACGCGTCAACGCCGCACTCGCCGCGTTCATGGACGGCCAGTCCACCCTGCTCGACAAGATCTCGCCCCAGCTGGCCCCCGCCGCCGACGCCCTGCGCGACTTCCTGCTGGACGGCGGCAAGCGGCTGCGCCCGGCCTTCTGCTACTGGGGCTGGCGCGCCGCCGGCGGTGCGGCCGACGGGGAGGGCGCCGGGGAGGGCATCGCCAACGCCGCCGCCGCCCTGGAGCTGCTCCAGGCCAGCGCCCTGGTGCACGACGACCTGATGGACCGCAGCGACACCCGCCGCGGCCTGCCCTCCGTCCACCGCCGCTTCGAGGCCCTGCACCGCGAGCACGGCTGGCGCGGCGACCGCGAGCAGTACGGCGCCTCGGCGGCGGTGCTGCTGGGCGACCTGCTGCTGATCTGGTGCGACGAGCTGTTCATGCGCTCGGGCCTGGAGCCGGCCGCCGTCCTCGCCGCCAAGCCGGTGTTCGACCTGATGCGCACCGAGGTCATGGTCGGCCAGTACCTGGACGTGCTGGAGCCGGTGGCCGGGGACTCCGCCGACGAGGGCGCGCTGGAGCGCGCGCGGACCGTCCTGCACTACAAGTCGGCCAAGTACACGATCGAGCGACCCCTCCAGGTCGGCGCGTTGCTCGCCGGGGCCGGGCCCGAACTCGTCGACGCGCTGGGCGCGTTCGGGCTCCCGCTGGGCGAGGCGTTCCAGCTGCGCGACGACCTGCTCGGCGTCTTCGGGGACCCTGCCGTCACCGGCAAGCCCGCCGGGGACGACCTGCGCGAGGGCAAGCGCACCCTGCTCGTCGCCCACGCGATGCGCGCCCTGCCCGCCGCCGACGCCCGTCACCTGGACGAGCGGCTCGGCGCCCCGGACCTGGCCGCCGCCGAGGTCGCCGAACTGCGCGCCCTGATCGAGCGCAGCGGCGCGGCGGAGCTGGTCGAGCAGCGGATCTCCGCGCTGATGCGCGAGTCCCTGGCCGCGCTGGCGGCGGCGCCGCTCGCGGACGAGAAGGCCCGCGAGGTGCTGCTGGCACTGGCGGAGGCCGCCACCGTCCGTACGTACTGACGGGCGGTGGCGGCCTCCGGCCGGGCTTCCGGGCTGTCGTCGCTCAGACCGCCGCGCGCACCCGGCGGGAGAGCTCGGCGGCGGCGGCCCGCGGGTCCTCGGCCGCCGTGACGGCGCGCACCACGACGATCCGGCGGGCGCCGGCCTCCAGCACCTCGTCCAGGTTGCCGAGGTCGATCCCGCCGATCGCGAACCACGGCCGGTCGGTGGCCCGCCCGGCCGCGTACGAGACCAGGCCGAGGCCCGGCGCGTGGCGGCCCGGCTTGGTCGGGGTCGGCCAGACCGGGCCGGTGCAGAAGTAGTCCACGCCCGGCTCGGCGACCGCCGCGTCCACCTCGGACTCCGCGTGGCAGGAGCGCCCGATCAGCACGTCCTCGCCGAGGATCGCCCGGGCGGCCGGCACCGGCAGGTCGTCCTGGCCGAGGTGCAGCACGTCCGGCCGGGCCGCGTGGGCGACGTCGGCGCGGTCGTTGACGGCCAGCAGCTTGCCGTGGCGGTGGCAGGCGTCGGCGAAGACCTCCAGGGCCTCCAGCTCCTGCTTCGCCTCCAGGCCCTTGTCGCGGAGCTGGACGATGTCCACCCCGCCGGCCAGCGCCTCGTCCAGGAAGTCGACGAGGTCGCCCTGCTCGCGCCGGGCGTCGGTGCACAGGTAGAGCCGGGCGTCCGCCAGGCGCGCGCGCAGCGTGTCCGCCGCCATCAGATCAGCATCGCCTGGGCCCGGCGCTTGACCTCGGTGCCGCGGTTCTCCCGCAGCGCCTGGATCGGGCTCCCGGGCAGCGACGGGTCCTCGGTGAAGAGCCACTCCAGGATCTCCACGTCGTTGTACCCGCAGTCGCGCAGCAGGTTCAGGGTGCCGGACAGGTGCTTGACCAGCCCCGGGCCGTCGATGAACGCCGCAGGGACCTGCAGCGACTTGTTGGGGCCGCGGCGGAGCGCGATCAGCTCGCGCTTCCTGACCATGTCACGGACCTCGGTGACCAGCACACCCCACTGCTCCGAGATGTCGGGGAGGTACATCCACTCGGGGACCAGGGCTTCAATCTTGCTTTCGATCTCGCTCACGCCACCAGACTGCCACCTCCGCGCCGTCCGGCGCTAAGCGGTGGCCCCCTTGAGCGGCACCGAGGGGTCCGCGGCGAGGGCCGGGTCCAGCGCCGTGCCGCGCTCGATCAGCTTGCGGCCCTGGGTGAGGTCGCGCGGGCGGTCCACGGTGAGCAGGGCGCTGAGGACGCCCCCGCGCAGCCACAGCACCGACCAGGAGGCGTCCTGCGGGCCGCCGCGCCACAGCAGCTCGTCGCCCTCGGCGTGCCGGCCCGCGTACTGGACCATCCGCCCGAACTGCTCGGACCAGAAGTACGGCACCGGGTCGTACGGCGCCGCCTCCTCGCCGAGCACGGCGGCGGCCACCGCGTCGCCGGAGTGCAGCGCGTGGTCCCAGTGCTGGACGGCCAGCCGGGCGCCGGAGCGGGCGGAGGGGTAGCTGACGCAGTCCCCCGCCGCGAAGACGCCGGGCAGGCCGGTGCGCAGCCGCCCGTCCACGAGGATCGCGCCGGTCGCGTCCAGGTCGAGGCCCTCGGCCAGGGAGCCGGCCAGCCAGCCGGTGGCGGGGCGGGCGCCGATGCCGACGACCACCTCGTCCGCGGGCAGGTGCGAGCCGTCCGCCAGCCGGACGGCGCCCGGCTCGACGGCCTCCACGCCGACGCCGCAGCGCAGGTCGACCCCGGCCTCGGCGTACCAGGCGGTCATCGCCGCGCCGACCTCCGTGGGCAGCGCCCCGGGCAGCGGGGCCGGCCCGGCCTCGACCACCGTCACCTCGCAGCCCGCCTGCCGGGCGGCCGTGGCCACCTCGGCGCCGATCCAGCCCGCGCCGACCAGCACCAGGCGGCGGCCCGGGCGCAGCAGGGCGCGCAGGGCGAGGGCGTCGTCGAGGGTGTGCAGCAGGTGGGCCCGGTCCGCGCCGGGCAGGGCGCGGGGCACGGCGCCGGTGGCGATCACCAGGGCGTCGTACGGGAGGTCCCCGGCGTCGGTGTGCAGGGTGCCGGGGGTGAGGCCGGTGGCGCGGCGGCCGAGGAGCAGCTCGACGCCGAGGGCGTCGTAGTCCACGTCGAGGGTGGTGGCGTCGGCCTTGCCGAGCAGGACGTCCTTGGACAGCGGCGGCCGGTCGTACGGCGCGTGCGGCTCCTCCCCCACCAGCAGGATCCGCCCCGCCCAGCCGCCCTGCCGCAGCTTCAGGACGCACTGCGCCCCGGCCAGCCCGGCCCCGACAACAACCACGATCCGCTCAGTTCCGCTCAGCTCCACCACGCCCGTCACTGTACCCAGCGCCACCGTCCCCCCTCCCGGGGCCTTCGGGTGGGGCGAGGCCCGGCGTTAAGGTGGGAGCACCACACGGGAGCCCGGCGAACCGGGCTGAGAGGCGGGCTGGCACGGCCTGCGACCGTCCGAACCTGATCCGGGTCATACCGGCGAAGGGAGAAGAGCAGCCTTGTCACGCTTGCTGAAGGGTGCCCACACCGAGGTGCTGGTGATCGGCGGAGGCATCATCGGCCTCGCCGTCGCCTGGCGCGCGGCGCGGCGCGGAGCGGGGCACGTGATCGTGGTCGACCCCGAGCACGGCCACGGCGCCGCCGGTGTCGCGGCCGGGATGCTCGCGCCGGTCACCGAGGTCCAGTACGGCGAGGAGCCGCTGCTGCGCCTGAACACGGCCTCGAACGCGCGCTACGCGGCCTTCGCCGCCGAACTCACCGAGGCGAGCGGCGGCCTGGACACCGGCTACCGCCGCTGCGGCACGATCGCCGTCGCCCTGGACTCCGACGACCGCGAGGAACTGCGCGACCTGCACGCCTTCCACCAGCGCCTGGGTCTGGACTCCAGCTGGCTCACCGGCCGCGAGGCCCGCCGCCTGGAGCCGATGCTCGCCCCCGGCGTGCGCGGCGCCCTGTACGCGGCGGACGACCACCAGGTCGATCCCCGCCGCCTGCTGAAGGCCCTGTACGCCGCCTGCGAGCGCGCGGGCGTCCTGCTCCACCGGGCCGAAGCCGTCGAGTTGCTGGTCGAAGGCGGTCGCGCGATCGGCGCCCGCCTGAGCACCGGCGAGACCGTGACGGCCGAGCGGGTCGTCCTCGCCGCCGGGCCGCGCAGCCACCTGCTGCCGGGCCTGCCGGAGGGGGTGCTGCCCGCGATCCGCCCCGTCAAGGGCCAGATCCTGCGCCTGCGCGTCCCGGAGGCGTACCGGCCGTTCCTGTCCCGCAACGTCCGCGCCGTCGTGCGCGGCCAACACCTGTACGTCGTCCCGCGCGAGAACGGCGAGCTGGTGATCGGGGCGACCAGCGAGGAGCAGGGCTACGACACCACCGTCACCGCCGGCGGCGTGTACGAACTCCTGCGCGACGCCCACGAGTTGATCCCGGGCATCACCGAACTCCCGCTCGTGGAGACCTCGGCGGGCCTGCGCCCCGGCTCGCCGGACAACGCCCCGCTGCTCGGCCCGACCTCCCTGCCGGGGCTGGTCGCCGCCACCGGCCACTACCGCAACGGCGTGCTGCTCACCCCGGTGACCGCCGACCTGGTCGGCGAGTACCTGGCCACGGGCGAAGTCCCGGACCTGGCCCTGCCGTTCACCCCCACCCGCTTCGCCACGAAGGCCGCCGCATGACCGACACGACCGATACGACCGACACCGGCACGACCGACAGCGAGATCGCCCTGACCGTCAACGGCGAGCCCCGCCGCCTGCCCGCCGCGACCACGCTCGCCGAGGTGGTGGCCACCGTCAGCGCCGCCAACACGGGCGTCGCCGCCGCGCTCAACGAGGCCGTGGTGCCCCGCAGTTCGTGGTCCGCGACGCCGCTGAGCAGCGGCGACCGGATCGAGATCCTCACCGCCGTCCAGGGAGGCTGAACCATGGCCGACGACCTGCTGACCATCGCCGGGACGACCTTCTCCTCCCGGCTCATCATGGGCACCGGCGGCGCCCCCAGCCTGGAGGTGCTGGAGCGCGCCCTGCTCGCCTCCGGCACCGAGTTGACCACCGTCGCGATGCGCCGGGTGAACGCGAGCACCCAGGGCTCCGTCCTGGACGTGCTGACCCGCAACGGCATCCGCGTCCTGCCCAACACGGCCGGCTGCTTCACCGCCGGGGAGGCCGTCCTGACGGCCCGCCTGGCCCGCGAGGCGCTGGGCACGGACTGGGTGAAGCTGGAGGTGATCGCCGACGAGCGCACCCTCCTGCCGGACCCGATCGAGCTGCTGGACGCCGCCGAGACCCTCGTCGACGACGGCTTCACCGTCCTGCCGTACACCAACGACGACCCGGTGCTGGCCCGCAAGCTGGAGGACGTCGGCTGCGCGGCGATCATGCCGCTGGGCTCGCCGATCGGCTCGGGCCTGGGCATCCGCAACCCGCACAACTTCCAGCTGATCGTGGAGGCCGCGACCGTCCCCGTCGTCCTGGACGCGGGCGCCGGCACCGCCTCCGACGTGGCGCTGGCGATGGAGCTGGGCTGCGCCGCGGTGATGCTCGCCTCCGCGGTGACCCGCGCGCAGGACCCGGTGCTGATGGCCGAGGCGATGCGGCACGCCGCCGAGGCCGGGCGCCTGGCGCACCGGGCCGGCCGCATCCCGCGCCGCTTCCACGCGGAGGCCTCCTCCGCGATGGCGGGCCGCGCCGACCTGGACACCCGCGAGCTCCCCGCGTTCTAGGGCCCGTCTTGCCGGTCACTCCCGGGCGTGCGACGCCGGGGCACGCTGATCCGAGCCGACCGACAAGACGGGCCCAGGCCCGTGTAGCCCATGTCACAAGCCGGTCCCGGAGGCGGTGTCCCCCGGGACCGGCGTCCTTCGGCGCCACTACACTCGCCGGGTGGACAAGGCACTGCACGACTCGCTCATCGGTACCCTGCTCGACGGCCGGTACCGGGTCGAGCAGCGCATCGCCGTCGGCGGGATGTCCACCGTCTACAAGGGCACCGACACCCGCCTCGACCGCGTCGTCGCCCTCAAGGTGATGCACCCCCAGCTGGCGGGCGACGAGGGCTTCACCGCCCGCTTCATCCGCGAGGCCAAGGCCGTCGCCCGGCTCACCCACCCCAACGTGGTCAACGTCTTCGACCAGGGCGCGGACGGCGGGAACGTCTTCCTCGCCATGGAGTACGTCCCGGGCCGCACCCTGCGCGACCTGCTGCGCGACCGCGGCGCCCTGTCCGTGCGCGCCGCCCTGGACGTGCTGGAGCCGGTGCTCGCCGCCCTCGGCGCCGCCCACCGCGCCGGGCTGGTCCACCGGGACGTGAAGCCGGAGAACGTGCTGATCACCGAGGGCGGCCTGGTCAAGGTCGCCGACTTCGGCCTCGTCCGGGTGCTCGGCACCGCGGACGGCGCCCCCACCTCGGTCACCACCGCCACCGGCGGCACCGTCCTCGGCACCGTCTCCTACCTGGCCCCCGAGCAGATCCTCCCGGACGCCCCCACCGACCAGCGGGTGGACGTCTACGCCTCCGGCATCCTGCTGTACGAGATGCTGACCGGCCGCCGCCCGCACACCGGCGACAACCCCGTCCAGGTCATGTACAAGCACCTGCACGAGGACGTCCCCGCCCCCTCGCTGGTCGCCCCCTCCGTCGCCCCGGCGCTCGACGCGATAGTGGGCTTCGCCTGCGCCCGCGCCGCCGAGGCCCGCCCGTACGACGCCGTCGAGCTGCTCGCCGCCCTCCAGCGCGTGCGCCGCACCCTCACCCCCGCCGAACTGGACGCCGAGCCGCCCGCCTCCACCCGGCCCAGCCCCCGCTACCCGACCGGCGAGGCGACGTCCGTCCTGCGGCAGCTCCCCTCGCCCGCCGACGCCCCGCCGCCCGAGCGCACCAGCGTGCTGGACGTGCCGGCCGAGCTGATGGACCAGCTGCTCACCGAGCCCCGCCCGTACGACGAGCCCACCCCGGTGCGCCGGCGCCGCCCGAGCCGGATGCGCCGACTGCCCCGCAAGCCGTTGATCTGGGCGGGCGCGCTGACGGCCCTGGTGCTGCTGGTCGGCGGCGCGACGTACGGGCTGAACCAGGGCCTGTACGGGTCGGTGCCCGCCGTGCTCGGCAAGGACCGCACCGAGGCGCAGCGCGTCCTGGAGGACCAGGGCATGCACGGGAAGTTTGTCGAGGTGTTCAGCGAGTCCGTCCCGGCCGGGCAGGTGATCTCGACGGATCCGGGGATCGGCGCCCGGACCCGCAAGAGCGACACGGTGACGGTCACCGTCTCCAAGGGCCCCAAGCGGATCACGGTGCCGGACGTCACGGGCAGGAGCGCCGACCAGGCCGCCTCGGCGCTGACCGGCGTGCAGCTGATCAAGGGCAACGTGACGGAGACGTACAGCGACACGGTGGCCGAGGGCGTGGTGATCAGCAGCGCCCCGGCGGCCGGGCAGCAGCTGCCGGAGAACAGCTCGGTGGCGCTGGTGGTCAGCAAGGGCATGGTGCCCGTCCCGGACGTGACCGGGATGTCCAAGGACGACGCCCAGAAGGCCCTGCAGGCGGCCGGCTTCACGATGCAGACGGCCGGGGTGAACCTGTTCGGCACCGGCAAGGTCTCCAGCCAGTCCCCGGCGGCCGGGGAGCGGCGGCCGCAGAAGACCGTGGTGACGGTCACCTTCCCGTTCTTCTAAGCCTGCTCGTAAGCCTGCTCGGCACTGGAGCGGCTCAGCGCAGCGGCCCGTCCCCGGGCTCCTCCTGGTGGGAGTAGCGCTGCTCGCGCCACGGGTCGGCGAGGTTGTGGTAGCCGCGCTCCTCCCAGAAGCCGCGCCGGTCGGCCCGCATGTACTCCACCGCCCGCAGCCACTTGGGGCCCTTCCAGGCGTACAGTCCCGGCACGATCAGCCGGACGGGGAAGCCGTGCTCGGCGGTCAGGGCCTCGCCGTCGCGGTGGGTGGCGAGCAGGGTGCGGCCGTCCGCGAAGACGTCCAGCGGCAGGTTGGCGCTGTAGCCGTACTCGGCCCAGGCCATCACGTGGGTGACGCCCGGCGCGGGGGGCGCGAGGTCGAGGAGGGCCGCGGCGGGCACGCCCGTCCACTCGTTGCCGAGGACGGAGAACTTGGTGACGCAGTGCAGGTCGCCGTGGACGGTGGCGCGGGGCAGGGCGGTGAAGGCGGCGAAGTCCCAGGAGTGCTTCTCGGCGGAGGCGGTGGCGCCGAACACCTGGAGGTCCCAGGTCAGCCGGTTGAAGCGGGGCACCGAGCCGTAGTACAGGGCGGGCCATCCCCGCTGCGCGCGTTGGCCCGGCGGGAGCCCCGGATCAGGCGGCGGAAGCGGTTCTCTGTCGGACTGACCCATCCCTCCATGGTGACAGACGGCGGACGGAGCCCGGCGCGCGCCCCTTCACCCATGTTCACGCCCCGCCCGTACGGCCCAACGGTCGATCGCACACTCCCGAATTCCCACCTAAATCGGATATTCCGACACATGTCCTAGTGAGTGTGAACTTACTGGAATTACCGCCCACCACGGTGCCAGGATGCGCAGCGCAGGCCCGACCGCAGGGCACCGCCGGACGTAGCACTGGGAGGCACCACCATGCAGGGCGATCCAGAGGTCATCGAGTTCCTCAACGAGCAGCTCACCGCCGAGCTCACCGCGATCAACCAGTACTTCCTGCACGCCAAGATGCAGGAGAACTTCGGCTGGACGAAGCTCGCCAAGTACACCCGGCACGAGTCCTTCGACGAGATGAAGCACGCCGAGACCCTCACCGACCGCATCCTCTTCCTGGACGGGCTGCCCAACTACCAGCGGCTGTTCCACGTCCGGATCGGGCAGACGGTCAAGGAGATGTTCGAGGCGGACCGCCAGGTCGAGGTCGAGGCGATCGACCGGCTCCGGCGCGGGATCGTGGTGATGCGGGCCAAGAACGACGTCACCTCGGCGAACATCTTCGAGGACATCCTGGCCGACGAGGAGCACCACATCGACTACCTCGACACCCAGCTGGAACTCCTGGAGAAGCTCGGCGAGGCGCTCTACCTCGCCCAGCTCATCGAGCAGCCGGAGTCCTGAACACACCGGGCTCCTACGACGGCCCGCCTCAGGCCGCGCGCAGCGGGACGACCGGGGCGGGCCCGCCCCGGTCGGCTGCGTCGGCCCCGACCGCGTCGCCCCCGTTCGCCTCGGGGTCCGCGAGCCCCAGCTTCGCGGCCAGCCGCGCGGTCGGGCAGGGCCGGGCGCCGTGCTCGCCGAGCAGCGCCTGTATCCGCCGGACGCAGGAGCCGCAGTCGGTGCCGGCGCCGCAGCCCCGGGCGATCTGGCGCGGGGAGTTCGCGCCGCCGTCGATCGCCTTCTTCACCTGGTCCTCGGTGACCGCATGGCACATGCACACGTACATCGCGGTGGCTCCCGGGGCGGTCGGCAGTGGCTCTTGACTGCTGTGGATCTTGACTGCTGTAGCTCTTGACTACAGTGGATCTTGACTAAGGCAAGCCTTAGTTCACTGAGCCTCACCTTACCCGGCATTCCGGGCACGAAAAAGCCCCTCCGGGCTCGGGGACACCGAATCCGGAGGGGCCTTCGTCACATGAGAGGCGCCAGGGCCTACTGGTTGCGGTAGGTCTCCGCCACCAGGAACGCCAGGTCCAGCGACTGGCTGCGGTTGAGCCGCGGGTCGCAGGCCGTCTCGTAGCGCTGGTGCAGGTCGTCGACCAGCACCTCGTCGCCGCCGCCGACGCACTCGGTCACGTCGTCGCCGGTCAGCTCCACGTGGATGCCGCCCGGGTGGGTGCCGAGGCCGCGGTGCACCTCGAAGAAGCCCTTGACCTCGTCGAGCACGTCGTCGAAGCGGCGGGTCTTGTGGCCGCTGGAGGCCTCGAAGGTGTTGCCGTGCATCGGGTCGCAGATCCACACCGGCTGGGCGCCGGAGGCGGTGACCTTCTCCACCAGGGTGGGCAGGTGCTCGCGGACCTTGCCCGCGCCCATCCGGGTGATGAAGGTCAGGCGGCCGGGCTCGCGCTCCGGGTCCAGCTTCTCGATCAGCGTGAGCGCCTCGTCGACCGTGGTGGTCGGGCCGAGCTTGACGCCGATCGGGTTGCGGATGCGGG
The DNA here is from genome assembly GCF_044767945.1 of Kitasatospora sp. NPDC101183. Classification (NCBI taxonomy): domain Bacteria; kingdom Bacillati; phylum Actinomycetota; class Actinomycetes; order Kitasatosporales; family Streptomycetaceae; genus Kitasatospora; species Kitasatospora sp. NPDC101183. The sequence continues at coordinate 211,832 of NZ_JBIWOW010000016.1, read as the reverse complement.
ACGCGAACTCGATGTGCGCGTGGTCCAGCTGCCGGGTGCGCTCGCCGATCCACACCATGTGGCCCGACACGTCGTACAGGTCGCCGGTGCGCGAGTCCACGCGGGTCAGCGCGGTCTCGTAGTCGAGGATCAGCGCCTCGTGCGAGGAGAAGAACTCGACGGTCCTGAACTCCTCCGGCGCCACGCCGCAGGCGTTCATGAACGCCAGGGCGTTGTCGATCTCCCGGGCGAGCTGCTCGTAGCGCTGGCCGGCCGGGGAGTTGCGCACGAAGTCCTGGTTCCAGGCGTGCACCTGGCGCAGGTCGGCGTACCCGCCGGTGGTGAAGGCGCGCACCAGGTTGAGGGTCGCGGCGGAGGCGTTGTACATCCGCTTGAGCCGCTCCGGGTCCGGGATGCGGGACTCGGGGGTGAAGTCGAAACCGTTCACCGAGTCGCCCCGGTAGACCGGCAGGGTCACGCCGTCGCGGGTCTCGGTCGACTTGGAGCGCGGCTTGGAGTACTGGCCCGCGATGCGGCCGACCTTCACGACCGGCACCGAGGCCGCGTAGGTGAGGACGGCGGCCATCTGCAGCAGGGTCTTCAGCTTGTTGCGGATGTGCTCCGCCGAGACGCCGTCGAAGGCCTCGGCGCAGTCGCCGCCCTGGAGCAGGAACGCCTCACCACGCGCCACGGCTCCGAGCCGGGCGCGCAGCTGGTCGCACTCGCCCGCGAAGACGAGCGGCGGATACGAGGCGAGCTCGGCAAGGGTCTTGCGCAGAGCCTCTTGGTCCGGCCATTCAGGCTGCTGCGCCGCGGGCAGGGTTTGCCAGGAGTGGAGATTCGTCACGGTCACACGGGCAAGGCTACGGGGTGCGACCGGTGATCCGTGACCATTGCCCGGTGGATGAGACACCTTCCGGACAAGCCTCCTTGCGGCGCCTAGACCCGCCGATGAGATCGGCTACGCTCTGGCCCATGCACGCGCACCGCACCCACTCCTGGTGGTGGACCTCCCTCCCGGGCGGCCCACCGATCGCGCGTTCCTAGACGAACACGACGGCCGCCCCTCGGGGCGGCCGTCGACGTTGGAGCAGACGGCACTCCGGGAGCGGACCCAGCACCGCCCTCACCACCCATCCCGGAAGGAAGCCGTACCGTGACCACCACTGTCGAACTCCTCACCCGCCTCACCTCCCCCGGCGCCCCGGCCTTCGCCCTGCTGCACCGCCGCACCCCCCGCCACGCCCCGGACACCGTCGAGGTCCTGCTGGGCACCGTCGACGACTACGAGCGCCTCGCCGACCTGCCCGTGCGCGAGGGCGTCCCGGTCGGCGGCCCGGTGCACGACCTGCTCGCCCTGGTCCCGTACCGGCAGATCCGCGAGCGCGGCTTCGAGGCGCACGACGACGGCACCCCGCTGCGGGCCCTGGCCGTCGAGGAGCAGTACGCCCTGCCGCTGGCCGAACTCGCCGCCGCCCTGCCGCAGTTGCCCGTCACCCTCACCGGCGGCGCCTTCAACATCGACGACGAGGCGTACGCGGAGATCGTCCGCCAGGTGATCGAGGAGGAGATCGGCAACGGCGAGGGCGCCAACTTCGTGATCCGGCGCGACTTCCACGCCACCCTGGACAACTTCTCGCCCGCCCTCGCGCTCTCCCTGTTCCGCCGACTGCTGGAGCAGGAGCGCGGCGCCTACTGGACGTTCCTGGTGCACACCGGCGACCGGGTCCTGGTCGGAGCCTCCCCCGAGGTGCACGTGCGCCAGAGCGGCGGCACCGTCGTGATGAACCCCATCTCCGGCACCTACCGCTACCCGGCGGCCGGCGCCGATCTCGACTCCCTGCTCCACTTCCTCCACGACCCCAAGGAGCTGGAGGAGTTGACCATGGTGGTCGACGAGGAGCTCAAGATGATGTGCACCGTCGGCGACCTCGGCGGCCAGGTCCTCGGCCCCCGCCTCAAGGAGATGTCCCACCTCGCCCACACCGAGTACGAGCTGCGCGGACGCACCTCGATGGACGTCCGCGAGGTGCTGCGCGAGACGATGTTCGCCGCCACCGTCACCGGCAGCCCGGTGCAGAACGCCACCCGGGTCATCAAGCGCTACGAGCCCACCGGGCGCGGCTACTACTCCGGCGCCCTCGCCCTCATCGGCCGCTCCGCCAGCGGCGGGCAGCTGCTCGACTCCCCCATCTGCATCCGCACCGTGGACATCGACCCGGCCACCGGCAAGCTGGTCGTCCGCTCCGGCGCGACCCTGGTGCGACACTCCGACCCGCGCTCCGAGGTCGCCGAGACGCACGCCAAGGCCGCCGGGGTACTCACCGCGATCGGTGCCCGGCCCGCGCCCGAGCGTCCGTCCGGCCGCGGCGGCCCGCGCCTGGCCGACGACCACCGGGTGCAGGCCGCCCTCGACTCCCGCCGGAACGACCTCGCGCCGTTCTGGCTGCGGATGCAGGCTCCTGCCACGTTCACCCAGTCCGAGCCGACCCTCGTCGTGGACGGCGAGGACACCTTCACCGCGATGCTCTCCCACCTGCTCACCTCACTCGGCCACGAGGTGAGCGTCGCCCGGTTCGACGAGCCGGGGCTTCGCGAGCGCGTCGCCGCGCACCGGGGCGCCCTGGTGCTCGGCCCCGGCCCGGGGGACCCGGCCCTCGCCGAGGACCCGAAGATGGCGCTGCTGCGGCCGATCGTCGCCGACGCCCTGGCCGCCGTCCGCTCCGGCGCCCGTACGGCCCCGCTGCTCGCCGTCTGCCTCAGCCACCAGCTGCTCTCCGCCGAGCTCGGGCTGCCGCTGGCCCGCAAGGCCGTCCCGTACCAGGGCGCCCAGGAGGCGGTCGACCTGTTCGGCGTCAAGCGGACCGTCGGGTTCTACAACACCTTCACGGCGCGCTGCTCCGACGCCGAGGCACAGCGGCTCGCGGCCGTCGGCATCGAGGTCGCCCGCGACGCGGCCACCGGGGACGTGCACGCCCTGCGCGGCCCGGGCTTCGCCGGCCTGCAGTTCCACCCCGAGTCGGTGCTCACCCGGGACGGGGTGGACATCGTCGCGGGCCTGCTGCGCGAGGCGACGGCCGTCAAGCGCTGAACGGCCGGGCCTGGACGGGGAGTTACAGCTCCTCGTCCAGGCCCTGCTCGATCGCGTACCGGACCAGCTCGACCCGGTTGTGCAGCTGCAGCTTGCCCAGGGTGTTCTGCACGTGGTTCTGCACCGTCCGGTGCGAGAGCACCAGCCGGTCGGCGATCTGCCGGTACGACAGCCCCTTCGCCACCAGCCGCAGCACCTCCGTCTCCCGCGCCGTCAGCTTCGGCACGTCCGGCGCCGAGGCCGGGGCCGGCTCGGAGGCCAGCCGCCGGAACTCGCCGAGCACCAGCCCGGCCAGGCCCGGGGTGAACACCGCGTCGCCGACGGCCGTACGGCGCACGGCCGCCAGCAGCTCCTCCCGCCCGGCGGACTTCACCAGGTACCCGGTCGCGCCGGACTTCACCGCCTCCAGCACGTCCTGGTGCTCGCCACTGGCCGACAGCACCAGCACCCGGACGGACGGGTCGTGGGCGACGACCCGCCGGCACACCTCGACGCCGGGCAGGCTCGGCAGGTTGAGGTCCAGCACGATCACCTGCGGCGAGCTGGCCCGGGCGCGGCGGACGGCCTCCTCGCCGTCCCCGGCCGTGGCCACCACGTCGAGCCCGGCCTCGGCCAGGTCCCGGGAGACGGCGTCGCGCCACATCGGGTGGTCGTCCACCACCATCACCCGCACCGGCTGATCGGTCATCGCTGGCCCTCCCTCGGGACGCGCAGTTCCACCTCGACGCCCTCCCCGGGCGCCGAGTACAGCTCGGCCGTGCCGCCGAGGTCCAGCAGCCGGCCGCGGATGGACTGGGAGACGCCCAGCCGCCCGGCCCGCTCCGCCTCGCCGAGCCGCCCGGGCTCGAAGCCGGGCCCGTCGTCGCGGACGCTGACGGTGACGGCCTCCGGCTCGTCCTCGATCAGGATCCAGGCCCGGGCGCCCTCCCCCGCGTGCCGGCGCACGTTGTCCACGGCCGCGCCGACGGCCGCCGCCAGCTCGCCCGCCGCCGGGCCGGGCAGCAGCACCGGCGTGCCGGGGGCGGAGAGCGTGATCCGCTCGTCGGCGTACGGGCGCAGCAGGGCGGTGAGGTCGCGCGGCCCCAGCGCCTCCTGCGGCTCGGCCCCGCGCTGGGCGGGCAGCGGGCCGCCGGTCATCAGCGCCCGCAGCGCGCGCTCCTGCTCCCCGGCGAGGCGGCCGAGCTCGGCCAGCCCCTCCGCCCCGCCCGGCTCGCCGCCGCGCCGCTGGACCAGGGCGAGGACCTGGAGCACGCCGTCGTGGATGTCGCGGGAGAGCCGCTCGCGCTCCCGGGTGGCGGCCTCGACCTGGAGGGCCCGCGTGAGGGTCGCCTCGCTGGCCCGGGCCAGCTCGATCACGTAGCCGATCGCGCAGCCGGCCACCAGCAGCAGCACGATGTTGTGGAGGTTGTCCCCCGTCGGCCCGCCGTGGCCGACGACGTTGGCGACGCCGATCACCGAGCCCGCCGCGGCCGCCGGTCGCCAGCCGCCCTTGGCGGCGAAGCCCAGCACCGTACCGGCGGCCCAGATGGTCGGCAGGGTCGGCGCGCCGTGGCTGATCCGGGCCGGGGTGTCGGTCAGGCCGCTCATCACGATGCCGGTGACGGCCAGGGTGAGGTCCACGCCCAGGACGGCCCAGGTGCAGCGCTCCGGGTTCCGGAAGGCGCGGGTGGTGGCGAGCGTCCACAGGGAGAGCGCGCCGAGGAAGATCCAGCCGGCGACGGGGTGGAGGAAGTGCAGGTAGGAGTTGACGTAGCGCAGCAGGGCGTACGCCAGGGCCAGCACCCGGAACGAGGAGATGGCCCGCCAGAGCGGGAGCTCGACGGACATGCCCCCGGCGGCCACCGTGCCGCCGACGACCGCCGGGCCCCGGACGCCGTCCGTCATCCCCGCCCCTCCCCCGGGCCGGGCCGGCCGGTCAGGCCGACCCGGTCTCCTTCTGCTGCTGCTCCTGCTCGGCCTGCTCGGCCTTCTCGGCCTCCGCCTTCTCCGCCTTGGCGGCGGCCTTGCGCTCGGCGTCGGCCTTCTTCTTGTCCTCGGAGATCTGGCGCTTGGCGGCCGTCGCGTAGATGTCGACGTACTCCTGGCCGGAGAGCCGCATGATCTCGTACATCACCTCGTCCGTCACCGAACGCAGGATGAAGCGGTCGTTCTCCATGCCGTGGTAGCGGGAGAAGTCCAGCGGGCGGCCGATCCGGATGCCGGGGCGGATGCCGAAGTTGGGGATCACCTGGCCGGGCGGCTGGACCTTCTCGGTGTCGATCATGGCGACGGGGATGACCGGCGCGCCGGTGGCCAGCGCGACGCGGGCCAGGCCGCCGACCTTGCCGCGGTACAGCTTGCCGTCGGGCGAGCGGGTGCCCTCGGGGTAGACGCCGAACAGCTCGCCGCGGTCCAGCACGGCGATCGCGCTGCGGATCGCGGCCTCGCCGGCCCCGCGCACGCCCGAGCGGTCCACCGGCAGCTGGCCGACGCCCTTGAAGAAGGCGGCCGTCAACCGGCCCTTGAGGCCCGGGGTGTTGAAGTACTCGGCCTTCGCGATGAACGTCACCCGGCGCTTGATCAGCGCGGGGAAGAAGAACGAGTCCGAGAAGGACAGGTGGTTGCTCGCGATGATCGCCGCACCCTCGGTGGGGATGTTCTCCTCACCCTCGATCCACGGCCGGAAGAAGATCCGTAGCAGTGGCGCGACGATCAACTTCATCAGTCGGTAGAACAACCGGGGCCTCCTGTTATGCGGACCGGTCGATCCTAATGCCCCGCGGACCTCGGCCGTGCCCGGGCCCGCCGAAGGGGGTGTACGACCCGCGCGGTGCATGGGACGATGCGGTTCCCCGCAGCTCCCCTCCAGCGTCCCCTCCCCCAGCGTCCACCGCCCGCGAAGGAGTCCGCCCATGCCGCTGCTGCCCGGTGCCGAGCCCTACAGCCACCGCGGATCGGCGGTGGGGGTCCTGCTGTGCCACGGGTTCACCGGCTCCCCGGCCTCGCTGCGGCCCTGGGCCGAGGAGCTGGCGGGCGCGGGGTACACCGTCTCGCTGCCACTGCTGCCCGGGCACGGCACCCGGTGGCAGGACATGCAGGTCACCCGGTGGGAGGACTGGTACGCCGAGGTCGAGCGGGAGCTGCTGGAGCTGACCGGGCGGTGCGAGCGGGTCTTCGTCTGCGCGCTGTCGATGGGCGGCGCTCTGGCCCTGCGGCTGGCGGCGGAGCACGGCACGGAGGTGGCCGGGCTGGTGCTGGTCAACCCGTCGGTCCGCTCGGACTCCCCCGCGAGTGTGCTGCTTCCGGTGCTGCGCCACCTCCTCCCGAGCCTGCCGGGGATCTCCGACGACATCGCCCGCCAGGGGGTGAGCGAGTACGCCTACGACCGCATGCCGCTGCACGCCGCCTGGTCGCTGACCCGGCTGTGGAAGGAGGTCCAGGCGCGGCTGCCGGAGGTGACGCAGCCGGTGCTGCTCTTCCACAGCCCGCAGGACCACGTGGTCTCCGCGGCCAACTCGGAACTGGTGCTGGCCCGGATATCCTCGACGGAGGTGACGGAGCGGCTGTGCCAACGCAGCTTCCACGTCGCGACGCTGGACCACGACGCGGGGGAAATATTCGCGGCGAGCCTGGACTTCATCCAACGGCTGGCCCCCGCGCACGCGGCGGGCGTCACCCGGGTCGAATCGGACGATCACCATGGCTGAAGGGCCGGAAGTGCACGAGAGCAGCACGGCGGGCGGCGGGGACGAGACGCCCCACGAGGACGGCACACCGCCCCGCGAGGACGGCACTGCCAACGGCGGCACCGAGCCGGGCGGCGGCACGCCCCCGCCCGAGGACGGCCCCGCCGGGCCCGCGCAGCCCGTACCGCGCCGTACCCCCGAGCGCAGCCAGGCCGAGCAGGACGAGATCTTCGCCGCCCTGATCGCCCAGTTCGACGATCCGGTCGACCTCAACAACCCCAACTGGCCCGAGGTCGAGAACCTCCGCGCCCAGAACGAGCTCAAGGGCGGCTACAAGGACGGCCCCGAGCGCAGGACGGACGAGGGCGAGTTCTCCGACCTCGCCCCGCAGCCGCGCCCCCGCTCCGGCAAGCCGGTGCTCCCGGCGGCGACCCCGGGCCCGCGCGACTTCGAGCTGGCCGGGGAGAGCGAGGACGACCACTTCGTCCCGCCGGAGCCCCCGCCGCTGCCCTCCGCCGACGTGACCACCAAGTTCGCCTGGCTGGCCGTCCTCGGCGGCCCGGCCCTGCTGCTGGTCGACGCCGTGGTCTGGCAGGAGGTGTCCGGCTGGCCGGCCTGGGTCGGCATCACCGCCTTCCTCGGCGGCTTCGTCACCCTGGTGGCCCGGATGAAGGACCGCGACGAGGACGAGCCGGAGGACCCGAACCACGGCGCGGTGGTCTAGGGCACTTCCAGCACGGCCATGACCGGCAGGTGGTCCGTCGCCGCCCGCAGGTCGGCCTCGGTGACGCCGGGCAGGCCGTGGGGGACGCCGCAGCCGAGCACGGTGATCCCGGGCGTGGCGAACACCGCGTCGATCCGCTGGTAGGGCCGCTCCGGGACGGAGGTGAACTCCCCGCCCCAGGGCGCCGCGACGTGCCCGTCCTGCAGCCGGGAGGCCAGCAGCCCCCAGCCGGGCCCGTCCGGGTGCTCGTTGAAGTCCCCTGCCACGACACCGAGTTCGGCGATGGCGAGCTGGTCGAGCAGCAGCTCGAACTGCCCGTACCGCTCCTCCGGATCCAGGCTCAGGTGGCAGCTGGTGACGCTGAACGGCGTGCCGCCGCCCGGCAGCCGCAGCAGCGCCGTGGCGAAGCCCCGGGCGTGCAGGCCGCGGGTCTTGGGCAGCAGCCGGTCGTGCACGCCGAGCAGGTCCACCGCGCCGGGCCGCCCGAGCAGCAGCGGCCCTGCCGCCGTACGGCCGCCGCCCGCGAGGACGGTGGTGCCGGTGCTGCGGGCCAGCCAGGCGGCCTGTCCCCCGGGCCGCCAGTAGCGCGGGGACTCCTGGACGCAGACGAGGTCGGGCCCGCAGGCCCGGATCACCCGGGCGAGCGCCCGCCGGTCGTCGCGCAGCGAGCGGACGTTGTAGCTGAGCAGGCGCAGCCGGCGCGGGCCGGAGGATGGCGGCTGGAGCATGGTCCTCACCGTACGCCTGTGCTCCCACAGGAGGACGGCGGTGCCCCCCGGGGGGGCACCGCCGCCGTCGGAGGCTGTCAGCGGGTGCGCGCGAGGTCCGCCGCACCGACGATGCCGGCCGCGGAGCCCATCGAGGCGAGGACGACCTCGGCGCGCGGGCGGTGCACCCCGCCGGTCAGGTAGTGCTCGAACGACTTGGCGACCGGGTCGAGCAGCAGCAGCCCGGAGTCGGAGACGCCGCCGCCGAGCACGAAGACGGCCGGGTCGAACAGCGCGGCCAGGTCGGCCATGCCCCGGCCCAGCCAGTCGGAGAGCTCGGCGTAGCACTCCAGGGCGAGCGGGTCGCCCTCCTCGGCGGCCTCGGTGATGTGGATGCCGCGGATGGTCTCGGCGACGCCGTCGTTGAGCTCCAGCATCCGCTTGCCGCGCACCGGGTCGGCGGCGGCCTTCTCCCGGCCGTAGCGGCGCAGCGCCCGCCCGGAGGCGTACTGCTCCCAGCAGCCCTTGCCGCCGCAGCCGCACTGGAGGCCGTCCGGGACCATGTTGAGGTGGCCGATCTCGCCGGCCACGCCGAAGCGGCCGCGGTGCAGCCGCCCGTCCAGGACGACGCCGCCGCCGATGCCGGTGCCGACGGTGATCAGCAGCATGTCCTGGTGCTCCGCGGCGGCGCCGAAGCGGAACTCGGCCCAGGCGGCGCAGTTGGCGTCGTTCTCGACGACGGCGCCGAGGCCGGTGAGCTCCTCGATCCGGCCGCGCAGCGGCTCGTTCTCCCAGGCGATGTTGGGGGCGAAGATCACCGTGGAGCGGTCGCGGTCGACGAAGCCGGGGGCGCCGATGCCCACCGCCTCGACGTCGGGGTGCTGCTCCTTGAGCTCGCGGACGGCCTGCGCGATGGCGTCGACCGCCCACTGCGGGTCGGCCGGGGTGGGCACCCGGGTGCGGGCGAGGATCGCGCCCGCCTCGTCGACCACGCCTGCCGCGATCTTGGTCCCGCCGACATCGACGCCGATGGTCAGAGCCATGTGTCCCTCAGCTATTCACTCGTTCCCGCTGGACGGAACGGTACCGCCCAACCCCGCCCCCGTACACTGCCTCGCATACATTAACCGAAGACAATTCCGGTCCAACCGGGCCGCGATACTTCAAAAGTCGTACCTATACCGCCGATCGGTGACGCACGCGAGCGGGGCGATCACGCATCGAAGGTTACGGATTCACTGCTTGGCGGAGGGCTCGTCAGGCGTGTCGAGGTCGATCTTCTCGGCGGGGGCGCCGGGGCCGGCCGTCCAGCGGCTCTCGTGGCCGGAGACGGCGGCGCGGTAGGCGGCCAGCAGTTCGGCGCCCGCGGCGGCGATCCCGGAGCCGGCGGCGGCGAGGTGGGTGTAGACCTCCGGCTGGCTGCCGCGCAGGCGGTCGGCGAACCCGGCCAGGGTGATCAGGGTGTCGGCGCTCACCGCCTGCGCCTTCTCGCCGACGACGGTGGCGAAGCGGCGCACCTCCTCGACCAGCGGGCCCAGTTCGGGGCCGAAGGGGTCCCGGTTCTGCTCGCCCTCGGTCCGGTCCTCGGTGCTGGTCATCGCGGGCGCCTCCTCAAGCCGTGGCCGCACCGCGCGGCCCCGGCCCCGACGCTACCCGAACGGCCGCGCACCCCCGATGGGCCGTGTGGCCCGGCGCCCGCTCAGCCCTGCGGCCAGAGCGCCGGATCGGGCGCGAAGCGCACCGAGAGCACGCCGTCGGCGAGCCCGGCCCCGGCCACCGTGCAGCGGCGCAGCGCCGAGGGCAGGGTGAGGACGCGGCGGTGCGAGCCGATGCCGACCACCAGTTCGTCGCCCCGGCGGACGAGGTCCAGCTCGGTGCGGTCGGCGCCGGGCAGCTCCAGGTGCCAGATCAGCAGGCCCTCCTCGGCGAGCCGGTCCTCGACGGGCCAGGGCTGCGGGTCGAGCCGCTCGGGCCCGTCCCCCTCCCCGTACAACCGGTCGGCGACGGCCTCCAGGGTCGCCTCGGCCGGGCCGGTGACCAGCACCGGGGCGTCCGTCTCGGCGGCGAGCGCGGTCAGCTCCTCGGCCCGGCGGCGGGCCAGCGCTGCCAGCCACGGATCGGGCGAGTCCACGGCCGCGGCGGGCAGAGCGCCGTGCACCACCACGGCGTCCGGCCGGTGCCCGTGCAGCGCCAGCCCGGCCCGTACGCGGCGCAGCTCCCCGTACGGGTGGCCCTCCGCCGACACGACCAGGCGCACGCTGGTGCCGGGGTCGGCGACGGCGGCGCGGGACTCGGCGAGGGCCTCGGCGGCCTTGCCGCGCCCCTCGTACAGCCACTCGGCGGGCATCGGGACGCCGGCCAGCCCGGCCAGCAGCGGGCGCAGCGCCCGGGCGGCCTGGCGCTGCTCGGGGACGAGCCGGTCGAGGTAGCGGGCGAGCTGCTCGGGCAGGGCGAGGGTGGCGATGAGCTCGGCGGGCGGCGGGGCGAGCACCACCAGGACGTCCTGGTCGGCGGCGGGCAGGGCGCGCAGCAGGGCGAGCCGGGCGATGCCGGGCAGGGCGGTGAGCTCCTCCGGGTCGAGCCGGTCGGCGCCGAGGAGGTCGAGCAGCGGGCGGAGCTTCTCGGTGAGCTCGCCGACGGCGTAGCGGAAGGCGGCCTGCTCGTCGATCCGGGAGACGTACAGCCCGGGGGCGTACAGCGCCGGTTCGGGTTCGAGGCGGATGCCGAGGGCGGTGTCCAGCGCGCGGTGCGGGTCCTCGGCGGCGAGCAGCCAGGTGCGGTGGCCGCGCCGGGCGGCGTGCAGGGCGGTGGCGGCGGCCGCCGTGGGCGCGCCCGCGTCGCCGCTGATGAGGATGGTGCGCTTGGCCGTCATGCCGTCCGGTCCCCGTTCCGCGCGGTGTTCCGTGCCGTGTTCCGCGCCGTCAGGCCCGGTCGGGCCCGGCCGCGGTGTCCTCGACGCGCTTCTTGAGGCCGGCGAGGGCGCGGTCGATGATGACCTTCTCGGCCTTGCGCTTGATCATGCCGAGCATCGGGATCTTGACGTCCACGGCGAGCTGGTACGTCACCTCGGTGCCGCCGGCGGCGGGGGCGAGGGTGTAGGAGCCGTCGAGGGAGCGGAGCATCTGGCTGCGCACCAGCGTCCAGGAGCACTCGCGGTCGCCGTCCCAGGTGTAGGCGAGGACGTGCTCGTCGCGGATGGCGCCGGCGTCGAGGAGCAGGCGGACCTGGGCGGCGCGGCCGTCCTCGCCGGTCTCCAGGACCTCGATCTCCTTGACCTCGCCGGTCCAGGCCGGGTAGGCGGCGAAGTCGGCGATCACGGCCATGACCGTGGCCGGGGTCGCGTCGACGATGATGCTCGACCTGGTGTGCTCCGCCATGGAATGGCCCTCCGCGTCGTCCCTCTGCCTGCCGGTCCGGCCGAGGCGCGCTCGGGCCGGTCCGCCCGGAGCAGGCTATCGCGCCCGGCGATCGCCCCTGCGGTGCGGGCGCCGCCCGCGGGGCCCGGGGGCGGCGGGCGACGCGGAAAGCTACCGGCCGGTCACCCCCCGTCTGCCGTAGGGTGCCATTCGAACGACCTGGTCACGGCCGGGTTGGACCCGGCAGGGTGTGACACTTCGAACACCGGAGCCGACCCCCCTGGTCGAAGCCGCCTACCGGGCAGTAACGTCCTGCCGTCCCGCAGCGTCGCGAACGAGGAGCAGTCTTGCTCGACTTCAGCCTTCCGGCCCTCTACCAGGTACCGAGCGACGGTAACCTCTCCGACATCGTGCAGCAGAACGCCGAGCGCCACCCGGGCGTCGCCGTTCTCAGCCGCAAGGTGGACGGCCGCTGGCAGGAGTTGACCGCCGCCCAGTTCCAGGTCGAGGTCCAGGCGGCCGCGAAGGGCCTGATCGCCTCCGGCATCCGCCCCGGCGACCGGGTCGGCATCATGTCGCGCACCCGCTACGAGTGGACGCTGCTGGACTTCGCGATCTGGACGGCCGGGGCGATCACCGTGCCGGTGTACGAGACCTCCTCCGCCGAGCAGGTCGAGTGGATCCTCGGGGACTCCGGCACCGTCGCCGTGATCACCGAGACCGACCAGCACCGCAAGGTCGTCGAGGAGGTCCGCGACCGGCTGCCCGGCCTCACCCAGGTCTGGCAGATCGAGCAGGGCGCCGTGGCCGCGCTGGCCGAGGCCGGCCGCGAGGTCGCCGACACCACCGTCACCGAGCGCCGCTCGATCGCCACCGCCGACTCCGTCGCGACGATCGTCTACACCTCGGGCACCACCGGCCGCCCCAAGGGCTGCCAGCTGACCCACGGCAACTTCCTGGCCGAGTGCGGCAACGTGGTCGAGCGCCTCGCCCCGCTGTTCAAGACCGGCGAGAGCTCCGTCCTGCTGTTCCTGCCGCTGGCCCACGTGTTCGCCCGGATCGTCGAGATCGCCCCGGCGATGGCCCCGATCAAGCTCGGCCACGTGTCCGACATCAAGGACATCACCAACGAGCTGGCGACGTTCAGGCCGACCCTGATCCTGGGCGTGCCCAGGGTCTTCGAGAAGGTCTTCAACACCGCCCGCGCCAAGGCCCAGGCCGACGGCAAGGGCAAGATCTTCGACAAGGCCGCCGACACCGCGATCGCCTACAGCCGGGCGCTGGACGCGGGCGGCCCGGGCCTGGTCCTGCGGCTCAAGCACGCCGTCTTCGACAAGCTCGTCTACAGCAAGCTGCGCGCCGCCCTCGGCGGCCGGGCCACCCACGCCATCTCCGGCGGCGCCCCGCTCGGCGAGCGGCTCGGCCACTTCTACCGGGGCATCGGCTTCACCGTCCTGGAGGGCTACGGCCTCACCGAGACCTGCGCCGCCACCGCCTTCAACCCGGCCGACAGGCCGAAGATCGGCACGGTCGGCCAGCCGGTGCCCGGCTCCTCGGTGCGCATCGCCGAGGACGGCGAGGTCCTCTTCAAGGGCCCGCACGTCTTCACCGGCTACTGGAACAACCCGCAGGCCACCGCCGAGACCCTCAAGGACGGCTGGATCTCCACCGGGGACCTCGGCTCGCTGGACCGCGACGGCTACCTGACGATCACCGGCCGCAAGAAGGAGATCATCGTCACGGCCGGCGGCAAGAACGTCGCCCCCGCCGTGATCGAGGACCGCATCCGGGCGCACGCCCTGGTCGGCGAGGTCATGGTGGTCGGCGACCGCAAGCCCTTCGTCGCCTGCCTGATCACCGTCGACCAGGACTTCTTCCCCAAGTGGAAGGAGCTCAACGGCAAGCCCGCCGACGCCACCGTCGCCGACCTCAAGGACGACCCGGACCTCCTGGCCGCCCTGCAGTCCGCCGTGGACGACGGCAACGCGGCCGTCTCGCACGCCGAGGCCGTCAAGAAGTTCCGCCTGCTGGACACCGAGTTCTCCGAGGAGAGCGGCCACCTGACGCCCTCGCTCAAGCTCAAGCGCAACGTGGTCCTCAAGGACTACGCCGCCGACATCGAGGCGATCTACCAGCGCTGACCGGCGTACGGACGTACGGGCGTGGGCCCCGCCTCTCCGGGAAGGAGGCGGGGCCCACGCCCGTACGGCCGGCGGCCTCAGGCCGCCAGCAGCGAGGTGAGCCGCCCGGCCAGCAGGTCCCAGCGCCAGGAGCGCTCCACCCAGCGCCGCCCGGCCTCGCCCATGCTGCGCCGCAGCTCCTCGTCCTTCAGCAGCCGCACGATCCGCTCGGCCGTCGGCGCGGGCGAGCCGCCGGGCACCACGTACCCGGTCTCGCCCTCCAGTACGGCGTCCGGCGCGCCGCCGGAGTCGCCCGCGACCACCGGCAGGCCCGTCGCCGAGGCCTCCAGGTAGACGATCCCGAGGCCCTCGACGTCCAGGCCCCCGCGCCGCGTCCGGCAGGGCATCGCGAAGACGTCACCGGCGCCGTAGTGCGCGGGCAGCTCCTCCCAGGGCACCGAGCCGGTGAAGCGCACCGACGCCCGGACGCCCTTCGCGTCCGCCAGCTTCTCCAGGTCCGCCCGGTACGGGCCGCCGCCCACGATCAGCAGCACGGCGTCCGGCACGTCGGCCAGGATCTGCGGCATCGCCTCGATCAGGGTGTCCTGGCCCTTGCGCGGCACCAGCCGGGAGACGCAGACCACCACCGGCCGGTCCGCCAGCCCCAGGCGGCGGCGCACCTCGGCGCCCCCGGAGCCGGGGTGGAAGGCCGTCTCGTCCACGCCCGGCGGCAGCTGCACCATCCGGGCCGCCGCCCGCGGCCCCACCGCCGCGGCGATCCGGGAGCGGGTGTACTCCCCCAGGTACGTCAGCACGTCGGTGCCCGCGCCGATCCGGCGCAGCAGCTGCCGGGAGCCGGGCAGCTGCGCCCAGGCGGCCTCGTGCCCGTGGGTCATGCCCAGCAGCCGCCCGGCCCCGGCCCGGCGCAGCGCGGGCGCCATCAGGCCGAGCGGGGCGGCGGCGCCGAACCAGACCGAGTCGCAGTTCTCGGCGCGCAGGATCTCGGCGGCCCGCCGGGTCACCCGCGGTGTGGGAACCATCACCTTCGTACGGTCCCGGATCACCGGGAACGGCTGCTCGGCGTCGAACGCCCGCACCTCGCTGCCGTCGCGCCAGGTGGAGGCGTAGACCACGATGCTCCCGGCGGGCTGACGCACCGCCATGTTGTGCACAAAGGCCTGGATGCCTCCCGGGCGCGGAGGGAAGTCGTTGGTGACGATCAAGGTTCTGTGCATCGGGCCACGGCTCGCTCGGTCGGGGGGTGCTCGGCGCACCGCTGGGTGATCCGTACGATAGGTCAACACCATGGCCCGCCGGGAACGGAAGCGCACACGGCAACCGTTTGACCCCCGGGTCTGTCCTAGTACCTAGGCCGCCTTCGGGGCGTGCCCGGGCGTCCGTCCTTACGACGCCTCCGGTGGGGACGTCGAGACGAACGAGGGAGCGCAGTGGAATTGGCCCCGGCCACCGAGCCCGGTTCTCCGCGCGGCCGACTCGGCCGCCCGCTCGGGGCGCTGGCGGCGCTGGGCGCGACCTGGGTCGCCGGCCGGACGCTGCTCGTCCTGCTGATGACGGGCGTGCTCAAGGCGCCCGGCGGGGACGTCACCGCCGACGTCTGGATGATCTACCACGCCTGGTTCGGCGTGCTGCAGACCGGCACCTTCCCGTTCGACGACGTGACCTGGCAGTACCCGCCGGGCGCCGCCCTGATCATCCTGCTGCCGGGCCTGCTGCCCTGGTCGTACCTGGTCTCCTTCTGGGTGATCTGCGGGATCGCCGACGCCCTCGCCCTGACCGTGCTGGTGCGCACCGGCCTGCGCAAGGGGCGGGCGCTGACCGGCGCCTGGCTCTGGGTGGCGGCCGTGCCGCTGCTCGGCCCGATGATCTACAACCGCTTCGACATCATCGTCACGGCCGTCGCGGTGGCCGGCCTGCTGGCGCTCGTACGGCGCCCGGCGGTCGGCGGGCTGCTGCTGGGCCTGGGCGGCATCGTCAAGGTCTGGCCGCTGCTGGGCCTGATCGGCACCCCGTCCGGCCGGCGCACCCGCCGCGCCTGGACGCTGGCGGCGGCCACCGCCGTCTCGGTGGGCTTCCTGCTGGCGGCCGGCATGAACGGCGCCTTCGACTTCCTGGCCTTCCAGGGCGCCCGCGGCATCGAGGTGGAGTCGGTCGGCGCGCTGCCGCTGCACTACGCCCGGCTCGCCGGGGCCTGGGACGGCAGGGTCACCATGAACTACGGCTCCCCCGAGATGCTCGGGCCGTGGGTGCCGGTGGTCAGCAAGGTGATGATGGCCGGCACGGTGCTGGGCTTCGGCTGGCTGCTGTTCTGGCGCTACACCGCCAAGCGCCGCAACGCGGCCACCATGTACGACGCGGCGCTGTGCGCGCTGCTGATCTTCGTCGTGACCAGCCGGGTGATCAGCCCGCAGTACCTGGTCTGGCTGGTCGGGGTCGCGGCGGTCTGCCTGACGGTGCGCGGCACCAGCCAGCGGCCGGTGGCGCTGCTGATCCTGATCGCCTGCCCGCTGACGGTGCTCGAGTTCCCGACGATGTTCACCCAGGTCCTCGCGAGCGGGCCGCTGGCGGTCACCATCCTGAGCGCCCGCAACCTGCTGCTGGTGGCCGCCATGGCGCTCTCCTGCGTCCGGCTGTGGCGCTCCACCCGCGCCGCGGAGCCGCTCCCGGCCACCGTGGTCCTGGAGCAGGCGGAGCCGGTCCCGGCCGGCTACCCGGTGCGCCCGGGCATCGCGTACGAGCAGGACCTGCTGGACGGGATCCAGCAGCCGAGCGCCCCCGCCAAGCGCGGCTGACCCGCACCCGACACCCCTCTGCTGCCCGGGCCTTCCTTCGGAAGCCCCGGGCAGGCCGTTCCCCCCAACACCCGCGCATCATCCGCTCCACTGCGCACGTTTCCCACCGTTCCCCACCATCCACCCCCCGCCCGCCTATCGGCGTGCGCCCACCCCTGCCCTGCACCGCGCGCCGCCCACCGGGCGGCGCGCGGCTGGCAGGATCATCCCCATGAGGATTCTCGTCCTGGGCGGCGGCTGGTTTCTCGGCCCGGCCGTCGTGGCCGGTGCACTGGCGCGAGGCTGGGAGGTGTCCACCTTCACGCGTGGACGATCCAGCAGCCCCTTGCCCGGCGCGAGGGCACTCCACGGTGATCGTGAGCAGCCCACCGACCTCGCACGGCTGAGCGACCACGGCCCCTGGGACGCCGTGATCGACACGTCCGCCTCCGCCCTGAGCCCGCGCGATGTACTGGCAGGCGCCCGCGCCCTGGAGCCGGTCGTCGGCCGGTACGTGTACCTGTCCACGGTGGCGGTGTACGAAGGCTGGCCCACCGACCCCCTGAACACCGACTCCCCGGTCTGGCCCGCTTCGGCCGATGCCGAGCCGGACGCCACTCAGACGCCGGACGGCGTATCGGGCATCAACCCCAACTACGGGCGGAGGAAAGCCGGTACCGAACGCGCGGTGACCGAGACCTTCGGGCTCACCCGAACGAGCCTCCTCAGGCCGGGCGTGATCCTCGGCCCCGGCGAGTACGTCGGCCGCCTCCCGTGGTGGCTTCGCCGCGCCGAACGAGGCGGGCGGATCCTCGCCCCCGGAGACCCTACGAGCCGCGTTCAGGCGGTCGACGTCCGAGACGTCGCCACCTTCGCGCTCGACCAGGTACTCCACACCGGTCACCGGGTCGACAACCTCGCCGCTCCGATCGGCCGGGAGACGATGGGCGGGCTCCTTCAAGCATGCTTGGACGCCACCGGCAGCACCGGTGAACTGCTCTGGGTGAAGGACGAGATCCTGCTCGGCCACGGCCTTCGGCAGTGGACCGAGCTCCCTCTGTGGTGGAAGCACCCAGGCGTCTCCGCCATCGATCCCTCCTCTGCGACGGCTGCCGGCTTCCACAGCCGCCCACTCGCCGAGACGGTGGCCGATACCTGGAACTGGCTGATCCGGGGGAACGCACCTGTCCCACACAGGCGTTGGGCCAAGCACGGCATCGACCCGGCCAAGGAACAGGCCGTCCTCGATCACGTTCGCTAGCTACCGCCTGCGCCAAGGGCGGGCCGCGACGCGCCGGGACCAAGCGTCTGGGGCGAAGCCAGCAGGGTGAAGTCTTCGATCTGTTCCGCGAGATCCCGCGCAAGCTGAGCACTGTGAAAGGCCGACGACGCCAGCTCCACCCGGACCGCGTTGACCCGACCCGTGAGGCCCGCACCACGCCACTCACGAGGGAGGCCGAGCACCGGGGCGAGCACATCGGCAGCGCCGTCCAGATCACTGCGCATGAGCAGGGCAGACGCCAGATCGGCGCGGGCCTGGGGCGCGACGACAAGAGCGTCCGAGTTCGCCGTGCGGGCAGCGATCAGCTCCAGCGACCGGCGAGCCGACGCCTCAGCCCCGAGGCCATCCCTCAGAAGCAGGAAACTGGCACTGTTGCTCATGGCGACCCGCTCCACGTCGAAGTCGAACTCGCCGCCCACACCGTCGTGGAGGTCGTCCTCTGCGCGCCCGCGATCAGCCAGGCTCTCCGCCATTGCCCGGTGCGAGTCGTCGGCCCGGCCTTGATGAGCATAGGCGCGGGCCGCAATCGCTGCCAGACGTGCCGTCCCCGTCGCGCCGATGCCGGAGAACGACCTGGCTTCCTCGATCTTGCGGACGGCTTGAGCGGGATTACCGCTCCAGTAGTACAGGACAGCCAGGTAGCCGTGGGCGTACGCCTGTAGGGGTGAGTCCTCGGCAACCTGGCCGTACAAGGCCGCTGCCCGTGTCAGTTCGAACGCCTGGGGCATGGAACCGAGGTCAAAGGCACAGGCGGCCAGAAGCGCCGAAGCCTGGCCGGCCACCCGGTACAGGCGCCCTCGTTGTGACAACGCTTGCGTGCGATCCAGTTGCACCATCGCGACGCCCAGCAGTTCCTTCGCGAGCATGAAGATCATGTGCGGCGGCTTGGCGCTGGTCTCCCGGGCCAGTTGCACCAGGTCATCTTCGAGTTGGTCGAGACTGAGGTTGGGCAACAGCCGAGCAGCCGCGTCGGCGGCATGGGCACGGGCGTCTCGTGCGGTCATGGCCAGTTCTCTTTCGTCGAATACAGGCTCCGCGGCTGTTAGCAGTGCTCGGACCTGTTCATCACTACGAGGAGCAAGAAGCTCGTCC
Organism: Kitasatospora sp. NPDC101183; assembly: GCF_044767945.1. Lineage (NCBI taxonomy): Bacteria > Bacillati > Actinomycetota > Actinomycetes > Kitasatosporales > Streptomycetaceae > Kitasatospora > Kitasatospora sp. NPDC101183. Next base: position 193,027 of record NZ_JBIWOW010000016.1, on the reverse strand, counting down.
GCCGGCCTGCCGAACATCTGCTTGAGGATGATCGGCGCCGGGTGGTGCGGCCTGGTCACCTGGCCGGATCGCCACCGCACGAAGCTCTTGTCCGTCAGGTCGACATTTCTGAACGCGAGGTCACCAGTCCGTTCATGGAGCACCGCGGCAGCCCGTCTGTACTCGGCCAGGAAGCCACGGAAGTCCATTCCGGACTCGGCGACCAAGGCATCGAACAGATTCATCGCGGTTCCCTTCGCCGCAGCCAGGTGCGAACTGCGTCCGCTCTCTGCCTACCACCGCCACACCGGGGATCACACGGCTCACGCGGAAGTGTCTGCGGACTGTCCGTCAATTGTCCATCCGATCACCCCAAAGAGGAGCAAGTGTCCCCGGTCTGCCAGTGGTTGTGTCCTCACCAGCAGTCCAAGGTTGATCCCGCAAACGAACAAGACCGGAGCGTTCAGGCGCTCCTGCTGATCGGAGCGATGCCCATGGCGGCCGTCGAACAAGAGAGGTCGCTCCGTCGGTGGACGGGCGCCTTCCCGGCGGAGGTGACTGCGGTCCCCTTGGCACGTCGCATCGTGCAGTCCGAACTCGGAGAGTGGGGATGGAACTTGGAGGACGAACGAGTCCGCGATGTCCTGCTCGTCTTCACCGAGTTGACGACGAACGCGATCCGGCACGCGAGTGGACCGGGCGATGTCGTCAGGATGCAGATCGACGAAATCGGCAACTGCTGCCGCATCGAGGTCTTCGACTCCCGCCCTGACCTGCCGCTGCTGGAGGTTCAAGCCGCCTGCGACGACGAACACGGTCGTGGGCTCCTCCTCGTCCAGGGCCTGGCGCACGCCATGGGCGAGGTAGTGACGGTCACATCCAAGAAGGTGTGGGCGAGCGTTCAACTCTCCGTCTAGCTCGCCCACGCCGCCCGCACCGACCCCAGGGAGAAGAAGCACCGTGAACACCGACCCCACCCCACAGACCCTGCGCGCCGCCATGGTCGCTGCGTTGCGCGAGGACGGGACGATTCGCACCGATCGCATCGCCGAGGTCATGGGCCGCGTGCCGCGCGAGCTGTTCGCGCCCGAGGCGCAGCCGGCCGACGCCTACGACCCGGAGCTGGCGGTGGTGACCAAGCGCGACGAGGACGGCCTCCCGATCAGCTCCGTCTCTGCCGCGCGCATCCAGGCGTTCATGCTGGAGCAGGCCGGCCCCTGCCCCGGGGAGAACGTTCTGGAGGTCGGCTCCGGCGGCATGTTCGCCGCCTACCTGGCCGAACTCGTCGCACCCGACGGCAAGGTCACCACCGTGGACATCGATCCGGAGGTCACCGCACGTGCCCGCCGCCTGCTCGACGACGCGGGCTACGAGCACATCCGAGTCGTCGCTGCGGACGGCGCGTTCGGCCTTCCCGAGCACGCGCCGTACGACCTGATCGCGGTCACGGTCGGCGCTCCGGACATCCCCCCGGCCTGGCGGGAGCAGTTGGCGCCCGACGGCCGGATCATCGTGCCGCTTCGCGTGCGCGGTCTGACGCGCTCGGTCGTGCTCGTTCCCGAGGGTGATCACCTGGTGAGCACCGGCTACGAGCTGTGCGGCTTCGTACCCATGCAGGGCGTGGAGGAGAACCGCGAACGCCTGGTGCTGCTGCACGATGCGCCGGGCGAGGAGGTCGGACTCCGACTGGACGACGGCGATCAGGTGAACGCCGAGGCCCTGCATACGGCGCTGGCCTCGCCCCGCCAGGAGGCGTGGTCGGGGGTGACGGTCGGCGGCGAGGAGCCGATCGACGACCTGGACCTGTGGCTGGCCACCGCCCTCGATGGCCACGCACGGTTGACCGCGACACCGGCCGCTCGGGACAAGGGAATCGTCGCGTCCGCGTCCCCCTTGGGCGTGGCCACGTTGGTGGCGGGCGGAACCCTCGCCTACCGAACCGTCCGCCCCACCGATGAGACCCGCACCCGCTTCGAGCTCGGCGCGTACGGGCACGGCCCGGCCGCCGCCGCTGCCACTGCCCGTCTCGTCCACCAGATCCAGGTCTGGGACAAGGAGCACCGGGGCGGCCCCGGCGCCCGCTTCGAGGTCCACGCGGCCGGCACGCCGGACGGCGAGCTGCCCGCCGGTCGGGTGGTCGACAAGCCCCACACCCGCATCACGATCTCCTGGCCCGGGAAGCCGTAGCCGACTTCCCGGGCCAGGTGAGCACCACCCCATCCATCCCCAACTCCTCCTGGAGGTACGAGACATGGCTCAGGACCAGGACAACGGCTTCGAGCTGGACGTCACGATCGTCGAGCAGGGCCCCGTGATCGGCGAGCTGATGGACAGCACCAGCGACGGCTGCGGCAAGACCTGCCAGTCGGCCTGCGCGAACAGCACCTGCATCGCCTGACTCACACCTGTGCTCGGTGCCGGGCCGTGCGGGCCCGGCACCGAGCACGGACGACGACCCCACCGACACCGAGACGGAGGCGCGCATGTACCGCGCTCTGGAAGTGGCGCTGCTACGCGCCTCTGCGCACACCGGCACCCACACCGTACGACCGTGGCCCGACCTCGACGCCACTCCCGTGCCGGTGGAGGCATGGCGGTCCTGGATCTGCGACACCTGGGCCGACCAACAGCTCGCGGAGGCCGTCCACCTGGCGAACCCCGCCTACGCCGCGCGCGTCGAGGAGGTCGTCGACGGCCGCGCGCACGCTCCTCGCACCGTGCACAAGGCTGGCCGAACGCTCGTCCGTTACCTCCTGCGGCAGCACCACCGTGCCACACCCTTCGGCCTGTTCGCCGGCATCGCCCCGGTGCGGATCGGCCGTTCACTGGAGGGGGCTTGGGGCTCGGAGCACCGCGCCGTCGCTCGGCCGGATGCCCGGTGGCTCGCCGAGGTACTGGACCAACTGGAGCACGACCCCGAGCTGCTGCTGCGCCTGCTGGTGACGACCGAACAGACCTGCACGGTGCGAGGCGACCAACTGGTCGTACCGCTTCGCCGACCCGGCCACCGCCGGAGCGCCGAGGCGCCCTCCGAGGTCGCCCTCCGTCACACCGGGCCCGTTCGTACCATCGTCGAAGCCGCCCAACAGCCAATCCGCCTCGACCACTTAGCCGAGCTCGTACTCGACGCCCACCCCGGCAGCAACCCCCAGCAGGCCCACAGGATGCTCACGCAGCTGGTCCACCACGGTGTCCTGATCACCCACCTGCGGCCGCCGATGACCGCGCGCGACCCGCTGAAACACGTCCTGGAACAGCTCACCGAGGCCGAGACCGAGTCGATCCCCGTTGCACCTCTGGTCGACCTACTCAGCAACGTCCATCGCGGGGTCGTCGTACACAACCTGGCCCCGAGCCGCGAGCAGCGCCAAGAGCGCACCCGCCTCCGGAGATTGGCTGGCGGCACTGACCGTCCCCCACTCGCCGTCGACCTCCAGCTCGGAATCGACCTGGCCATCCCGCACGCTGTGGCCCGAGAGGCGGAGAGCGCAGCTGCCCTGCTCGCCCAGGCGAGCCCCCACCCAACCGGACCTCCGACCTGGCGCGACTACTATGTGCGCTTCCTGGAGCGGTACGGCGTCGGCGCGACGGTGCCGCTGCTGGACCTGGTGAACCCCGACACAGGGCTGGGCTTTCCGGCCGGCTACCGCACCAGCGCCCTGGAGCTGCCGCTCTCCCCGGTCACGGCCCGCGACAAGAAGCTGGCCGAGGTCGCACAGCTCGCTGTCCTCGATGCGGCAAGCACTCTCGAACTCACCGACGTGTTACCCGGGTTCGACACCGAGCCGACCGACCACCTACCGCCCCACCTCGACCTCTGCGTCCAGATCCACGCCACCAGCCGACAGCATCTCAACGACCGTGACTTCCGGCTCGTGGTCACCGGCCTGGCGCAGGGTGCGGGCACGACCATCGGCCGGTTCCTGCACCTGCCCCACGCCGACCTCCGTCGGCTCGCGGACGGTCTGCGCGACGCACCCACACTCACCGCAGGCGCCCGCCGTGCCCAGGTCTCCTGCCCACCGCTGTGGACCGGGGCCGACAACGTCGCCCGGGCACCACGCATCCTGGACGACGTCATCACCATCGCCCAGCACGAACACGGGTCGCTGCCGTTGCGGGACCTGCTGGTGACCGCCGACGCCCGCCGGATGCGCCTCCTGTCCCGAACCACCGGGCAGGTGATCGAGCCATCGGTGTTCAACGCCGTCGAGCCGGTGAACTTCACCCACCCGCTCGCCCGGTTCCTCACCGAACTGCCCCGCGCCCGCGCCGCCGTCCTCGCCCCGTTCTCATGGGGCCCGCTGGCGGAGGCCCTCCCGGTACTTCCGGCTGTCCGCCAGGGACGCATCACCCTGGCCGCCGCCCGGTGGCGGCTCAGCGCTTCCGACTTCCCGACTGCCCCATGGAACCGCGCCCTCGACGAGGTCCGGAATCGCATGCGGATCCCCACCCACGTCGACCTCGGCGACGGCGACCAGCGCCTGAGGCTCGATCTCGACCAACGTGCGCACAGGCAGCTACTCCACGCCCACCTGAGCCGCACCGGCACAGCAGTCCTACGGCAGGCCCCCGATCCGAAGGACCTCGGCTGGGCGGACGGCCGGGCCGTGGAGATCGTCCTGCCGCTCGTCTCCCTCGCCGAACCTGAGCCGATGCCCGCGATCAACACCGTCGCCGTCGCCGCACCTCACACCGAGTACCCATTCGCCTCGCCCGCGCGGTGGGCGTTCGCCAAGGTCCACGCCCAGCCGACCCGACACGCCGCGATCCTCGCCCGCCTGCCCGAGCTCCTCGTCACACTCGGACGCCCGGACTGCTGGTTCGTCCCGTACCGCGACCCGGATCCGCACCTGCGCCTGCGTATCCGCGCCGGGACCGTCCCCGTCGAAGACCTCGCCAGCAAGCTCGCCACCTGGGCGGGCAGCCTGCATGCCGACGGCCTGGCCGGCGGACGTCTTCAGTGGGACACCTACCTGCCCGAGACCGGACGCTACGGAACCGGCCCTCTCCTCGATCGTGCCGAGGCCGTCTTCGTCACCGACTCCACCACCGTCCTCGCCCAACACCGCCACACCGGCCCCGGCCGCCTCCACCCGCAGGCCCTGACCGCCGCCAGCCTCCTCGACCTCGCCGCCGCCTTCACCGGCGGCGTCCCGACCGGAACCGCCTGGCTGGCCGAGCACCTGACCCGTACCACCGGAGAGCCCGCCCTCGACCGGGCCGTCCTCGCGCAGGCGCTCCGCCTCGCCGACCCGACGGACGCCTGGGCCGGGCTGCGCGCCGAGACCGGAACCGACATCACCCACGCCTGGGCCGCGCGCCGCACCGCTGTGCACGCGTACCGCGCCGCGTTACGGACCCACCCCGGGCCCGCTCCGGACTCCGTCCTCGCCTCGCTCCTGCACATGCACCACATCCGCACCGCCGGGATCGACCCCGCCTGTGAACACACCTGCCAGCGCATCGCACGTGCCACCGCACTCGCCCTCACCCATCGACACCAGGGACACGACCCGCGATGACCCGCACCGCCGACACGCACGCCGCCCAGTCCCTCGCGACCGGGGCCATCGGCGTCAGCCTCCTCCACGCCGAGCGCGCCGAACTCGGCTTCGCCCGCTGGAGGACGGTCCACGAGTGGCTCATCGGCGTCACTCACCAGCCCCAGATCGCCTCGGCCGACGCCGGCCTGTTCATCGGTGTGCCGGCCCTGGCCTTCGCCGTCCATACCGCCGCCGCAGGCAGCGAGCGTTACACGAAGACACTGCCCGCCCTCGACCAGGCCGTCCACAGGCTCGTCCGCCTCCGCCTCGACCGGGCCCACGCCCGCATCGACTCCGGCGAGTTCACCCGTGCCGCCGAGTACGACCTGCTGTACGGGCTCACCGGCCTCGGCGCCCACCTGCTCAAGCGGGACCCTCACGGCGACGCACTGCACGACGTCCTCGCCTACCTCGTCCGCCTCACCCAGCCGCTCCCCGGCACCGATCTGCCCGGCTGGTGGGTGCGCTACGACCCCGCCGGACGCACCTCCGCCACGTTCCCCGGCGGTCACGGCAACCTCGGCCTCGCCCACGGCATCACCGGCCCGCTTGCCCTCCTCGCCCTCGCCAAACGCTCGGGCGTCACCGTCGAGGGCCACACGGACGCCATGCTGCGCATCCTCGACTGGCTCGACACCTTCCGCCAGCCCAGCCGTTCCGGCTCCTGGTGGCCCCAGTGGGTCACCGCCGACGAACACCGCCTCAGCACCGTCCTCCAGGGCGGCCCGCCCCGGCCCAGCTGGTGCTACGGCACCCCCGGCCAGGCCCGCGCCCAGCAGCTCGCCGGCATCACCCTCGGCGACACCCATCGGAAACGCGTCGCCGAGAACGCCCTCCTGCACTGCCTCACCGACCCCGCCCAACTCGACCAGATCACCGAGCCGGGCCTGTGCCACGGAGCCGCCGGTCTCCTGCACACCGTCCACCGAACCGCCCACGACGCCACCCACCCGGACCGGTTCACCGCCCACCTGCCCGCCCTGCGCGCACGCCTCAATGCCCAACTACCCTCCCCCAAAGCAGGATTCCTCGACGGTACGGCCGGAGTCCGCCTGGCCCTGCATGCGGCCGACCGCGGCGGCGCGCCCGCCACCGGCTGGGACGCCTGCCTACTCCTCGCCTGACCATCCATGGCCCACCACACCGAACACCCGCGCCTGGAACAGGCGGTTCTCGCCGTCCTCACTGGCACGGACACGGCCCGAGCAGCCGCGCACCTCGGCATCGACGCCGCCGAACTGGCCGCCGCTGCCGCGACCTACCGCGCCGCTGGACGCGCCGCCATCGCCTCCCCACCCGACGCGTGGATCCACGTCAACATCCAGCCGATCGGCTGGCACAACGCCGAATACACCTTGGCCACCCACCTCGCCCCCGTGCTGCGCGAGGCCGAAGCCCGAGACGCCCTCACCTCCTGGTGGTACGTCCGCAAGCACCCGTATTGGCGACTGCGCCTGCAAGGCGCTCACCCCGCACTTCTCGCCCACCTCACCGAGCAGTTGGACCGCCTCCAGCAGCAAGGCGTGATCGCCCGCTGGTCACCCGGCATCTACGAGCCCGAAACCGCAGCCCTCGGAGGCCCGTTAGGCATCAATGTGGCCCATGCCCTCTTCCACATCGACAGCCGCGCCATCCTGACCGAACACCACCAGACCGGCAGCCCGCGAGTCGCACGGCCCGAACTGTCCATCCTCATGTGCAGCGCGATGCTCCGCGCTGCCCGCCAGGAGTGGACGGAACAGGGCGACGTCTGGGCCCGGGTCGCCGCCATGCGCCCAGAGCCCGCCGAACTACCTCAACCCGCCGCCGACAAGATCCGGGTGCTGCTGTCCACCGACACCCTCGCCATGGCCGAACCGGGCCAAGCCCTCCACGCGGAAGCCGCCCGCATCCATGCCTTCGCGCGCGCAGGCAGCGAACTCGCCGAGCTCGCCCAACACGGAAGCCTCACCCGCGGACTGCGCGACGTCCTCGCACACATGATCGCCTTCCACTGGAACCGCGCCGCGATCCCGACCCCGCATCAGGCCGTCCTCGCCCGCGCCGCACGCAATTACATTCTCGGAGTACAGGTCGTTTGACGATCTACAGCGGCCTCCCAACCTACTCGGGCGGGAGCCTCGATACAGGAAGAGACCACCATGCAGCACCGCGTCCGCGCCGTCCTCCTCACCCCGAACAACGGCATGCTGCTGATCAAGCGCCTCCGCCCCGGCATCGACCCCTACTGGGTGATCGTCGGCGGCAAGATCGAACCGACCGACGCCAATCCCGAGGAGGCCCTCCTGCGCGAGGTCCGCGAAGAGATCGCCGGCGAGGCCAAAATCGTCAGCCTCCTCCGCACCATCGAAACCGACGACGAGCGCCAGGACTTCTACCTCGCCACCATCAGGAAGTGGAGCTTCGAGGACCGCACCGGCCCCGAATTCAGCCAGGAAGGCCGAGGCGAATACCTCCTCGAAGAGATCCCCCTGACCATCGACGCCCTCGACGCGGTCAACCTCCTGCCCCAGGACTTCGCCGCCGTCCTGCGCGAGGCCGTCGAGCGCGGCGAACTCCTCCCTGCCCGCTGACCGCAACGGACCTGTCACTCGATCACCCGAGCGCACAAAACGACGACCGTTGCACACGTTTCACTGGAAAGCGAAAGCAATCTGATTGACAGTCAGTATCGCTAATATAAAAGGGACTTGTCTGTCTACTCATTGTGATACGTTCCGCACGCAAACCGAATAACAGGCGACCCCGGCAGCGCGCCAACGCTCCGGGGTCCGGCACCAGGAGCGTCAACTCCCCATGCGTGTCCATCGTAGCGCCCACGTGCGCGACTTCACCGTGCTGCCCAACTGCGTGCTGCAGTACCGGCGGCTGTCCTACACCGCCCGCGGCCTGCTCGCCGACCTCCTCTCCCGCCCGGACGGCTGGCGCGAGGACGGACGGCACATGGCCGACACCAGCCCCCAGGGGCGCGGCGCGATCCGCAAGGCCCTCAAGGAACTGACCGAAGCCGGGTACTACCGCGTCGAGAAGGTCCGACTGCCGGACGGCACCATCCGTACCGAGACCCACGTCTATGACACCCCGCAGCTCGGGCCACCGAGTGCCACCCCTCCGGCCTCCGGTGGAGGGGCTGCCGGTGGTGCTGTCGGGTCCGAAGTAAAGAACCGGGAGCAAGAACCCACCCTCCCCGCGCCATCGGACGCCGAGCGCGAAGCGGTGACCACCCTGTTCCGAGTGCTCCGGTCCGAGCCGCGACTGCGCCTCGGCGAGGCCGAGGCACGGGAGTTGGCACCGCTCGTCGCCCAGTGGCTGACGCGCGGCAGCACGCCCGCCGACCTCGCCCACGCCCTACTGCCAGGACTGCCCGTCCCCATGCACTCGGCAGCCGCCGTGCTCCGATACCGGCTGGAGCGAAAGATGCCTCCCGCCAAGGCCGCAACAGCAGCGGCCAGATTCTCCGAGTGCGCCAAGTGCCACGACCCCGTACCCCAACCCGGCATCTGCCGCCCCTGTGCCGGCCTGACACCCCGAACCTCCGTAGTCAGCCAGGGCTCGAACGTGACGGCCACAGGAGCCGCCCGAGCCCGAACCGCCTTGCGTGCCACACTGACTGGCACTCGGCCTGCACACTGCGCTGCCTGAAACACGCTGCCCCAGCAATCCGGCGAGGGCCGGGGCGGGCACCCGCCGACAGGCGGGTGGGGGTGGATGGTGGGGAACGGCGGTGAGCATGCGCAACAAGGGGATCATGCACGGCAGCGGCGCAGGGGCCTAACTACGGAGCGCCGCAACCTCGTCGACCCAGAGCCGGGTGAACTCGGCCAGCCCGACCCCCAGTTCGCCCCTCAGTAGCCGATCGAGCCGGTGCTCGCGCTCCTCGCCCTGCCCGTCGGCGGCGCCGACCGCGCGGTAGAGGGCGACCAGCCGGCCCGGCCCGTAGCGGCGGTCGATCAGGGCGCAGGCGAGCCAGGACTGCTCGTAGGCCTGGGCGATGCCCTCGGCCCCGGCGGCGAAGGCCCGGTCCTCGGGCAGCGCGGCGGGCAGCCGCCCGGCGACGACGTCCCTGGTCAGCTCGGGGGCGATCTGCTGCGGGGTGCGGCCCGAGCCCCGGTAGGCCGTCCAGTCGGCGACGCCCTCGGAGAGCCACAGCGGCGTCCAGGCGCGGGTGTCGGCCCTGGTCGCGACGTGGGTGGTCTCGTGGGTGAGGACGACCTGCCGCCCGAACTCGCTGAGCCGCCCGTACGTCTCGGGGTTGACGACCACCCGGTCCGCCGGGGAGTGCCAGGGGGCGCCGGGAGCGGCGACGGTGACGGCCGCCATGCCCGTCCAGCCCGCCGGGTCGGCCTCCAGCAGCTGCGCGAACTGGGCTTCGGTGGCGGGCAGTTCGAGCAGCACCCGGCCCGGCCAGCCGCCGCCCCAGAGTTCGCTCACGGCGGGGACGGCGCGGTCGCCGAGCGCGGCCAGGGCGGCCGGGTCGGGCCCGCCGTCGAGGCCGAGCACCAGGCAGTGCGCCCCGGCGGCGGTCCGCAGGGCGCCCAGGTCCCACAGCGGCGGCGGCCCGCCCGCCCGCTCCTCGCTCCGTACGGTCCAGCCCGCCCCGGCCGCCTCCAGCTCGATCCGGCGCGGGTACACCACCGGCTGGTCGTCGTACCCGGCGATCCGCACCGCCAGGTCGGCGGAGACGGTGAGCCGCCCCGGCCCGGCCGGCGCCGAGAGGACGAGGTTGCGGTACGCGGCCCCGACCGGCGCGGGCAGCGCCGCCGCCCGGGCCGCCAGCAGCGACTCCACCTCGGCCCGCCGCCCGTCCGCGCGCGGGAGGGGCACCGCGGGGGCGGCCGGCGGCAGGGAGAGCTGGGCCAGCCCGGCGGCGGCGAGCAGCAACGCGCCGCGCCGGGATATGGGGGGAGGCGGGACGCTCAGAGCCGGACCACCCCGGAGACGGGCATCGCGTTGACGCTCTCGTACCGCACCCTGGCGCCCGGGTACGGGGCGTGCACGATCACCCCGCCGCCGGCGTACATGCCGACGTGGTGCATGTCCCGGTAGAAGATCACCAGGTCTCCCGGCCGCGCTTCGGAGAGGCTGATCCGCTGCCCGGCGTACGCCTGGGCCTGCGAGGTCCGCGGCAGGGTCACTCCGGCCTGCCGCCAGCTGTAGTACATCAGACCGGAGCAGTCGAACGCACGGGGTCCCGCGGAACCGTAGACGTACGGGGAGCCGATCATCCGCACCGCGGCGGCCAGCGCGGCCGCTCCGCGCTCGGAGGCGGGCGGGGCGTCGCCGAGGTCGAGCCGGTCGGTGCCCCGGGTGGCGCGCTGCTCGGCGTCCCGGGCGTCCTGGGCGGTCATCCGCGCGCGCTCGCCCGCGCTGAGGCTGTTGAGCAGCTTCTGCGCCTTGGCCAGGCGCTGCTGGATGTCCTGCTTGCTGTCGGCCAGGGTGCGGCGGGTCTGCTCCAGCGCCTCCAGCTTGGCGGCGGCCTCGGTGCGCCGCTGGTCGAGCCGGCGCTGACGGGTGACCACCTCGTGCAGCGTCTCCTGCTGGCGGGTGGCGGCCTGGTCGAGCGTGCGGGCCCGGGAGAGGTAGCCCTCCGGGTCGCTGGAGAGCATCAGCTGGGCGGTCCTGGCCATCCCGCCGCCCCGGTACTCGGCTCCGGCCACGGCGGCGAGGTCGCCGCGCAGCTCGTTGAGCTGGTCCTGCGCGGTGGCGATCTCGCCCTGGAGGACGGTGGTCTCGCCCTGGAGGCGCTTCTGGGCCTCCTGCGCGGCGTTGTACTTCTCCGAGGCCTGCTCGGCCTCGTCGTACAGCTGCTCGACCTGGGACTTGACGTCCTTGCGGCTGGGCCCGTCCGGGCTTCCGGGGGCGGCCTGGGCGCCGCCCGCGGCGGTGACGCCGATGGCGGTGGTGGCGGCCGCGGTCAGCACCAGCGCACGGGCGAGCAGTCGGGAACGGCGGTGCACGGGCATGACGGCTGCGACTCCGATCCTGCGGCGCGGGCCCCGCCGCCGCCCGGAACGGGCGGCCCTGGAGCGGGAGTCCGGTGGCAGACGTTAGCGAGTCCGGGCAATCGAGTCCAAACCCCTACCAGCCCGAATATTCACCCCTGAATCAGACATCAGAGCGAGCCGCCGACAAAGCCGCAGGCCCGGCCTCCCGCGAGGGGAGGCCGGGCCTGGAGGAACCGGACGGGATCAGACCCGCACGACGGACGCCAGCGGCATGTTGGAGACCGCCTCGTAGCGCACCGAGGCACCCGGCTTGGGCGCGTGCAGCACCTGGCCGTTGCCGGCGTAGATGCCGACGTGGTGGGCGTCGCCGTAGAAGATCAGCACGTCGCCGGGCTGCGCCACGGAGAGGTCGCTGCCGATCCGGGTGCCGGCGTGGGCCTGCTCCTGCGAGGTGCGCGGCAGCGACACGCCGGCCTGGTTGAACGCCCACTGCACCAGACCCGAGCAGTCGAACGAGCCGGGGCCGGTGGCGCCGTAGACGTACGGGCTGCCGAGCTTGGAGGCCGCGTACGACAGGGCGGCGGCGCCGTGCGAGCTGCCGGGGGCGACGGAGACCGGGGCGGCGACGTCGCTGCTGCGGCTGCTGTCGCGCGAGGCGCGGTCGGCGGCGGGCGGGGCGGCCTTCGTCGCCTCGGCCTGCGCCTTGGCGGCTGCGGCAGCGTCGGCCGCGCGCATCTCCTCGCGCTGCTTCTCGGTCAGCGTGTTGAGGAGGTCCTGGGCGGCCTTGAGCTTGCCCTGGATGTCGTCCTTGTCCGCCTTGAGCTGCTTGGTGGTGGCGTCGAGCTCGGTGAGCTTGCCCTGGGCCTCACCGCGCGCCTGGTCCAGCTGGCGCTGCTCGCCCTGGAGCTCCTTGAGCTGCCCCTTCTGGGTGCTGCTCACCTGGTTCAGCTGGCCGGCCTGGTTGAGGAAGCTGTCCGGGCTGGAGTTGAACATCAGCTGGACGGTCGGGGATATGCCGCCGTTGCGGTACTGCTCCCCGGCGACCTCGGCGAGACCGCCCTGCAGGTCCGTCACCTTCGACTGCTGCCGGGCGACCTGGTCCTGGAGGTCCGAGACCTGCTTCTGCAGCGTCTGCTGCTTCTCCTGCGAGGCGTTGTACTTCTCGCTCGCCTGCTCGGCCTGCTCGTTGAGCTTGTCGACCTGACCCTTGACCTGGTCCAGGGTGGGCTGCGGGTCGGCGTGGGCGCCGGTCTGCGCGGAGAGCGCGACGGCCGCGGCGGCGACACCGGTCAGGATCGAGACGCGAGTGCGCCCGGCGGGCTTGGGACGACGATGGGACGCCACGAAGGCGGGCTCCTTCTTCACGTCCGCCTACCGGGTGAGCTGACGGGTTCGGGCCGGAAGCACCCTACGACGCCTCACGGCCGTTCCACCGGCCGACCTGGCGCCGATTCACCCCGGAGGAACATGGTTCCCCGGCTCCGTTCCACAGCGCCCCCGGTTACTGGGCTCCCCTGTCGGACAGTCGTACCGACCTGCCCCGCTGCTTCGCGAACTCGGCGGGAACCACCGCCGCCACCCAGGCTGGGCGATCGACAGTGCGGTGGTTCGGAGCACGACCCTAGTAACTGAACCGTGATCGGTTCAAATCCTTGTCAGAAAAAAGACGGAAGATTACCCAAGTTCTTTTGTGAAAATGACCGAAGGTGATCACATCCATACGCATAGCTGATCTGATTTCACGAATCAGCCATCGGACGGTCAAAAACGAACACCACCCCCGAGGAGACGGGGGTGGTGCGAGTCACAGGGCCCGCAGGGCCCGTCCCGGCGTGTCGGGACGTCAGACCCGGCGGATCGTGTTGATCGGCATCGCGTCGGCCTTCATCACCTTCACCACGTCACCGGTGTGCGGCGCGTGGACCACCATGCCGTTGCCGATGTACATCCCGACGTGGTGCCGGTCGGGGCCGTAGACCACCAGGTCGCCCGGCTGGGCCTGGTCCAGCGAGGGCACCCGGGTACCGACGTTGCCCTGCTCCTGCGAGGTGCGCGGCAGCGAGATGCCGGCCTGGCCGTACGCCCAGACCATCAGGCCCGAGCAGTCGAAGGTGTTCGGCCCGGTCGAGCCCCACACGTACGGGGAGCCCTGCTTGCCCATCGCCTTGGACACGGCCACGCCCGCATAGCCGCTCGCCTGCGGCAGCGGGCCGAGGTCCGCGCGGTCCGAGCCGCGCGAGGCGCGGTCGGCGGCGGCCTGCTGGGCCTTCAGCGCGGCGCGGTCGGAGGCGCTGAGCGAGTTCAGCAGGTCCTGCGCGGACTTGAGCTTGGCGTTGACGTCCGCCTTGGCCTGGTTGAGGTCCTTGGTGGTGGTGTCCAGCGAGGTCAGGACGGCGGCCGCCTCGGCCTTCTCCTGGTCCAGCTTGCGCTGCTGCTCCAGCAGCCCCTTGAGGGCCTCGCTCTGGCTGGCGGTGGCCTGCTGGACGCTGGACGCCTTCTGCAGGTAGCCGGACGGGTCGGAGGAGAGCATCAGCTGGACGGACGGGTCGATGCCGCCGGTGCGGTACTGCTCGCCCGCCACCCCGGCCAGACCGGTCTGCAGCTGGGTCATCTGCTCCTGGCTGCGGGCCACCTGGTCCTGGAGGGTCGCGGCCTGCTTGCGCAGCTGGTCGGCCCGCTCCTTGGCGCCGTTGTACTTCTCGGCCGCCTGCTCCTGCTCCTCCTGGAGCTTGTCGATCTGCGCCTTGACATCTTCCTTGTTCGGCTGGGGCGCGGCGTGCGCGGCCACCTGGGCCGAGAGGGCGACCGCGGTCGCAGCGGCAGCGGTGAACACGGAGACCCGCGCGCGACTCGGCTGCTTGGGACGGCGGTGGGAGGCCAAGAGACCGGCTCCTTCTTCCATACGGACTCACCAGAACGAGTGAGAATCCGGAAATAGGTTTGACGCCAGACCCTAGTAGAAGATCGAAGCGTTCCGCCACTCCCCCGAAGGCGTGAACTCCGCTTTCCTCCCGGACTTCACCAGATCCGCACACCGCGGCCCACCGGCGGCTGACCAGCCGTCATGCCCGACGGCGGCCGGTCAGGGCCGCGCGAGCCGGTTCAGCAGCAGCACCGAGGCGACCGGGCGCGCACCCGCCTTGCGCACGCCCTCGGCCACCTCCCGGTCGGTGGAGACCACCACCACCGGACGGCCCTGGGGCTCGGCCCGCACCAGACGCCGGATCAGCTCGTCCGCCGTCTCCCCGGTCCGGCTGAACCGCACCCGGACCCCGCGCGGAGGCGCCATGATCACCGGCACGTCCAGGTCCTGCCCGTCGAACACGCAGGTGACCTCCGCCTGCGTGCGCTGCGCCAGCATCGCCAGCCCGCCCAGCAGCCTGATCCGCTGCTGCTCCAGCGGCAGCGTCGGGTACCCCGTCTTGGTCACGTTGTAGCCGTCCACCACCAGGTGGACCTGCGGGATCGCCAGCAGCTGGTCCAGCAGCGCCGGATCGTCCTCCGCCAGCCCCCGCCGGGCCACGTCGTGCGGCGAGGCGGCCCCCGGCACCACCGCCTCCACCAGGTCCGCCGGGCGGATCTGGGAGACGGGCAGCGCCAGCTCCCGCTGGAGGCCCTGCGCGGACTGCAGCACGGTGTCCAGCAGCAGCCGCAGCCTCATGTCCTCGACGCTGCGCCCCTCGCGGGCCGACCGGCGGCCCTGCTCGACGGCGGTCTCCAGCTCCGTGACCCGGTGCCGCAGCCGCCGCGCCTCGCTCTCGGCGGCGCTGCGCTCGGCCACCGCCTGCGCCTTCGCCGCATCCAGCTCCCCGGCCAGCCGGCGCGTCTCGGCCTGCGCCCGCCGGGTGTCGCTCTCCAGCGACCGCACCTTCTTGCGCAGCGACTCCGCCTCCCGCCGGACCTCCTCGGCGTCGGCCCGCTGGCGGTCCAGGTCCGCCCGGGCTCCGGCCCTCAGCTCGGCGAGCTCGGCCTGCAGCTTCTCCACCAGCCGGGCGGCCTCCGCGGCCGCGCCCTCGGCGCCCGCCCGCTCGGCCTCCTCGCCCGCCTCGGCGACCAGCCGGCTCCAGCCGGAGGAGCGCACCAGGTAGGCGGCCGCCGCGACGTCCATCGGATCGGCGGCGCCGGGCACCGTGCCCGACTCCAGCGCCTTGACCAGGTCCGGCTGCCCCAGCCGCAGCCGCTCCGCTATCCGCACCCGGAAGGCCGGCTCGGACTCCAGCGCCGCCGCCAGGGCCGTCGCCGCGTACTTGGCCCGCCGCGCGGGGGTGAACTTGGCGTACTGGCGCAGGCTCTGCGGCAGCTCGGCCGCCGGGAGCCCGCCGAGCGCGTCCGAGGCCAGGCCGACGACGCGTCGGCGCACCCCCTCGGGCAGCGGCCGGTCCAGCTTCTCGACGGCCCGCTCCGCCGCGGCCTCGGACTGCTCGGACGGCTCGGACGGCTCGGACGGGGCCTGCCCGGCCTCCGCCGCCCGCTCCGGCGCAGCGGGCCGAAGCCCCTGCGCTTCGCCGGGCTCCTTCGCTGCGTCCACCACGTCCTCGGCTCCGATCCTGGTCCAGCGGGGCGCGACCTCGGCCGCCCCTGTCGTCACGCTCCGTGCGTCTTGTTCTGTATTGTCCCGTGCGGCGGACGGCCCTGCTCCGCTCCGCCCGCCGCACCGGCCGGGCCTCAGCCCTGAGCGACCTCGGCGTCGCCCTCGGCACCCGGACGGGCCACCAGTTCGACCTGGTCCACCGCGTTGCACCAGCGGCAGCGCACCGACTCGACGGTCTCGCTCAGCACCTGCGTCTCCTCGACCTTGGACTCGCCGGCCAGGTCGAAGTGCAGGAACTCCGTCACCCGCGCGGTGCGGGTCACGTCGAAGCGGGTCAGGTTGCCGCACAGCGTGCAGCGCCAGCGCGTCTCTGCGGTCAGGGCGGGGACGGTCATCGGGGGTCCTCTCGGTGGTCCCTGGTGTGGGCTAGGCGCTCCCCCCGGAGCCCCGGCGTCGGCGGCGGGAGGCGGGATTGCCCGCACCAAGCCTATTGCCTGGGACAACCACCGGGGCCACCGGTTCAGGGGATGGCAACGGTTGCTCCACCTGCCGTACGGAAACGCGTCATCTCCCGCCCCGACAGGGATGCTTGGCCCCATGGCGCTCCCGGCTCCCGACCACACCGGCACGCCGGCCGGGCGCCCGGCCGCGCCCGCCCCGGCGGTCAGCTACGCCCTGATCGCGCTCAACACCCTGGTGTTCCTGCTCGGCCCCGCCGCCGGCCTCAACCCGCTCTACGGCACCGGGCAGGCCCGGGTCTGCGCGGAGCAGCGGTACGAGCAGCGCTGGGGCGCCGTCCCGGCGGAGCTGCTGGCGGGCCGCCCGCTGACGTCCGACCAGCTCGCCGAGGCCCCCGACCCCGTCCCCGGCTGCCCGGCCGCCCCGACCCCGGGCAAGCACCCGGCGCTGTCCGTGCTCACCGGGATGTTCCTGCACGCCGGCTGGCTGCACCTGCTGGGCAACCTGCTCTTCCTGCACGTCTTCGGCCCGACCGTCGAACGGCGCCTGGGCCGCGCCCGGTTCGCCCTCTTCTACCTGGCCGCCGGCAGCGTGGCCACGTACGGCTTCGCCCTCGCCGAGGCCCACTCCCCCGACTCCACCCGCGTCCTGATCGGCGCCTCGGGCGCGATCTCCGCCGTGCTCGGCGCCTACCTGCGCCTGCACCCCCGGGCCCGGGTGACCACGCTCGTCCCGCTGCTGCTGTTCCTGCCGCTGCGCTTCCCGGCCTGGCTGGTGCTCGGCCTCTGGTTCACCCTCCAGTGGTGGTCGGTGCACTCGGCGGGCCCCGGGGTCGCCTACCTGGTCCACGTGATCGGCTTCTCGGCGGGCTTCCTGTACGCCTGCACCCTCGTCGACCACCCCCCGAGACGCCCCGGCCGACGCCCGATACCCTGGCGGCACCTCACGAAGGAGCCCGAACAGTGATCACCGCCATCGTCCTGATCAAGACCAGCGTCGACCGCATCCCGGAGATCGCCGAGGCCATCGCCGCCCTCGAAGGCGTCAGCGAGGTGTACTCGGTGACCGGCGGCTACGACCTGGTGGCGATGGTCCGCGTCCGTCGGCACGACGACCTGGCCGACGTCATCCCCGGCCGGCTCAACAAGGTCCCGGGCGTGGCCCACACCGAGACCCAGATCGCCTTCCGCACCTACTCCCAGCACGACCTGGACGCGGCCTTCGCCCTGGGCCTGGACGAGTAGGAGGGGCTCAGCCCCGGCGGGTGTCTGCCACGCAACGCCCGCCCTCGTTGCGGTAGTTCCAGGCCGCGCCGTCCGTGACCAGCTCGCGGACGGCGGTCAGGAACCGCTCGATGTGTTCGTCCGGCGTCCCCGCGCCGAAGCTCACCCGGATCGCGTTGAGGCTGCGCTCGCCCGGCAGCGAGGGCTCGGGCGCCCCGCACTCGGACGGCGCCGCCTCCTCGTCCCCGAGCAGGGTCCGCACCAGCGGGTGGGCGCAGAACAGGCCGTCGCGCACCCCGATGCCGTACTCGGCGGACAGCGCGGCCGAGAAGTGCGAGCTGTTCCAGCCCTGGACGACGAAGGACAGCACGCCCACCCGGGCGGAGCCGGCGCCGAACAGGTTCAGCACCCGGACCTCGGGGATCTCCGCCAGCCCGGCCGTCAGCCGCCGCACCAGCTGCCGCTCGCGGGCCTCCAGCGCGTCGAACCCGGCCTCGGTCAGCGCCCGGCAGGCCGAGGCGATCGCGTAGGCGCCGATGACGTTCGGCGAGCCGGCCTCGTGCCGCGCCGGGCCGGTGTGCCACTGGACGGCCACCGAGCCGTCGACCTCGCGGGCCACCGTCCGGGTCGCCCCGCCGCCGGCCAGGTACGGCTCGGCCTCGTCCAGCCAGTCCGCCCGGCCGGCCAGCACCCCGGCGCCGAAGGGCGCGTAGATCTTGTGGCCGGAGAAGGCGATCCAGTCCACGTCCAGCTCGCTCACCGACACCCGGTGGTGCGGGGCCAGCTGCGCGGCGTCGAGCACGACCCAGGCGCCGTGCCGGTGCGCGGTCTCGGTCAGCTCGGCCACGGGCCACAGCTCGCCGGTGACGTTGGAGGCGCCGGTGACGCAGAGCAGCTTGGGGCCCTCGGGGGCCTCGGCGAGCGCGGCGTCCAGCGCGGCCACCGCCTCGGCCCGCGAGCGCGGCGCCCGCAGGTAGCTGACGTCCAGTCCGGCGTGCGCCCAGGGCAGCAGCGAGGCGTGGTGCTCGGTCTCGAAGGCGAACACCCGGGTGCCGGCGGGCAGCGCGGAGGCGAGCAGGTTGAGGGAGTCGGTGGTGGCGCGGGTGAAGACCACCTGGTCGCCCTCGCGCAGCCCGAGGAACTCGGCGACGGTGCGCCGGCTCTGCTCGAACAGGTCGGTGGACAGCTGCGAGAGGTACCCGGCCCCGCGGTGCACGCTGCCGTAGTACGGCGCGTACGCGGCGACGTCGTCCCACACCCGCTGGAGCGCCGGGGAGCTGGCCGCGTAGTCGAGCGCCGCGTAGCCGACCTTCTCACCGCTGGCGAGCGGGACCTGGACGTCGGCACCGAGGACGGCGAGGGGGGTGCAGATTTCGACGGCGACAGACATGAGGATGCACTCCTTCAGGGTGAGGGACCCCGGGAGTGCTGACACTCCGGCGTCCGCGCTTGCCGCCCGGACGATGCGCCGAACGACCCGGTCCTCACCCAGGGCACCCCGCCACGGACGGAGGGTTGCCGGACAGCAAGCTGGGGCTTGTCGCTGTCACTCATGACCTGGCCAAGACTCTAGATCGCACCCGCTCGACGGTCAAACGACCATCCACCATCCGGACAGGCCGAAGGCCCGTACCGGCGCACCGGTACGGGCCTCAACTCCCGCCTCAGATCCGGGAGGTGGCCGCCGACCAGCGCCGCAGCAGGTCCTCGGCCCTCCCCGAGTCGATCGCCTCCGCGGCCCGCTCCATGCCCGCCGCGAGCTGCTCGACCAGCGGCGCGTCGCCCAGGTCGAGCGCCACCAGCGCCGAGGCCGTGTTCAGCAGGACGGCGTCCCGCACCGGCCCGCGCTCCCCGGCCAGCAGCCTCCGCGCGACCTCGGCGTTGAACGACGGGTCGCCGCCGCGCAGCGCCTCGATGCCGACCAGCTCGATGCCCAGGTCCCGCGGGTCCAGGGTGGTCTCGGTGACGCCGCCGTCCCGCACGATCCACACCCGCGAGGTGGTGCTGATGGTCAGCTCGTCCAGCCCGTCGTCACCCCGGAAGACCAGCGCGGTGGAGCCGCGCCGGGCGAGCACCCCGGCGATCAGCCCCGAGAGCCGGGTGTCGAAGCAGCCGATCGCGTGCGCGGTGACCTTCGCCGGGTTGGTCAGCGGGCCGAGGATGTTGAAGGAGGTCGGCACCCCCAGGCCGCTGCGCGCGGGGGCGGCGTGCCGCATGGAGGGGTGGAACTTCGCCGCGAAGGCGAAGGTGAGCCCGACCTCCTCGGCGACCTCGGCCACCCGCCGGCCGGAGAGGTCGAGCCGGACGCCGAGCTTCTCCAGCACGTCCGAGGAGCCGCTCGCCGAGGAGGCGGACCGGTTGCCGTGCTTGACCACCTTCGCGCCCGCGGCCGCGGCGACGATCGCGGACATGGTGGAGATGTTGACGGTCTTCGCCCGGTCCCCGCCGGTGCCGACGATGTCCACCGCCGGCCCGGGAATCTCCAGCGGCTCGGCGTGCGCGTACATCGCGTCCACCAGGCCGGTGATCTCCTCGACCGTCTCGCCCTTGGCCCGCAGCGCGACCATGAAGCCGGCCACCTGTACGGGGGACGCCTCGCCGCTCATGATCCGGTCCATCGCCCAGGCGGTGGCCGAACGGTCGAGGTCCTCCCCCGCCAGGAGCGCCGACAGGAGGTCCGGCCAGGTGCGGACCACCTGCGCGGGGTCGCTACCGCCGTTCGCAGGGTTCACGTTCACCATGGCTGACTCCAGCTGTCATCGGTTCCCCGTCGCCCGGGGGACGTCCGTTCGGATGGAGTCAGCCTATCGAGCGGCGGCTCGCCCGCGGCGGTGTCTTCTCTAGTACTGAGACGCCTCTGACAACGGAATTCGCTCAGCGCCCGGCCGGCGCCCGCTTCGCCACCCGCGCCCGCAGCAGCACCGAGGCCGCCTCGGCCAGGGCCACCGGGTCCACCGGGTGGGAGATCGCGGCGTCCGCCCGGCTCCAGGCGGCCAGCCAGGAGTCCTGCGGCCGGCCGATCAGCACCAGCACCGGCGGGCAGCCGTAGATCTCGTCCTTCAACTGGCGCCCGAGCCCGAGCCCGCCGGCCGGCACGGCCTCGCCGTCCAGCACGCACAGGTCCACCCCGCCCTTCTCCAGGGCCTTGAGCACCGCGGGGGTGGTCGCGCACTCCAGGTAGGACAGTTCCGGAAGATCCTCGGCGGGCCGGCGGCCGAGTGCCGTCAGCACCTGCTCGCGGGTGTTGCGGTCGTCGCTGTAGACCAGGACGGTGAGCGTCTCGGAGGTCGTGTACGCCATGGGACCCTGCTCCCTCAAGTGTGATCCGGACCACGTTCGCCTGATCCGGATGCTACTCCGCTTTCCCTCCTCACCGACTCCCCCGCGCACACCTTCCTCCTCAAGCCGACGCGCCCGCCGCTCGCCCGCCTGGAGGACACCCCGTCACCCCCGTCGACGCCGTCCACCCGTACGGTGGAGTCCGGCCCCTCTCCCCTTACTCCCGGACGCCCCCCGGACCCAGTGACAACACGCCGGAAGGGCCTCCCCACGGCCCCGTCGAGGAACCGTCAGAAAAGGGACACCCACCTGCTCAGCCGCCGTGGACGCCCCCCTCGGCCCCTCAAGGGGGCATACCGCACGCACCGGACACTCCGAGGGACACCCCCCGACGTGAAGACGGAATAAGGGACCGACATAATGTCCGTCGTGGCGACAGCAACAGCAACAGAAACCGGGCACGCGCATGGATCGGTCAACCGACCGAACATGGTCAGCGTCGGAACGATCGTCTGGCTCAGTTCCGAGCTGATGTTCTTCGCGGCCCTCTTCGCGATGTACTTCACGCTCCGCTCCGTCAAGGGGCCGGAGTTCTGGACCGAGAAGGCGCACGCCCTCAACGTCCCCTTCTCCGCGGGCAACACCACGATCCTGGTGCTCTCCTCGCTCACCTGTCAGCTCGGTGTGTTCGCCGCCGAGCGCGGGGACGTGAAGAAGCTCCGCGCGTGGTTCATCCTGACGTTCTTCATGGGCGCGATCTTCATCGGCGGTCAGATCTTCGAGTACACCGAGCTGGTCAAGAAGGACGGCCTCTCGCTGTCCTCCGACCCGTACGGCACGGTGTTCTACCTGACCACCGGCTTCCACGGCCTCCACGTGACGGGTGGTCTGATCGCGTTCCTGCTGGTCCTGGGACGGACGTACGCAGCCAAGCGATTCACGCACGAGCAGGCCACCGCGGCGATCGTCGTGTCGTACTACTGGCACTTCGTCGACGTCGTGTGGATCGGCCTGTTCGCGACCATCTACCTGATCAAGTAACCAGCTGATCAGGTCGCTGGCCACCGGCTGCGGCCCCCGCCCTCACCGGCGCAGGGCCGCTTCTGCCGGTGCCGACGCTCCCACCGACCGACCGCGCGCGCAGCCCTAGAGAGGCAGCCTCGTGCCGGCCAGACCGGCCGCCGGGTGCACCCACCAGTCGACCAGATCCTGACACCGGGGTTATTCCGTGAAAAAGCTCTCCGCACGACGGCGCCACCCATTGGCGGCGCTGGTCGTCCTACTCTTCGCCCTGGCGGCTACCGGGGGGCTGTACGCCGCGTTCGCGCCCGCCGACAAGGCGCAGGCCGAGGTCGCCGCGCAGTCGCTCGACATCGAAGAGGGCAAGAAGCTCTTCGCCGTCGGCTGCTCCTCCTGCCACGGTCTGAACGGCCAGGGCAGCAGCGACGGCCCGAGCCTGGTCGGCGTCGGCACCGCCTCCGTCGACTTCCAGGTCGGCACCGGCCGCATGCCCGCCCAGCAGCCCGGCGCCCAGGTGCCGCGCAAGAAGAACATCTACTCGCAGGCCGAGATCGACCAGCTCGCCGCGTTCATCGGCTCCCTGGGCCCCGGCCCGGTCACGCCGAAGCCGGAGCAGTACACCTCGACCAACCCGGAGGACATCTCCAAGGGCGGCGAGCTGTTCCGCACCAACTGCGCCCAGTGCCACAACTTCGCCGGCCAGGGCGGTGCCCTGACGAAGGGCAAGTACGCCCCGTCGCTCGAGGGCGTGGACGCCAAGCACATCTACGAGGCCATGCAGACCGGCCCGCAGAACATGCCGTCGTTCCCGGACAGCACCATGCCCGAGGAGCAGAAGAAGCAGATCGTGGCCTTCGTCCGCCACACCACCAGCGAGGAGCCCAACCCCGGTGGTCTCACGCTCGGCAGCCTCGGTCCGGTGACCGAGGGCCTGTTCGGCTGGATCTTCGGGCTCGGCACGCTCATCGCGGTCGCGATCTGGGTCGCCGCCCACACCACCAAGGCCAAGAAGTCATGAGCCACGACATGTCAGAAGAGAACCTGCCGGAGTCCCACGGCTCCGCCGGCGAGGTGGCCGAGCACGGCAACCCCTTCGCCGACCCGGGCCTGCCGGCCCACGAGCCGCGTCGCACCGACATCGACGAGCGGGCCGCCAAGCGCGCCGAGCGCCAGGTCTCGCTGATGTTCCTGGTCTCGATGCTCGCCACCGTCGGCTTCATCGCCTCGTACGTGGCCATCGACCCGGACAAGATCGTCTACATCTTCCCGCTGGGCAAGGTCAGCGCGCTGAACTTCGCGCTGGGCCTGACCCTGGGCGTCGCGCTGTTCATGATCGGCGCCGGTGCGGTCCACTGGGCCCGCACGCTGATGTCGGACGTCGAGATCCCGGCCGAGCGCCACCCGATCGAGGCCGACGAAGAGGTCCGCGCCGACGTCATCCAGCAGTTCAAGACCGGTGCCGCGGAGTCCGGCTTCGGCCGCCGCAAGATGATCCGCAACACGCTGATCGGCTCGATGGCGCTCGTCCCGCTCTCCGGCGTGGTCCTGCTGCGCGACCTCGGCCCGCTGCCCGAGAAGAAGCTGGCCGAGACCGGCTGGAAGAAGGCCACCGAGGCCCAGCCGCTGGAGCTCGTCAACATGAGCACCATGGAGGCCCTCAAGCCGGAGGACATCCTCATCGGCTCGCTGACCTTCGCGATGCCCAAGGGCATGACCACCCACGACGAGGACTTCCAGCAGCAGATCGCCAAGGACGCCCTCATGCTGGTGCGCATCGCGCCCGAGGACATCAAGGACGACAAGTCCAAGGGCCTCGGCTTCGAGGGCATCCTGGCCTACTCGAAGATCTGCACCCACGTCGGCTGCCCGATCAGCCTCTACGAGCAGCAGACGCACCACGCGCTCTGCCCCTGCCACCAGTCGACCTTCGACCTGGCGGACGGCGCGCGCGTCATCTTCGGCCCGGCCGGCCACCCGCTGCCGCAGCTGAAGATCACCACGAACGAGAAGGGCCACCTGGTCGCCACCGGCGACTTCGCTGAGCCCGTCGGCCCGAGCTTCTGGGAGCGTGCTCGATGAGTAGCGCGAGCAGCACCACCTCCGGTGCCGCCAAGCCCTCCAGCACGCGCGAAAAGCCCGCCAACAAGTGGGAAGCCGCCGCTGACTGGACGGACGGCCGGCTGGGGATCTACTCCCTCGCCAAGGCCAACCTGCGGAAGATCTTCCCGGACCACTGGTCCTTCATGCTGGGCGAGATCTGCCTCTACACGTTCGTCATCATCATCCTGACGGGCGTGTACCTGACGCTGTTCTTCAAGCCCTCCATGGGCGAGGTCATCTACGACGGCTCGTACATCCCCCTCAAGGGCATCGGCATGTCCGAGGCGTACAAGTCGACGGTCGACATCAGCTTCGAGGTCCGCGGCGGTCTTCTGATCCGTCAGATCCACCACTGGGCCGCCCTGGTCTTCGTGGCCGCGATGCTCGTGCACATGATGCGCGTGTTCTTCACCGGTGCGTTCCGCAAGCCGCGTGAGATCAACTGGGTCTTCGGCTTCCTGCTGCTGGCCCTGGGCATGTTCGACGGCTTCTTCGGCTACTCCCTGCCGGACGACCTGCTGTCGGGCACCGGTATCCGCTTCATGGAGGGCGCCATCCTGGCGACCCCCCTGATCGGCTCGTACCTGCAGATGTTCCTGTTCGGCGGCGAGTTCCCCGGCCACGACATCGTGCCGCGCTTCTTCACGATCCACGTGCTGCTGATCCCGGGCATCATGCTCGGCCTGCTGGTGGCGCACCTGATCCTGGTCTTCTACCACAAGCACACCCAGTGGGCGGGCCCGGGCAAGACGGAGAAGAACGTCGTCGGCATGCCGCTGATGCCGGTCTACATGGCCAAGGCCGGTGGCTTCTTCTTCCTGGTGTTCGGCATCATCGCCGCCATGTCGGCGATCGCCACCATCAACCCGATCTGGTCGTACGGCCCGTACCGCCCCGACCAGGTGTCCACCGACGCCCAGCCGGACTGGTACATGGGCTTCTCCGAGGGCCTCGTCCGCGTCATGCCGGGCTGGGAGATCAGCCTGTGGGGCCACACCCTGAACCTGGGCGTGTTCCTGCCGGTCATGGTGATCTTCCCGCTGGTCCTGGCCGCGATCGCGGTGTACCCGTTCATCGAGGGCTGGATCACCGGCGACAAGCGCGAGCACCACATCCTGGACCGCCCGCGCAACGCCCCGGTCCGCACCGGCCTGGGCGCCGCCTGGATCAGCCTGTACCTGGTGCTGCTGATGGGCGGTGGCAACGACCTGTTCGCCACCCACCTGCACCTGTCGATCAACTCGATCACGTACTTCGTCCGCGTGGCGTTCTTCGTGGTCCCGGTCGTCACCTTCATCGTCACCAAGCGCTGGTGCCTCGGCCTCCAGCGCCGCGACAAGGAGAAGGTGCTGCACGGCCGCGAGACGGGCGTCATCAAGCGCCTGCCGCACGGCGAGTTCGTCGAGATCCACGCCCAGCTGCCGCAGGGCGACCTGCACAAGCTCACCGCGCACGAGCAGGTCGCGCCGGTCGAGCTGCCGGCCCCGACGGACGAGAACGGCGTGGCCCGCAAGGCCGGCATCCTCACCCGTACCCGGGCCAAGCTGTCCCGCGGCTTCTACGGCAAGGGAAGCCAGATCCCCAAGCCGACCGCCGAGGAGCACCACGAGATCACCAGCGGCCACGGCCACCACTGATCCCGTACGCGCCACAGCGTCACCCCGAGGGCCGCTGACCAGAGTTCATCTGGTCGGCGGCCCTCGGGCCTTTCCGGTACCCGCCCGCACCCTCTGGAGCCCGCCGTGCAGCTGTCCGTCGACCCCGCCGCCGCCACTCCCCCGTACGAGCAGATCCGCGCCCAGATCGCCGACCGGGCCCGCTCCGGGGAGCTGCCCACCGGGCTGCGGCTGCCGACCGTACGGGCGCTCGCCGAGGAGCTGGGCCTGGCCGCCGGGACGGTCGCCCGGGCCTACAAGGAGCTGGAGGCGGACGGCGTGGTGGAGACCCACGGCCGCCGCGGGACCCTGATCGCCGCCACCGGGGACACCGCGCACCGGCTGGCCGCCGCGGCCGCCGCCGAGTTCGCCGAGCGGGCCGCCCGGCTGGGGCTGACCCGGGCCGAGGCCCTGGCCGCGGCGGACGACGCCCTGCGCGCGGCCCTGCCGGAGGGCTAGCTAGACCTCGGGGCGGATGATCCCGGCGGCCGGGGCCTGGCCGGCCGGGCCGGTGGTGCTCACGGGCTGCCCGAGGGCGCTGTGCTTGACCCAGGAGGCCCAGGAGACGTTCCAGTCCCCGAAGCCGTTGCCGAAGGGCTCCATCTCGGCGCCCTGGCTGTTGACGACCGTCACCAGGTCCCCCACCCGGGTGTTGTCGTAGAACCACTTGGCGTTGTCGGTGCTCATCCCGGTGCAGCCGTGGCTGACGTTGGCGTACCCCTGCGAGTCCACGGACCAGGGCGCCGCGTGGACGTACTCCCCGCTCCACGTCACCCGGGTGGCCCACAGCACGTCGAGGTCGTAGGCCTCCGTGCTGCCCGCGGCTATGCCGATCGTCTCGCCGTTCATCCGGACGGAGCGCTCCTGGCCGAGCACCACCTTGACGCCGTTGCGGGTGTCGAAGCCGGGCTTGCCGGTGGTGACCGGGATCGTCCGGACCACCTCGCCGTCGCGCTTGAGGGTGAGCTCGTGCGAGCCCGCGTCGATCACCGACTCGACGCGCTCGCCGATCCGCAGCCGCAGCGAGCTGCGGTCGCCGCCGTAGAGGCCGTCCGCGATCCGGCTGCCGGTGCCCTCGAAGGCCAGCGCGACGGTCGTCCCCGTGGGCCAGTACTCCTCGGGGCGGAAGTGCAGGTCCTTGTCGTCCACCCAGTACCAGGAGCCCGTGACGGCGGGCTGGGAGGTGACGGTCAGCGCCCGCTCGACCTCCTGACGGGCCTGCGGGTCCTTCACGGCCTCGGAGAGCTGGACGGTGAGGGGCTGGCCCACGCCGTAGACGCCGCTGCCGGAGGAGTCCGGGCCGAGCTTGGCGGTGAGCAGGCGCTGGGCGGCGAGGGTGCTGAAGTTCGCGGTGGTGTCGCCCCGGCCGCCCCGGCCGTCGTCGGCGGAGATCCTGACGGCGTACGCGGTGCCGGCCTTGAGGTGGCCGGTGGTCTGCCAGCTGTGCTGGTCGTCGGCGAGCCTTCCGGCGACCACCCGGCCGTCCGGGCCGACCACGGTGACGTCGGTGAGGCGGCTGCCCTCCACGGCGGTCACGGTGACCGGCTTGGACGGGTCGGCCCTGCCCTCCGCGGAGAGGTGCACCAGCGGGCCCGCGTCCACCCGGTGGGGCGCGGCCGTGTCGTCCTCCCCGCCGGAGGAGCAGGCGGCCAGCGGGGCCAGCACTGCCAGGGCCAGCGAGATGCCGCCGAGACCCGCGATTCCGCGCCTGTCGGCCATGACCGCCTCCGAAGGTTCGCACGATTGATCAGATCGTAGGAACAGCCCCCGGTCGAGCGACATCCGAGCGTCGTCTCGTTCGCCCGGGCGGGTGAGGCCGTCACTCCCGAGCAGGCAGGACACCTCGGGGGGAACGCGAAGGGCCGGCCCTCCCGTGCGGGAGGACCGGCCCTTGCGGGGAGGCGGAACCTACTGGTTCTGGTTCTCGCCCCGGTAGAACTCGAAGACCCATCCGAAGATGCCGATCAGGATGATCGGAGCGGCCCAGAACATCAGCCACCAGCCGAAGATCACGCCCAGGAAGGCCAGGGCGCCACCGAGGGCCAGCGACAGCGGCTGCCAGCTGTGCGGGGCGAAGAAGCCCAGCTCGCCGGAGTCGTCCGCGACCTCGGCCTCGGGGTTGTCACCCGCGCCGCTGTCCACCCGGCGGGCGGTGAAGGCGAGGTAGTACCCGATGAAGGCGCACAGCGAGAAGGCCAGGAACAGCGCCGTCGTGCCGGCGGCCTCGATGCCGAGGTCCGAGCCGTTGGTCCACAGGCCGTACGTGATGGCCATGGCCAGGACGAAGACCGACAGGCCCAGGAAGATCTTTCCCTGTTCCTTCATCAGACGTCACCCTCCGTCTTGCCCTTGCCCAGCTTCGGGGCGTCGTACTTCGCGGGGGTCACACCGGCGAGGTGCTTGGCCGGCTCGCCGTGGTTCTCCAGGTAGTCCAGCGCGGCGATCTCCGGGTGGTGGAGGTCGAAGGCCGGGGATTCGGAGCGGATGCGCGGCAGCGTGAGGAAGTTGTGCCGCGGCGGCGGGCAGGAGGTCGCCCACTCCAGGGAGCGGCCGAAGCCCCACGGGTCGTCCTGCTCGACCTTCTCGCCGTACTTGGCGGTCTTCCAGACGTTGTAGAGGAACGGCAGGATCGACAGGCCGAGCACGAAGGAGCCGATGGTCGAGACGGTGTTCAGCGTGGTGAAGCCGTCCGAGGCCAGGTAGTCGGCGTAGCGGCGGGGCATGCCCTCCGCGCCGAGCCAGTGCTGCACCAGGAAGGTCGCGTGGAAGCCGAAGAACAGCGTCCAGAAGGTGATCTTGCCGAGGCGCTCGTCCAGCATCTTGCCGGTCATCTTCGGCCACCAGAAGTGGAAGCCGGCGAACATCGCGAAGACGACGGTGCCGAAGACCACGTAGTGGAAGTGGGCGACGACGAAGTACGAGTCCGAGACGTGGAAGTCGATCGGCGGGGAGGCCAGCAGGACACCGGTCAGACCACCGAAGAGGAAGGTGACCAGGAAGCCGACCGTCCAGAGCATCGGGGTCTCGAAGCTCAGCGACCCCTTCCACATCGTTCCGACCCAGTTGAAGAACTTCACACCGGTCGGAACGGCGATCAGGAAGGTCATGAACGAGAAGAACGGCAGCAGCACCTGGCCGGTGACGTACATGTGGTGGGCCCACACCGTCACGGACAGACCGGCGATCGCGATGGTGGCCGCGATCAGGCCGGAGTAGCCGAACATCGGCTTGCGGCTGAAGACCGGGATGATCTCCGAGATGATGCCGAAGAACGGCAGCGCGATGATGTACACCTCGGGATGGCCGAAGAACCAGAAGAGGTGCTGCCACAGCATCGCCCCGCCGTTGGCGGGATCGAAGACGTGGGCGCCGAACTTGCGGTCGGCCTCCAGGGCGAACAGCGCGGCGGCCAGGACCGGGAAGGCCAGCAGGACCAGCACGGCGGTCAGCAGGGTGTTCCAGACGAAGATCGACATCCGGAACATCGTCATGCCGGGCGCGCGCATGCAGATGATCGTGGTGATGAAGTTGACCGCACCGAGGATCGTGCCGAAGCCGGAGAAGGCCAGACCCATGATCCACATGTCACCGCCGACGCCCGGCGAGTGCACCGCGTCGGACAGCGGGGAGTAGGCGAACCAGCCGAAGTTGGCGGCGCCGTTGGGGGTCAGGAAGCCCGCCACCGCGATGACCGAGCCGAACAGGTACAGCCAGTACGCGAACATGTTCAGACGCGGGAAGGCCACGTCCGGCGCGCCGATCTGGAGCGGCATGATCCAGTTCGCGAAGCCCGCGAACAGCGGGGTCGCGAACATCAGCAGCATGATCGTGCCGTGCATCGTGAACGCCTGGTTGAACTGCTCGTTCGAGAGGATCTGGGTCCCCGGGCGAGCGAGTTCGGCGCGCATGACCAGGGCGAGGATGCCGCCGATCAGGAAGAAGGCGAACGACGTGCCCAGGTACAGGGTGCCGATCGTCTTGTGGTCCGTGGTGGTGAGCCACTTGATGATGGTCGAACCCGGCTTCCGGGTCCGCTGCGCCCCGACCGTGACGGCCTCGGCGCCCCCGCCGGCCGCGGCGGGCTCGTTGAGGATGGTCACTTCTCTTCACTTCCCATGGTGATCAGGCCCGAGGGCACCGCACCCTTCTGGCCCTTGTCACGAAGCTCGGCCAGGTGCTTGTCGTACTCGGCGCGGTCGACGACCTTGACGTTGAACAGCATGCGCGAGTGGTCCGTGCCGCAGAGCTCGGCGCACTTGCCCATGTACTCGCCCTTGACGGTCGGGGTGACCTCGAACTTGTTCACCACGCCCGGGACGACGTCCATCTTCATCATGAAGTTGACGGGCCAGAAGTCGTGGATGACGTCACGCGAGGTGAGCCGGAACTGCACCGTCTCGTTGACCGGCAGCCAGAGCGTCGGCGCGTCCTTGGGGGTGCCGACCTCGTACGCCGCGGTCGTGTTGGCCGGGTCGGGGGTCTCGGTGTTCTCGTAGTTGAACGCCCAGCTCCACTGGAAGCCGACCACGTTCACGAAGTGCTGCGGCTTCTCCGAGACCTTGATCAGCTTCGACTCGTCGCGGGCGACGAAGTAGAAGAGGACCGAGACGATGATGATGGGGACCGCGGTGTAGAGCGCCTCGATGGGCACGTTGTACCGGGTCTGCGGGGGAACCTCCACACCGGTGCGGCTGCGCCGGTGGAAGATCACGCTCCAGATGATCAGACCCCACATCAGTACGCCGACCACCAGCGCCGCGATCCAGGACCCCTGCCACATCTGAAGGACCATGGGCCCTTCCTTGGTGACGGGGCTCGGGAGGCCAAGCCTGGGGAGGTCGTTGGCCGAGCAGCCGGTGGCGGTAGCGATGACGAGGCCCAGTGCCAGCGCCTGAGGCAGCTTCCGCCGCATCGTGCGCCGCGGCGAGCGGTCGGAGCCGTTGGGACTCACGTAGCGCCTTCCCGAAGTCTCGCCCGCCTTCGCGTCGCCCCGGGGAAGGTGGTGAGCCTCCCCGGCGACCCGTCCACGGGCACGGTTTGAATGCTTATGCGGGCCAAACCCTACTCCAGCCTTATGCGCTCCTGACGGGCAGCCCCCGGTAACGCGCCGCCCGGTCGCCCGATCAGGCCCGGTGGGCACTGCACCGCAGGTCATCGTAGGCATTCGAGGTCCGTACGCCCGATCGGGGGATGAGCTCGAACAACGCGGGTGACGGCTCGTCGGAGGCGGACGAAGCGGACATTCGGGGTGATCGACTGACGGCCGGTGAGGTAACGGATCGGCCCGTACCGGCCCCCGGGAGTGTCGTTAAATGTGACCGTGTACTTCGACGTGGCCTCGACGGCCCCTCTGCACCCCGTCGCCCGGCAGGCGCTGACCGCCGCCCTGGACGAGGGCTGGGCCGACCCGGCCCGGCTGTACCGCTCCGGCCGGCAGGCCCGGATGCTGCTGGACGCGGCCCGCGAGACGCTCGCCGCCGAGCTCGGCGCCCGGCCGGACGAGGTCTCCTTCACCGCCAGCGGCACCCAGGCCGTGCAGCTCGGCATGCTGGGCGCCCTCACCGGCAACCGGCGCCGGGGCTCGCACCTGGTGCACTCCGCGGTGGAGCACTCCAGCGTGCTGCACGTGGCCGAGCGCCACGAGGCGGGCGGCGGCGAGGTCGCGGTCGCCCCGGTGGACCGCACCGGACGCGTCGACCCGGAGGCCTTCGGCGCACTGCTGCGGCCCGACACCGCGCTGGCCGCGCTGCAGAGCGCCAACCACGAGGTGGGCACGCTCCAGCCCGTCGCCGAGACGGCCGAGCTGTGCGCCGGGGCCGGGGTGCCGCTGCTGGTCGACGCGGCGCAGAGCGCCGGGCGCCTCGCCGTCCCGGCGGGCTGGTCGCTGCTGACGGCCAGCGCCCACAAGTGGGGCGGGCCGCCCGGGGTCGGGGTGCTGGCGGTGCGCAAGGGCGTCCGCTACTCCTCCCCTCTGCCGGCCGACGAGCGCGAGGGCGGCCGGGTGCCCGGCTACGTCAACGTCCCGTCGATCGTGGCGGCCGCCGCCTCGCTGCGCGCCGTCCGCGCCGAGGCCGAGCGGGAGAACGCGCGGCTGCACGGGCTGGTGGAGCGGATCAGGGCCCGGGTGCCGCAGCTGGTGCCGGAGGTCGAGGTGGTCGGCGACCCGGTGCACCGGCTCCCCCACCTCGTCACCTTCTCCTGCCTGTACGTGGACGGCGAGGTGCTGCTCACCGAGCTGGACCGGGCGGGCTTCGCCGTCTCCTCCGGCTCCTCCTGCACCTCCTCCACGCTGACGCCCAGCCATGTGCTGGCGGCGATGGGGGTGCTCACCGAGGGGAACGTCCGGGTCTCCCTGCCGTACGGGACGGCCGAGGCGGACGTGGAGCGGTTCCTGGCCCTGCTGCCGGACCTCGTCGCCGGGATCAGGGCGCCGCTCGGGCTCAACTTCGCTCAGCCGCAAGGGAGTTCGGCGCCGCTGATCCCGCCCCGAGCCGAAGGGCGCGCCGGGTCGGAGCGCCCGGAGGCGAGCGGGCGAGTCACAGTCATCGACGCGCTGGGCAAGCGCTGCCCGCTGCCGGTGATCGAGCTGGCGAAGCGGATCGGGGAGGTGCCGGAGGGCGGCACCGTCGCCGTGCTGTCGGACGACGAGGCGGCCCGGCTGGACATCCCCGCCTGGTGCGCGATGCGCGACCAGGAGTACGCGGGCGAGGCCCCGGCCGCCGACTACGGCGGCGACCGGGGCTCGGCCTACCTCGTCGTCCGCAGGACGTAGAGGCGGGGGACGGGACTACTTGACCAGGTGGGCGCGGACGTCCTCGGTGGCCTCGGCGCCGTAGGCCTCCTCGAAGCGCTTGAGGAAGGCGGCCGGGCGCAGCTCGTACTCCTGGGTGCCGACGGTCTCGATCACCAGGGTGGCGAGCATGCAGCCGAGCTGGGCGGAGCGCTCCAGCTCCAGGCCCCAGGACAGGCCCGCCAGGAAGCCGGCGCGGAAGGCGTCGCCGACACCGGTCGGGTCGACCTTGGCCTCCTCCTTGGCGCAGCCGACCAGGATCGGGGCCTCGCCCTTGCGCTCGATCCGCACGCCCTTGCTGCCCAGGGTGGTGATGCGGGTGCCGACGCGGGTGAGGACCTCCTCGGCGTCCCAGCCGGTCTTGGTCTCGATCAGCGCGGCCTCGTACTCGTTGGTGAACAGGTACGCGGCGCCGTCGACGATCTCGCGGATGTCGTCGCCCTCCAGGCGGGCCAGCTGCTGGGAGGGGTCGGCGGCGAAGGCGTAGCCGCGGGTGCGGCACTCCTGGGTGTGGCGGACCATGCCCTGCGGGTCGTCCGCGCCGATCAGGACGAGGTCGAGGCCGCCGACGCGGTCGGCGATCGGCTTGAGCTCGATGTTGCGGGCCTCGGCCATGGCGCCCGTGTAGAACGAGGCGATCTGGTTGTGGTCCTCGTCCGTGGTGCACATGAAGCGGGCGGTGTGCCTGGTCTCGGAGATGTGGACGGACTCGCAGTCCACGTTGTTGCGCTCCAGCCAGCTGCGGTACTCGGCGAAGTCCGCGCCGGCCGCGCCGACCAGGACGGGGCGCAGGCCCAGGACGCCCATGCCGAAGGCGATGTTGGGCGCGACGCCGCCACGGCGGATGTCGAGGGTGTCGACCAGGAAGGACAGCGACACCGTGTGCAGCTGCTCGGCGACGAGCTGGTCGGCGAACCGGCCGGGGAACGTCATCAGGTGGTCGGTGGCGATCGAGCCGGCGACGGCGATACGCACGGATGGTCTCCTCAGGGTGGCGGCGGGGCCGGCGGTCAGAGTGCGGGCGAACCCGCCCACGGTACAGCGCGGCACGCGGCCCCCAGCACGAGTGCCAGGAATCTGCCACCAGGTACGGCCGTCGTGGCACCCTCCGCCGTCGAACGTGTACTACCCCCGGGTAGCACTGGTGGGCCGCGGGAACCCGTGCCTAGGGTCGGCCTCGGGGCCCCTGCCGGCCCCGCCGTCGCCCGTGGCGATGAGGCCACGGCCCTGGATCGGAGCGATGCCCGATGGTGACCCACCCCTCCTCCCCGCCCGTGCCGCGCGCCGAGGCGGACGAGACGCTCGACGCGCTGGTGAACTCCTCCCGGCGGCTGCGCCGCTTCTGGCCGCTGCCGGCCGCCGCCCCCCAGCCCGCCGCCCCGGCGCCGGTCGGGGTGCGGGTGCCGTCCGGGGCGCAGCGCATGGTGGCCGGGATGGCCGAGTACGGGTGGTGAGACCCGGGAACCGGATTCGCCCGGTTCACGTCACATCCGCGCGGAGCGGCCGAGCGGCGGCGCCGCTGAGCCCTCGGGAGGATGTGCAGATGGATCTGGAGACGATGCCCCGGCGCCGTCGCCGGGCGGTGGCCCTGGCCGGTGTGGCGCTCGCGGCGGTGATGGCGGTGGCCGGCTGCGACGGCGGTGGCGGCAAGAGCTCGGACTCGGTGGCCTCCACGGCCTCCGCGTCCCCGACGGCCGCGGCCTCCGCCTCGGGGAGCCCCTCCCCCACGGACGCCGCGACCACGGCGGCGCCGAGCGCCCCGGCGCAGCCGCCGTCCTCCTTCGACCCCACCCCGGCCTCGCCCGCCCCCGGGCGGCCGACCGGCGCGGCGACTCCCCCCCCGAACGGGATCGCCCCCGGGGAGCCCAACCCGGCCGGGACGTCCCGCCCGGCGATCGCCTACCGGGTCGACGGGACGAGCCACCTGACCGTCTACTTCTACGGCGGGGTCTGCACCACGTACGCGGTGAAGGCGGACGAGTCGACGCCGGGCAAGGTCGAGGTCATGGTGATCCCGGGCCGGCCGGTGACGCAGCCCGGGCAGGTGTGCACCGCGCTGGCCAAGCGGCAGGCGGCGGCCGTCGACCTGCGCTCCCCGCTGGCGGGGCGGACGGTGGTCGACAAGGAGAGCGGCCAGGAGGTGCCGATGCAGGGCGACGCCCACGCCGGGCCGGACCCGGTGACGCCGGACGGCGCCCAGTAGGAGCGCCCAGAAGGAGCGGATGCGGCGGCGGCCCCCGAGGTGATCACCTCGGGGGCCGCCGTTCGATCGTCAGGCCTAGCTGAACGAGTCGCCGCAGGCGCAGGAGCCGGTGGCGTTCGGGTTGTCGATCGTGAAGCCCTGCTTCTCGATGGTGTCGACGAAGTCGACGGTGGCGCCGCCCAGGTACGGGGCGCTCATGCGGTCGGTGACGACCTTGACGCCGTCGAAGTCCTTGAGCACGTCGCCGTCGAGCGAGCGCTCGTCGAAGAACAGCTGGTAACGCAGGCCGGAGCAGCCACCGGGCTGGACGGCGACGCGCAGCGCCAGGTCGTCGCGGCCTTCCTGCTCCAGCAGGGCCTTGACCTTGCCCGCGGCGGCATCGGTGAGGAGGATGCCACTCTCTACGGTGGTCTCGTCCTGGACGGTCATCTGCTTTCTCCCGGTCTTGGCGACGGTCTTCCGTCAGTCCCAACCACCCGGCGTCCGGTTTCAATTCCCCGGAGGACGAACGTTTTCGGCCCTCTGCCGGTGGCGGTCTTCCACGGGCCGGGTGTACCACCCGAGCCCCATACGTTCCCCATGCTCGCACAACCGGGGAGGGCCGGTCACCGCCGCGGACGCCGGGATCGGTGAACGGGCCCCGCGGCGGCGGCCCGGGCGCGAGGATGGTGGCCATGATCCTTCGCCAGGTCAAGGACACCGCCGAGGACGCCGAGACCGTCCAGGCCCTGTCCTTCGCCGCCTTCGCCGAGCCGTCCGCCGACGCGGCCCCGCCCCGGGCGACGCCCCTGCAGCTGGCCAGGACCAGACACCTGGCGCGCACCGATCCCGGGGGCTGCTGGCTGGCCTCGATCGACGGGGAGGCGGTCGGGGTGGTGCTGTCGCTGCGGCGGGAGGGGCTGTGGATGCCCTCGCTGTTCGCGGTGCGGCCCTCCGCGCGGGGCCGGGGCGTCGGGCGGCTGCTGCTGGAGCAGGCGGGCGGGCACGCCCGGGGGTGCCTGCGCGGGATGGTCTGCGCCTCCTCCTCGGGGGCGGCGGCGCGGCGCTACCGGCTGGCGGGGTTCACCCTGCACCCGGCGATGCGGCTGAGCGGGAAGGTGGACCGGGAGGGGCTGGTCGATCCCGGGGACATCCCGGTGCACCGGGGCAACGCGACCCACCTGCACCTGCTGGACTCGGTGGACCGGCGGCTGCGGGGCTCGGCCCACGGGGTGGACCACGAGCTGATGCTGGGGCACTTCGAGGAGCTGCTGGTCGCGGACGCGCTGGCGGGCAGCGGCTACTGCTACCGGGACGGCGGCCGGGTGCGGCTGCTGGCGGCCACCTCCAAGCGGATCGCCGCCCGGCTGCTGCGGGAGGCGCTGGCCCGGGTGCCGGACGGGGTGGAGGCGGAGGTGGAGTACCTCACGGCCGAGCAGGAGTGGGCGCTGGACGTCGGGCTGGAGGTGGGGCTGACCCCGCAGACCCGGGGCTTCGTCGGGTTCCGGGGGATGCGGCCGCCGACGCCGTACCTGCCGAGCGGGGCGTTCCTGTAGACGTGCGGACGTGGGGGGGGGGCCCGCCGGGGGGGGGGGGGGGGGGGGCGGGGGGGGGGGGGGGGGCGGCCGGGGGGGGGGGCGGCGCCCCCCCCCCGCGACGAGGGGCTCAGGCCATGGTGGCGAGGATCTCGCGGACCATGTCCATCGTGGTGCCCGGGTGCAGGAAGGCGAAGCGGGCGACGGTCTCGCCGTCCCAGCCGGTGGGGGTGACGAAGCCGATCTGGTCGGCGAGCAGCTGCTGCGACCAGCGGTAGTAGTCGTCGTTGGTCCAGCCGTTGCGCTTGAAGCAGACGGCCGAGAGCTGCGGGTCGAACAGCAGCTCCAGGTGCTCGCTCTCACGGATCAGCTGCGCGGTGTCCCGGGCCAGGGTGAGGCCGGCCTCGATGGCGTCGGTGTACGCCTGGACGCCGTGGACGGCGAGGGAGAACCACAGCGGCAGGCCGCGGGCGCGGCGGGTGAGGTGGTAGGCGTAGTCGGTGGGGTTCCACTCGTCGCCCTCGGTGTGCAGGACGTCCAGGTAGGAGGCGTCCTGGGTGTGCACGGCGCGGGCGAGCTGCGGGTTGCGGTAGATCAGCGCGGCGCAGTCGAAGGGGGCGAAGAGCCACTTGTGCGGGTCGACGACGAAGGAGTCGGCGTGCTCGATGCCGTTGTAGCGCTCGCGCACCGAGGGGGCGAACAGGCCCGCGCCGCCGTAGGCGCCGTCCACGTGGAACCAGAGGTCGCGCTCGCGGGCGACCTCGGCGAGGCCGGCGAGGTCGTCGACGATGCCCTCGTTGGTGGTGCCGGCGGTGCCGACCACGGCGATGACCGTCTCGGGGTCGGGGTCGGCGGCCAGGGCGGCGCGCAGGGCCTCGCCGGTGAAGCGGCGGTCGACGGTCGGGACCTTGAAGGCCTCGACGCCGATGATGTTGAAGGTGTTCTTGACCGAGGAGTGGACCTGGTCGGCGACGGCTATGCGCAGCCGCGCCTCCGGGCCGACGCCGAGCTTGCGGCGGGCCGTGTCACGGGCGACGACCAGGGCGGAGAGGTTGCCCGCCGAGCCGCCGGAGACGAAGCAGCCGCCGGCCGACTCGGGCAGGCCGGCCCGGTCGGCGATCAGGCGCAGCACCTGGTTCTCGGCGGCGATGGCGCCGGCCGCCTCCAGCCAGGAGATGCCCTGGAGGGAGGCGCAGGAGACGACCATGTCGAACAGCAGCGCGGCCTTGGTGGGGGCGCAGGGGATGAAGGACAGGTAGCGCGGGCTGTCGGCGGAGATGACGGCGCGGGACAGCTCGTGGTCGTAGAGCTTGAGCACGTCGGCCGGGTGGTTGCCGTCCTGGTTGAGCAGGCCGGCCAGCTGGGTGCGCAGGTGCTCGCCGTCGCCGGGGTGGTCGAGCGGGACGGGGTCGTACTGCAGCCGCTCCCGCATGTAGTCGAAGACCAGGTCGACCAGGTCGTTGTCGGGCCGGTGCATGCGGTCGGGTGCTGCGGACACGGCTGTCCCTCTCGGCGGTGGGGTGAAGGGGGCCGTCCGGTTCCGCGGGACGCTTCACCGCGTGGACCGGACGTGATCAGCGTAGGCAGCGGTGGGGCTTCCCCGCGCGTCGGAACGCGGCTGGTCAGGCAGCTTTCGGGCGTCTTCGGGCGGGTCTGCGCACGATTCCTGCGTACGGCTGTTCGATGGCTAGCCGATGAGCTGGGAGAGGACCACGGAGGAGCGGCTGCGCTGGACGCCGGGCTCGCGGCGGATGCGCTCGATCACGGCCTCCAGGTGGCGCATGTCGGCGGCGCGCAGGTGGACCAGGGCGTCCGGGTCTCCGGTGACCGTCCAGGCGGCGACGACCTCGGGGAACTGGCGCAGGCTGGCGAGGATCTCCTCGGGGGCCGTGCGCTCGCGGCAGTAGACCTCGACGAAGGCCTCGGTCTGCCAGCCGAGCACGCCCGGGTCGAGCACCACGGTGAAGCCGCGCACCACGCCCCGGGCCCGCAGCCGGTCGATGCGGCGGCGCACGGCGGTGGCGGAGAGGTTCACCTGCAGGCCGATCTCGGCGTACGAGGCGCGGCCGTCGCTGCCGAGCCGGGCGAGCAGGAGCCGGTCGGTCTCGTCCAGATCGGCCCCGACGACCTCGTGCGCTCGGCTGCTGCTCATCGGTGCGGGGCTCCACGGGGTCGTACGAGCGCCGGCGGGCGCCATTGCCCGGCCGACGTGTGCTGAAACGGTTCGCCGTCCATTCTGGCCGATGCCCGGTGCGAGTTCACCGCCGACAGATGACGGGAAGGGAGCGTCCTTCGAAATATCGGTCCGGCCCCGGCGGAACCCCCGGGGATTCCGGGCTCCGGGCCGCGCGGGCGCGCCTTTCCGTCGAGCGGTTCTCGTCACATCGACGGGATGGCCATCGTCACTCTGACGCTAACCGGTTAGAATAGATAGCGTCAGTTAGACGAAAAGGCCCCACCGCTAGATCGGCCGCACAGAAGGGCACCCGCCCGTGACCACCACCATCACCGAGACCCACGGCGTCGACCCCACTCCGACGCCGCTCGCTCTGCTGCTGCTCGGCCGCGAGGCCGACCCGAACAGCGAGCGCGGCGTCGACTGCCCCGGTGACCTCCCGCCGGCCTCGGACCCGAACCTCGTCGAGCGCGCCCGGGCGGCCAAGGCCGCCCTCGGCGACCGCGTCTTCATCCTCGGCCACCACTACCAGCGCGACGAGGTCATCGAGTTCGCCGACGTCACCGGCGACTCCTTCAAGCTCGCGCGCGACGCCGCGGCCCGCCCCGAGGCCGAGTACATCGTCTTCTGCGGCGTGCACTTCATGGCCGAGTCCGCGGACATCCTCACCAGCGAGCGCCAGCAGGTCGTCCTGCCCGACCTCGCCGCCGGCTGCTCCATGGCCGACATGGCCACCGCCGAGCAGGTCGCCGAGTGCTGGGACGCGCTGACCGACGCCGGCATAGCCGACGTGACCGTCCCGGTCTCGTACATGAACTCCTCCGCCGACATCAAGGCCTTCACCGGCAAGCACGGCGGCACCATCTGCACCTCCTCCAACGCCCAGCGCGCCCTGGAGTGGGCGTTCGAGCAGGGCCAGAAGGTCCTGTTCCTGCCCGACCAGCACCTCGGCCGCAACACCGCCGTGCGCGACCTGGGCCTCTCCCTGGACGACTGCGTGCTCTACAACCCGCACAAGCCGAACGGCGGGCTGACCGTCGAGCAGCTGCGGGACGCCAAGATGATCCTCTGGCGCGGCCACTGTTCGGTGCACGGCCGGTTCAGCCTGGACTCGGTGGCCGACGTGCGCGAGCGCATCCCCGGCGTGACCGTCCTGGTGCACCCCGAGTGCAAGCACGAGGTCGTCGCGGCCGCCGACATGGTCGGCTCGACGGAGTACATCATCAAGGCGCTGGACGCCGCCGAGCCCGGCTCCGCGTGGGCCATCGGCACCGAGCTGAACCTGGTGCGCCGCCTGGCCAAGGCGCACCCGGACAAGGAGATCGTCTTCCTCGACCGGACGGTCTGCTTCTGCTCGACCATGAACCGCATCGACCTGCCGCACCTGGTCTGGGCGCTGGAGTCCCTGGTCGAGGGCCGGGTGCCGAACGTGATCACCGTCGACCCGGAGACGGAGAAGTACGCCAAGGCGGCGCTGGACCGGATGCTGGCCCTGCCCTAACGACGGGCGGCCCGCCCCGAGCCGAAGGGCCCGCCGGTGTCGAAAGGGAGAAGCGACAAGCGAGATGGGGGTCCCCCCGGCCGGAGGCTGGGGGAGAGCGCCGGAGCGCCGACCGTCGACACCGGGTCAAGAGGGCCCGGAGGCGAGCGGGCGAGTAACGGCGAAGGGCGGGCCCCCTCCACTCGGAGGGGGCCCGCCCTTTCGTCTGGCAACAGCAGCCGGAGGTGCTACTCCGGGAAGCCCGGGATCACGCCCTCGCCCTCGGACAGCAGCAGGGCCCGGACCTCGTCCAGAGTCGCCTCGGCGCTGGGCAGGATCAGCTCGGACGGCTCCAGCGAGTCGTCCGGCAGCCGGGTGCCGTACCGCTTCACGGCGTCCAGCAGCTTGCCGTACGCCCTGCGGAAGTCGTCCTCGTCGCCCGACTCCACTGCGGTGAGCAGTTCGTCGTCGAGCTGGTTGAGCAGGTTCAGGTGGTCCTCCCCCACCTCGAACTGCCCCTCACCCATGACCCTCATGATCATGCCGCGCGTCTCCCTGGTCGTGGTTCTGGCTCAGCCCTTGTTGTAGTTGATCCGCGGGGTGTCCTGCGGGTGGGCGTCCTGCGGCGCCGGCTGGGGCTTGCCCTGCTCGATGGCGGCCGGCCCGGAGGTGGAGGACCCGCCTCCCAGCTCGGCCTTCATCCGCGCCAGCTCCAGCTCGACGTCGGAGCCGCCGGCCACACGCTCCAGCTCGGCCTCGATGTCGTCCTTGCGGCCGAGACCGCTCGCGTCGTCGAGCGCGCCGGAGGCGAGCAGTTCGTCGATCGCGCCCGCCCGGGCCTGCATCTGGGCGGTCTTGTCCTCGGCCCGCTGGATCGCCAGGCCGACGTCGCCCATCTCCTCGGAGATGCCGGAGAAGGACTCCGCGATGCGGGTCTGCGCCTGGGCAGCGGTGTAGGTGGCCTTGATGGTCTCCTTCTTGGTGCGGAAGGCGTCCACCTTGGCCTGGAGGCGCTGGGAGGCGAGCGTGAGCTTCTCCTCCTCGGCCTGCAGCTGCTGGTACTGCGTCTCCAGGTCGTTGATCTGGGACTGCATGTTGGCCTTGCGGGTCAGCGCCTCGCGTGCCAGGTCCTCACGACCGAGCGAGAGCGCCTTGCGGCCCTGGTCCTCGTACTTCGCCGACTGCTGCTGGAGCTGGGTCAGCTGGAGCTCCAGGCGCTTGCGCGAGGTCGCGACGTCCGCGACACCACGCCGTACCTTCTGCAGCAGTTCGAGCTGCTTCTGGTAGGAGTAGTCGAGCGTCTCACGTGGGTCTTCCGCCCGGTCCAAGGCTTTGTTCGCCTTGGAGCGGAAGATCAGCCCCATACGCTTCATGATTCCGTCGCTCATGGGCCTCGGGTGCCCCCTTCTCCGGCCTGCGGTCTCAAATCTCGTTACCAGACACGACGAGTGTATGTGCAGCGAGCCGTCCGCCGCAGTGCACCTGCCTGCAACAAGACTGCTACAGCGACCAGCGGCAGTTCCTCATCCCCCGGGTGGATCTGCGACTAGTCCCCCCCATCCTCCATCCGACTGATCCCCTACGGGAAGGCCCCGGGAAACCCCCATCCGGCCGCCGACCGGCCGATCGATATGCGTTTGGGTCCGATCGGACCGGTGGAAGCGCCCCCGGACCCCGTACGCTGGTGGTGTGTTCCGACGCCGTTCAGATGATGCCGCCGCCTCCTCCTCCGTGCTGGAGAAGCAGGACGAGACGCCCCAGGCCCGCCACCCCGAGGCCAAGAAGGGCCGCCCCACCCCCAAGCGCAGCGAGGCCGAGGCCACGCGTCGCACCCGGGTGACGGTCCCCAAGGACCGCAAGGAGGCCAGCCGCCAGGCGCGCGACCGGATGCGCACCGAGCGCGAGAAGGAGCGCCAGGCGCTGATGAACGGCGACGAGCGCCACCTGCCCGCTCGTGACAAGGGCCCGGTGCGCAAGTTCGCCCGCGACTTCGTGGACGCCCGCTGGTCGCTGGCCGAGTTCTTCCTGCCGGCCGCCGTGGTCATCCTGGTGCTCAGCATCGTCAAGGTCGGCGCCGTCCAGCAGCTGTCGACGCTGCTGTTCCTGCTGTTCTTCGTCTTCGTGATCCTGGACTTCGTCCGCCTCGGCTTCGGCCTGCGCAAGCAGCTGGCCGCGCGCTTCCCGGGCGAGAACACCCGCGGCGCCGTCGGCTACGGCATCATGCGCACCCTGCAGATGCGCCGGCTCCGCCTGCCCAAGCCGCAGGTGCGGCGCGGGGAGAAGCCCTGACCGCCGAACCGGTGGACTCCGGCTGGGCCCCGCCCTCCTGGGAGGGGCCCGGCCTGTACGCGCTGCCCGGACAGGGCGGCGGCGGGCACGACCGGATCGCCCAGGAGCGCCGGCTGCCCTCCCGCAGCGGCTCGTACGCGGGCGGCGCGGGCGCCTGGCTCGACCGGTTCGGGGGCCTGCGCGACTTCGTCCGGCAGGAGCTCGTCTCCCGCCAGCTCGCCGAGCAGCTGACCGGCCGGCACGGGCAGCGCGTCCTGGACATCGGCTGCGGCCAGGGCACCCAGGCCCTGCGGCTGGCCC
This sequence comes from Kitasatospora sp. NPDC101183, assembly GCF_044767945.1. NCBI lineage: Bacteria > Bacillati > Actinomycetota > Actinomycetes > Kitasatosporales > Streptomycetaceae > Kitasatospora > Kitasatospora sp. NPDC101183. The sequence goes on along the minus strand of NZ_JBIWOW010000016.1, from coordinate 150,538 downwards.
GCGCCGGGCACTACGTCACCGGCATCGACTCCGACGCCGTCGCGCTCGGCGTCGCCCAGGAGGCGCTCGCCGAGGAGCCGGAGGAGGTCCGCGGCCGGCTCCAGCTGCTCGCCGGGGACGGCCACCAGTGCGGGCGCTGGTTCGGCCCGCGCAGCTTCGACGTGGTGGTCTGCCACGGCGTCCTGATGTACCTGCCCGACCCGGACCCGATGATCGCCTCGCTGGCCCGGCTGCTGGCGCCCGGCGGGCTGCTCTCCCTGCTGGTGCGCAACCGCGACGCGCTCGCGCTGCGGCCCGCCGCCGCCGGGGACTGGCGGGCCGCCCTGCACGCCTTCGAGAGCGACCGGTACTACAACCGGCTCGGGCTCGCGGCCCGCGCCGACCGGCTCGCCGACCTCACCGTCACCCTGTCCGAGGTGTCCGTGCCGCTGCGGCGCTGGTACGGCGTGCGCGTCTTCACCGACAACGCGCCCGACGACGCCGCGCCGCCGGTGGACGGGCGGCAGCTGGCCCAGCTCCTCGAGGCCGAGGACCGGGCCGGCCGCACCGACCCGTACCGGCAGGTCGCGGCGCTGCTGCACGTGATCGGGGCGAAGTAGCTCAGGCCCCGTGCAGGCTCATCGAGTAGACGACCTTGTCGTCCTCCAGCAGCACGGCGTTGTCCACGCCGTCCTCGGCGAGCTGCTTCCAGGTCTCGCCGATCCACGTCTCCGCGTCACCCTGGCCCGCGAACTCCTCCTGGCCGCCTGCCGGCGTCACCGCAGTGCCGTCCGCCTTCTCGTAGCGCCACGTCCAGACCATGCCCCGCTCCTCCCGCCGACTGTGTGCTGCGCACCCTAGCCTGCCCGCCCCGATCTTCCGTATGCCTGATCGGCGGCATCGGGCAGGATGGGCGCCATGGCGACCCTCCTCCCCCGCACGCTGCTGCTCGGCGGCGCGCGCTCCGGCAAGTCCACCCGCGCCGAGCAGCTGCTCGCCGACCACGAGGACGTCCTGTACGTGGCCACCGGCGGGACCCGGGACGGCGACGCCGAGTGGGCGCAGCGGGTCGAGCTGCACCGGGAGCGGCGACCGGCGAGCTGGCGCACCGCGGAGACCTGCGACCTGGAGGCCGTCCTCGCGGACGGGGCCGACCCGGCGCCGGTGCTGGTCGACTGCCTGGCCCTGTGGCTGACGGCCGTGATGGACGAGTGCGGGGCCTGGGACGACGCGGTCTGGGCGGGCGGCGGCGAGGCCGCCGTGCAGCGGCGCTGCGAGGCGTTGGCCACGGCCTGGGCGGCCACCGGGCGCACCGTCGTGGCGGTGAGCAACGAGGTCGGCATGGGTGTCGTCCCGGCCACGGCGGCCGGCCGGCGCTTCCGGGACACCCTGGGGCGGCTCAACATGGCGGTCGCCGACGCCTCGGAGCGGGTGCTGCTGGTGGTGGCCGGGCAGGTCGTCCGAGTCAAGGATGCCGCCGGGTGTCCTACGCCAGCCGTTGTCTGAACATCCGCTGCGTGTAGCCTTCCGCTCGATGGACACGACCGTGGATCTCGATATGTTCTCCTCCCTCGTCGAGCGCCCCGACGAGAGCGCGCGGCGGGCCGCCGAGGAACGCTGGCAGGAGGCCGACCGGCCGCGCGGCGGGCTCGGGAGGCTGGAGGAGCTGGGCAGCTGGCTGTCGTCCGTGCAGGGGGCCTCCCCCGTGCGGCCGGTCACCGCCCCCAAGGTGCTGCTCTTCGCCGGCGACCACGGCGTCGCCTCGCTCGGGGTCTCCCGGCTGCCCGCCACGGGCGGGACGGCGGCCCGGGTCCGGGCGGTGCTGGACGGCAGCGCGCCGATCGCCCGCCTGGCCTCGCGCTACGGCGCCGAGGTGCGGGTCGTCGACGTCGCGGTGGACGTCGACCCGGCCGACTTCCCGGACGAGGTGGTCGCCCACCGCGTCCGGCGCGGCTCCGGCCGCATCGACGTCGAGGACGCGCTCACCCCGGAGGAGACGGCCAGGGCCTTCCGGGCCGGCATGGCCGTGGCCGACGAGGAGGCCGACGCCGGCACCGACCTGGTGCTGCTCGGGGACCTCGGGGTCGGCTCCACCACCGTGGCCGGCGTGCTGATCGGCGCGCTGTGCGGGACGGACGCGGCCGCGGTCTGCGGGCGCGGCTCCGGCATCGACGACCGGGTGTGGATGGTCAAGTGCGCCACCATCCGGGACTCGCTGCGCCGGGCCCGTCCGGTGCTCGGCGACCAGTTGGCGCTGCTCGGCGCCACCGGCGGCGCCGACTTCGCGGCGATCACCGGCTTCCTGCTCCAGGCCGCCGTGCGCCGGCTGCCCGTGGTGCTCGACGGCGTGGTCTCCGCCGCCTGCGCGCTCGTCGCCCAGCGGATCGCCTTCCGGGCGCCGGAGTGGTGGCGGGCCGGGCAGGCCAACGGCGAGCCGGCGCAGGCGAAGGCGTACGACCGGCTGACCCTCACCCCCGTGCAGGACCAGGGCATCACCATGGGCGAGGGCGTCGGCGCGCTGCTGGCGCTGCCGCTGTTCCAGGCCGCCGGGGACACCCTCGCGGAGGAGGCCCCGGAGCCGGCCGCGCCGAGGGCGCCCCGGGAGCCGCTGCCGCAGCCGAAGCTGCCCTCGGCGGCGGACCTGCTGCGCAGGCTCTAGGACTCGTACGCGACGCACCCCGCTCCCGGTCCGGGCGCGGGGTGCGTCTTTTCGTCTTTTCGTCATTGCGTCATTGCGTCATTGCGTCAGCACAGGTGAGGAGCAGGGCCGATGAGCGAACGGGCCACGTGGGCCGAGGGGTTGAGGTTCGCGTTCGGGACGCTGTCGGTGCTGCGGGTGCGGGTGGAGCGCTGGGACCGCGCGGCCGGGGCGCGGGCGATGGCGGCTGCCCCCGCCGTCGGGCTGGTGCTGGGCGCGGTGGCGGGCGCGGCGGGCGCACTGGTGGCCTGGCGGGCCGGCGGGCTGCTCGGCGCCGTGACGGCCGTCGGCGTGCTGGCCGCGCTGACCCGGGGGCTGCACCTGGACGGCCTGGCGGACGTCGCGGACGGGCTGGGCAGCGGCAGGCCGGCCGAGGACGCGCTGCGGATCATGAAGCAGTCCGACATCGGCCCGTTCGGGGTGCTGACCCTCGTGCTGGTGCTGCTGGCCCAGGTGGCCGCGCTGGCCGGGCAGTTCGGGCACTCGCCGCTGCGCGGGGCGCTCGCCGTGCTCGCCTCGGCGGCGGCGGCCCGGTGCGCGCTGGCCTGGGGCTGTCTGAGGTCGGTGCCGGCCGCGCGGCCGGGAGGGCTCGGGGCGATGGTGGCGGCCACCGTCCCACCCGTCGAGGCGGCCGTCTCGACGGGTGTCGCCGCGCTCGCCGTGGCCGCGCTCGGACTGTTCGACGGAACGTCAGCCCTGCGCCTCCCGCTGGCCGTTGTGCTCGGTGCCGCGTGCGCCCGTCCCCTGCTCAGCCGGTGCGTGCGCCGGTTCGGCGGGATCACCGGGGACGTGCTCGGCGCGACGGCCGAAACCGCCGCCACCGGTGCGCTGTTCGCCCTGGCGTTGCTCGGCTGACACCGGGCGGCGCGTGATCCCACCATGCGGACTACCATGCGGGGAGCACCGCAGCCCTGCACCGTGGCAGGTCCTGCCCGCCCGGCGCGTACCGAGGAGCCGGGGCCTCCGGTGTGCGCGGCCGCGACGCGGGTGCGCACACCAGGGGGCCCGGACCAGGGGACGCGCCCGGCGGACCGGCCCGCTTCGGCGGCGGGTTGCGCCGGTGCGGCAGCCTCGCCGCGACCGGCCGTGGACCGCGAAAGAACAGGACGCATTACGTGACTGCATTGTCTGTGAGCACCTCCTCCGCCGCCTCGCTGCGCGCGGACGCGCTGGTGGTCGGTGTCGCGAAGGGCCCCAAGGGCATCGTGCCGGCCCCCGGCTCCGAGACCGTGAACGAGGCGTTCGAGGGCAAGCTGGCCGAGGTCCTCACCACCCTGGGCGCCACCGGCGCCGAGGGCGAGACCGTCAAGGTGCCCGCCCCCGCCGGCCTCAAGGCCGGGCTCGTGCTCGCGGTCGGCCTCGGCGAGACCCCCGAGGACGGTTTCGCGCTGGAGACGCTGCGCCGCGCCGCCGGTGTCGCCGCCCGTACCCTGGCCGGCGCCAAGAAGGCCGCGCTGGCCCTGCCGGCGGAGTCCGCCGCCGAGGTCGAGGCGCTGGCGCTGGGCGGCCTGCTCGGCTCGTACGCCTTCGGCGCCTACAAGGGCGAGGGCGGCAAGGAGCCGGTCGGCGAGCTGATCCTGCTGGCCCCCCGCAAGGGCAGCAAGGACGCGAAGGCCGCCGTGGAGCGGGCCACCGCGATCGCGGAGGAGATGAACCGCGCCCGCGACCTGGTCAACACCGCCCCGAACGACCTGAACCCGAAGAGCTTCGCGGCGATCGCCCAGGCGGCCGGCAAGGAGCACGGCCTCAAGGTCGAGGTGCTGGACGAGAAGGCGCTGGCCAAGGGCGGCTTCGGCGGCCTCATGGGCGTCGGCATCGGCTCGGTCAACCCGCCCCGCCTGGTGAAGGTGGCCTACACCCACCCGAAGGCCAAGGCCACCCTCGCCTTCATCGGCAAGGGCATCACCTACGACTCGGGCGGCATCTCGCTGAAGCCGGCCGGCCACAACGAGACCATGAAGTGCGACATGGCCGGCGCCGCCGCCGTGTTCGCCGCCGTGGTGGCCGCCAAGCGCCTCGGCCTGGCCGTCAACGTCACCGGCTGGCTGGCGCTGGCCGAGAACATGCCCTCCGGCTCCGCCACCCGCCCCGGCGACGTGCTGCGGATGTACGGCGGCAAGACCGTCGAGGTCCTGAACACGGACGCCGAGGGCCGCCTGGTGCTGGCCGACGCGATCGTGCGCGCCGGCGAGGAGCAGCCGGACGTCATCGTCGACGTGGCCACCCTGACCGGCGCCATGGTGCTGGCCCTGGGCAACCGCACCTTCGGCGTGATGTCCAACAACGACGAGCTGCGCGAGACCCTGCACGAGCTCGCGGGCGAGGTCGGCGAGCAGTCCTGGCCGATGCCGCTGCCGGCCGAGCTCAAGAAGGGCATGACCGAGTCGACCATCGCCGACCTCGCCAACATGGGCGAGCGGATGGGCGGCGGCCTGGTGGCCGGTCTGTTCCTGAAGGAGTTCGTGGCCGAGGGCGTCGACTGGGCGCACCTGGACATCGCCGGCCCGGCGTTCCACGAGAGCGCGCCGTACGGCTACACCCCGAAGGGCGGCACCGCGAGCGCGGTGCGCACCCTGGTCGCGTTCGCCGAGAAGACGGCCGCCGACGGCAAGGCCTGATCCGGCACACGCTCCGCGACGGGGCCCGGCGCATCGCGCGCCGGGCCCCGTTTCGCGCTCTCCGGGCGGTTACCTGCGAGTAGGGCGCGGACGCGGCCCGTACGGCTGTTCGCTGCGGGCGAAACTTTGTTCCGCAGTGCGGAAGAGGGCAGGTCGAACCCCCCGGAAGACGCCCGTCCGGCGGCTGTCAAGGCGGTCTTGAGCTGCGATGATGCCCTTCCGGCAGGGGTGTTCCCGCCCCGGTGACCACTCCGTGGGACTCCTGGGGGGCGGGCCCCGACATCAGCCACCGCGAACAAGTGCGAAGATGTATTTCCGGCACGACTGGGCGCCCCACAAAGGCTTCCGACCCACCGGACCGCGACCGGCCCGGCGACCCACCCCTTGCATGGAGGACGTGACGTGGCGAACGACGCCAGCACCGTTTTCGACGTAGTCATTCTCGGAGGCGGAAGCGGCGGCTACGCCGCGGCGCTCCGCGGCGCTCAGCTGGGTCTGAGCGTCGCCCTGATCGAGAAGGGTGAGCTGGGCGGCACCTGCCTGCACCGCGGCTGCATCCCGACCAAGGCGCTCCTGCACGCCGCGGAGATCGCGGACGAGACGAAGGAGGCCGCCGAGTTCGGCGTCCTGGCCACCTTCCAGGGCATCGACATCAACGGCGTCCACAAGTACAAGGACGACGTCATCGCCGGCCTGTACAAGGGCCTCCAGGGCCTGGTGGCGTCCCGCAAGGTCACCTTCATCCAGGGTGAGGGCAAGCTCTCCTCGCAGACCTCGGTGGATGTCAACGGCCAGCGCATCGAAGGCCGCCACATCGTCCTGGCCACCGGTTCCGTTCCGCGCTCGATCCCGGGCCTGGAGATCGACGGCAACCGCGTGATCTCCTCGGACCACGCCCTCAAGCTCGACCGCATCCCGAAGTCGGCCGTCATCCTGGGCGGCGGCGTCATCGGCGTCGAGTTCGCCTCGGTCTGGAAGTCCTTCGGCGTCGAGGTCACCATCGTCGAGGGGCTGCCGCACCTCGTCCCGCTGGAGGACGAGAACTCCTCGAAGCTCCTCGAGCGCGCCTTCCGCAAGCGCGGCATCAAGTTCGAGCTCAAGGCCCGCTTCTCGGGCGTGGAGTACACCGAGACCGGTGTGCGCGTCTCCACCGAGAACGGCAAGCAGATCGACGCCGACCTGCTGCTCGTCGCCATCGGCCGCGGCCCGGTCTCGGCCGGCCTGGGCTACGAGGAGAACGGCGTCGCGATGGACCGCGGCTACGTCCTCGTCGACGAGTACATGCGCACCAACGTGCCCACCATCTCGGCCGTCGGCGACCTCGCCCCGACCCTGCAGCTGGCCCACGTCGGCTTCGCCGAGGGCATCCTGGTCGCCGAGCGCCTGGCCGGGCTCAAGCCGGTGCCGATCGACTACGACGGCGTCCCGCGCGTGACCTACTCCAACCCGGAGGTCGCCTCCGTCGGCATCTCCGAGGCCAAGGCCGTCGAGCTGTACGGCAAGGACAAGGTCGTCACCCTCAAGTACAACCTGGCGGGCAACGGCAAGAGCAAGATCCTCAAGACCGCGGGCGAGATCAAGCTCGTCCAGGTCAAGGACGGCGCCGTGGTCGGCGTCCACATGGTCGGCGCCCGCATGGGCGAGCAGGTCGGCGAAGCCCAGCTGATCTACAACTGGGAGGCCCTGCCGGCCGAGGTCGCGCAGCTGATCCACGCGCACCCGACCCAGTCCGAGGCCCTCGGCGAGGCGCACCTGGCGCTGGCCGGCAAGCCGCTGCACGCGCACGACTGATCGCGCCCACCACTTCCGTTCCCGCAGTACTTCCGAGTGCTTCCCGAGTACTTCCCGTACGCAAGACTTGATAGGAGTCGCTGAAACCATGGCGGTCTCAGTAACACTGCCCGCGCTGGGCGAGAGCGTTTCCGAGGGCACGGTCACCCGCTGGCTCAAGGCCGAGGGTGAGCGTGTCGAGGTCGACGAGCCGCTGCTCGAGGTCTCGACCGACAAGGTCGACACCGAGATCCCGGCCCCGGCCTCCGGCATCCTGGCCTCGATCAAGGTCGCCGAGGACGAGACCGTCGAGGTCGGCGCCGAGCTGGCGATCATCGACGACGGTTCCGGCGCCCCGGTCGCCGCCCCGGCCCCCGTCGTCGAGGCCGCGCCCGTCGCCGCCCCGGCTCCGGTCGCCGCCCCGGCTCCGGTCGCCGCTCCGGCCCCGGTCGCGGAGGCCCCGGTCGCCGCTCCGGTCGCCGCCGCTCCGGCCGCCGACGCCACCCCGGTCCTGCTGCCCGCGCTGGGCGAGTCGGTCACCGAGGGCACCGTCACCCGCTGGCTCAAGGCCGAGGGCGACACCGTCGAGGTCGACGAGCCGCTGCTCGAGGTCTCCACGGACAAGGTCGACACCGAGATCCCGTCGCCGGTCGCCGGCACGCTGGTGAAGATCCTGGTCGGCGAGGACGAGACCGCCGAGGTCGGCGCCCAGCTCGCGCTGATCGGTGCCGCCGGTGCCGTCGCCGCCGCCCCGGCCCCCGTGGCCGCTCCGGCTCCGGTCGCCGCGCCCGCTCCGGTCGCCGCCCCGGCTCCGGTTGCCGCGCCGGCCCCCGTGGCCCCGGCCGCCCCCGTGGCCGCTCCGGCCCCGGTCGCCCCGGCTGCCCCGGCTCCGGTCGCCGCCCCGGCCCCCGTTGCGGCTCCGGCTCCGGTCGCCGCCGCTCCGGCCGCCCCGGTGGCCGACGCCGGTGACGCCTACGTCACCCCGCTGGTGCGCAAGCTCGCCGCCGAGCACGGTGTGGAGCTCTCCTCCGTCGCCGGCACCGGCGTCGGCGGCCGCATCCGCAAGCAGGACGTCATCGCCGCCGCGGAGGCCGCCAAGGCCGCCCCGGCCCCGGTCGCCGCCGCCGCTCCGGCCGCCGCGCCGAAGGCCGTCGCCGCTCCGTCCGCCCTGCGCGGCCAGACGGTCAAGATGACCCGCATGCGCAAGGTCATCGGCGACAACATGCTGAAGGCCCTGCACGAGCAGGCCCAGCTGACCAGCGTGGTCGAGGTGGACGTCACCCGGATCATGTCGCTGCGCGGCAAGGCCAAGGACTCCTTCCTCGCCCGCGAGGGCGTCAAGCTGTCCCCGATGCCGTTCTTCGTGAAGGCCGCCGCCCAGGCGCTGAAGGCCCACGCGGTCATCAACGCCCGGATCAACGAGGCCGAGGGCACCATCACCTACTTCGACACCGAGAACATCGGTATCGCGGTGGACTCGGAGAAGGGTCTGATGACCCCGGTCATCAAGGGTGCGGGCGACCTCAACATCGCCGGCATCTCGAAGAAGACCGCCGAGCTGGCCGAGAAGGTCCGCGGCAACAAGATCACCCCGGACGAGCTGTCCGGCGCGACCTTCACCATCAGCAACACCGGCTCGCGCGGTGCGCTGTTCGACACCGTGATCGTGCCGCCGAACCAGGTCGCCATCCTGGGCATCGGCGCCACCGTCAAGCGCCCGGTGGTCATCGAGGCCGACGGCGGCACCGCCATCGGCATCCGCGACATGACCTACCTGTCGCTCTCCTACGACCACCGCCTGGTGGACGGCGCCGACGCCGCCCGCTACCTGGTCGCGGTCAAGGAGATCCTGGAGGCCGGCGAGTTCGAGGTCGAGCTCGGCCTGTAAGGCACAAGGGACCGTGAGGAACCCCGTGTCGTCCCCGGACGGCGCGGGGTTCCTCCGTCGGTGCGGCCCCACGCCGCACCGGATCGTGGCATGCGCGTGAGCGCCCGAACGGGGATGCTGGAGCGGTGATGGACGAGACGGACTTCTGGCAGATCATCGACGACACCCGGGACGCCGCCGACGGCGATCCCGACGAGCAGGCCGACCTGCTCGTGGAACGGCTGGTCCAGCTCACACCGGACGACGTCATCGACTTCGCCCGGCTCTTCGAGGCGCGCTTCGGCCGCGCGTACCGCACCGACCTCTGGGGCGCCGCGTACCTGCTCCTGGACGGCGCCTCCGAGGACACCTTCGACTACTTCCGCTGCTGGCTCATCGGCCAGGGCCGCGAGGTGTTCGAGGGCGGCCTGGCCGAGCCGGACGACCTGGCGGACCTGCTGCCGGAGTTCGACGAGGAGGAGGACGGCGAGGCCGAGGACCTCGGCTACGCCGCCGACGAGGCGTACGAGCGGCTCACCGGGCTGCCGCTGCCCGAGGTGGGCGGCGGCCAGCCGGGCCGGCCGTACGGGGCGCCGCTGGACTTCGACGACCCGGACGTGATGGCCAAGCGCTTCCCCAAGCTGTGGGAGCGCTACGGGGATTGAGCCCCCGCTGGTCAGACCGTGCCGCTCGCGGAGCCGTCCTGGCGGATGCCCTTGAGGATCTGGTCGAGCGCCGTCGGGTCCGGCGCCTGCGGGTCGTCGTCGACCCCGCCCTCGAAGACGACGAAGCCGCCGCCCTTGGCCGGGACGGCGGCCAGCAGGACGTAGCCCTGGGTGCCGTCCGAGGTGCGGATGTGCCAGCGGGTCGCGTAGCCGAGGACGCCCGCGACGGTCACGGTGCCCGAGCCGGAGTCGGTGTGGGTGGTGATGCCGGTGAAGATCTGCCCGGCGTAGACCGGCATCGCGGCGTCGGCGGCGGCCTTGGCGGTGAGGCCCTGGATGGCGTCCTTCTCGACGGAGAACTGGCCGCGGATGCAGGCGCCGCCGGTCGGGCAGGTGTAGCGGCCGCTGCCGAGGTAGACGGTGGAGTGCGCCGAGTTGGTGGCGGCGTCCCAGCCATCGAGCACCGGGACGGTGATCGAGTGCTGGGTGTCCGGGACGGTCGACTTGACCGTGGGCAGGGGTTTCGGCGGCGCGACCGTGCTGGTGGTCGGGGCGGGCCTGGGCGGCAGCGTCCGGCTGGTGACGACGGGGTCGGGCGTCGGGCCGGAGTCCGGGGTGCCGTCCGGGCCGCCTATCAGGATGTAGGCGGTGAGCGCGCCGATGGTGACCACGGCGGCGGTGATGCCGGCGACCAGGCCCGGCCGCACCCGGCGGGGGCCCTGGGGCCGGTAGCCGGGGCCCGGGTAGCCCGGCCCTGGGTAGCCGTAGCCCGCCGCGCCGGGGGTCTCCTGGCCGGGGTAGCCGTAGCCGGGGGTGGTGGCGCCCGGGTAGCCGTAGCCGGCGTCCTGCGGGGCGCCGTAGCCGTAGCCGGGCCTCGGGGGCACCGACGGGGCCGCGGGCGGGGCCGCCGGCGGGGGCGGTGCGGGCTGGGACGCGGGCCGGCCGTCCGGCGGCTGCCAGGGCTGGGTCGCGGCGTCGGCGATCCCGGCGCCGCCGTGCGGGAGCGGGCGCACCTGCTCCGTCCAGGCGTGGCCGTCCCACCAGCGCTCGTGACCGGGGGTGCCGTCCGCACCGGGGACCGGGTACCACCCGGGAGGCGTCGAGTTGCTCACGGCCGTACGGTACCCGGCGGGGTGCGGGTCGAGACAGGGAGGTTGTGTCACGACTCTGCACCACCGCCGCAGGTGTTCTGACGGATCGTCAGGCTTTTCACGCGGTGAGGCGGCGGGCCATCCACACGTCGTCCACGTACCGTCCGTCGATCAGGAACTCCTCGGCGAGCGTGCCCTCGACGGTGAAGCCGCAGCGCTCGTAGAGGTGGCGGGCGGGGGCGTTCCAGCCGAGCACCCGCAGGGTCAGCTTGCGGGCGCCCCCGGCGCGGGCGGCCTCGCAGGCCGCCTCGACCAGGAGGCGGCCGACGCCCCGGCCGCGCAGGGAGCCGTCCACGCAGAGGCCCTGGATCTGGCGGACGTGCCGGTTGCAGGCCAGCGGGGTCGACGGGACCTGGCGGACGTAGCCGACGATCCGGCCGTCCAGCTCGGCCACCAGGAACTGGTCCGGGGTGTGGCCCTCGTCGAAGATGCTCTCCCGTTCGAGCGGCGCCGGGGAGACCTCGGAGAGGGTCGACCAGGCGGCGCGGTCGAGGTCGGCGAGGGCGCGGCCGTCCTCGGGACGGGCGGGTCGGATCATCGGTTCATCGGCAGACATGCGCGTCAGCCTATTGAGCGCGCGTACGAACGTCGCGGCCGTGAGCGCTGCGAGGATGGGCGCATGCGCATCGCTGTCACGGGTTCCACGGGATTGATCGGTTCTGCACTCGTCCGCTCCCTGCTGGCGGACGGTCACGAGGTGGTGCGGCTCGTCCGGCGCCGCTCCCGCACCGGGCCGCAGGCGGACGGGAGCACGGCCATCGGCTGGAACCCGCTGCTCGGCCAGGTCGAGCGCGAGGGGCTGGCCGGGGTCGAGGCGGTGGTGCACCTGGCGGGCGCCGGGGTCGGCGACCACCGCTGGACGGAGCCGTACAAGCGGGAGATCCGGGAGAGCCGGGTGTACGGCACCGAGACGCTGGCCGTCGCCCTGGCCGAGCTGAAGGAGCCGCCGCGGGTGTTGGTCAGCGCCTCCGCCGTCGGCTGGTACGGGCAGACCGGGGACCGGGTGATCGACGAGGACTCCCCCGCCGGGGACGACTTCCTGGCCGAGGTGTGCGTGGAGTGGGAGGCCGCCGCGCGGCCGGCCGAGCGGGCCGGGATCAGGGTCGTCCACCCACGCACCGGGCTGGTGCTCTCCGCCGCGGGCGGCGCCGGGGCCCGGCTGTTCCCGCTGTTCAAGCTGGGGCTGGGCGGGCGGCTCGGCGACGGGCGGCAGTACTGGAGCTTCGTCTCGCTGGCCGACGAGGTCGCCGCGCTGCGGTTCCTGATCGACCGGGAGGACCTGTCGGGCGCCTTCAACCTGACGGCCCCGGAGCCGGTGACCAACGCCGAGCTGACGGCGGCGATCGGGCGGGTGCTGCGGCGGCCGACGCCGTTCCCGGTGCCGGACCCGGTCCTGCGGGCAGTGCTCGGGGAGATGGCGGTGGAGGTGGTCGGCAGTCACCGGGTGGTGCCCCGGCGGCTGTTGGAGGCGGGGTTCCGCTTCGCGCACCCGGACGTGGACTCGGTGGTGCGGGCGGCGGTGTGACGGCGGTACGGGCGCTGCGGTGACGGGGGTGCGGGCGGCGTAGGCCTCCTACGGTCTCCGCCCTGGCCACGGGCATATGCCGGGCCCGGGCGGGCCGCGCCGGGGCGACGCTCGGACGTCCCTCGAACCGGGCTCGGGGAGGGGGCGCACGGGAGCACACGGCGGGCGCGTCGCACGCCCCCGGTGACCGTACGCGCCCGCCTGCCAGGGAACCCGGTCGCCACGGCGCACTGTCCGTGACCGCGCCCCCGCCCGGTGCCGCACGACCCCTCCTGGCTCCCGGATCGAGCCCGATGCGTCTGTCTGATGCTCACATCGACTGGGCATCACATCGTCGGACCGTGCCCGGCACCCCGCTGCCCGCGTAGGCCGGAGCCCCGGGAACCCCATGGGAGGGAGCACCCCAGTGCCCACGTACGACTTCACCCGCCGTGCCCGCCGACCGTCCGACCCGGACGTCGTCGTGGTCGGCGCCGGACTCGCCGGCCTGACCGCCGCCCGCGCGCTGACCGGCTACGGACTCTCCGTCCAGGTCCTGGAGGCCGCCGACCGCATCGGCGGCCGGATGGCCACCCGCGAGCAGGACGGCTTCCGGCTCGACGACGGCAGCCACCTGCTGAACACCGCCTACCCCGAGCTGCGCCGCGCGCTCGACCTCGACCGCCTGGACCTACGCCTGCTCGCGCCCGGCGTGCTCGTCCACAGCGCCGGACGCCGCTACCGCGCCGGCGACCCCCACCTCACGACCGCCCGGCAGGCCGCCCTCCGCGCCCCGCTCGGCAGCCCGCTCGACAAGGCCCGGCTCGGCAGCCGCCTCGGCCGGCTCGCCACCACCCCGGCCGCCCGGCTCCAGGCCCGCCCGGAGACCACCGCCGCCAGGGCCCTCGCCGGCCACGGGCTCGCCCCGCGCACCGTCGACGGCTTCCTGCGCCCCCTGCTCAGCGCGCTGCTCGGCGACCCGGCCCTCGGGACCAGCAGCCGCATCGCCGACCTGGTGCTGCGCTCGTACGCGCGCGGGCGTCTCTGTCTGCCCGCCGGCGGGATCGCGGCCGTCCCGGCCCAGTTGGCCGACGCGCTGCCCGCCGGCACCGTGCGCACCGGGGTGCGGGTCACCTCGATCGCCGCCGACGGCGTGGAGACCGCCGGGCACGGGCGGATCGGCGCCCAGGCCGTCGTGGTCGCCACCGACGCCCGCTCCGCGGCCGAGCTGCTGCCCGGGCTGCGGGTGCCGGACTTCCACCCCGTGACCACCTTCTTCCACGCGGCCGACCGCTCCCCGCTGAGCGAGGCCGTCCTGCTGCTCGACGGCGACCGGCCCGGCGGACACCCGCCGCTGGTGTCGCACTCGCTGGTGCTCAGCGAGCTGCACCCCTCGTACGCGCCGGAGGGCCAGACCCTGATCGCCACCACCGTGCTCGGGCGGCGGGCCTTCGACGCGGGCGGGCCGGCCGGGCTGGAGCCCGCCGTACGGGCACGGCTCGCGGAGCTGTACGGCGCCTCGGCGGCGGGCTGGCAGTTCCTGAGCGTGCGCCACGTCCCGGACGCGCTGCCGGCGATGCCGCCGCCGCACAACCTGCGGCGGCCCGTGCGGCTGCTGGCCGGGCTGTACGTCGCCGGGGACCACCGGGACACCAGCACGGTGCAGGGGGCGCTGGTGTCCGGGCGGCGGGCGGCGCGGGCGGTGCTGCGCGACCTGGGGGTGCCGGCCTCGGCGCGGGAGGAGGAGGCGGCGGCCTGACGGGCTGACGGGGCGGCGGGGTCTCGGGGGTTCTCCGGGGGCCTCTCGGCAGGCGGCGTGCCAGGATGCGGGTATGACCGTTCTGACCGCTCATCGGATGAATCTGATGATTTCGCCGCCTCCGATGGCCCACCCGGTTCCGACCGCCCGACCGGTCTCCGGGTGAGCGGCGGAGCGCAGCCGCTGGCGCTGATCCTGATCCCCGCGGCGGCCGTGGCCGCGCCGCTCCTGGCGGACCGGCTGCTGCGGTGGGTCGCCGTGCCGACGGTCGTGTTCGAGATCGTGCTCGGCGTGCTGATCGGCCCGGACGTCCTGAACTGGGCGCACGTGGACTCCCTGGTCGACGCGCTGTCCCAGTTCGGCCTGGCCATGCTGATGTTCCTGGCCGGCTACGAGATCGACTTCGGCCGGCTGCGCGGCGGCCCGCTCCGACGGGCGGGCGCCGCGTGGCTGGTCTCGCTGGTGCTGGCGCTCGGTGTCGGCGCGCTCGTCAACCGCGACCCGCTGAACGGCGCCTTCGCCGGGCTCGCGCTCACCACCACCGCGCTCGGCACGATCCTGCCGATCCTGCGCGACTCCGGTGAACTGTCCAGCCCCTTCGGCTCGTTGGTGATGGCCACCGGGGCCGTCGGGGAGTTCGCGCCGATCATCGCGATCGCCGCGCTGCTCAGCGGCAACTCCCCCGCCCGCACGGCCGTCATCCTCGGCGCCTTCGCCGTGATCACCGCCGTCGCCGTGCTCGGGGCGCGCCGGCCGCGCCCGGCCTGGGCGACCAGGTTGATCGAGCGCACGCTCCGTACGTCCGGTCAGTTCGCGATCCGGGCGGTGATCCTGGTGCTCGCCGCGATGGTCGCGGCCGCGCTCTGGCTCGACCTGGACATGCTGCTGGGCGCCTTCACCGCCGGGATCGTCTCGCGGCTGCTGCTCTCGGACATCCGGCAGGAGGAGGAGGAGGAGGAGGTGATCGAGGCGAAGCTGGAGAGCATCGGGTTCGGGTTCCTGGTGCCGGTGTTCTTCGTGGTCAGCGGGATGAAGTTCGACCTGGACTCACTGCTGGACGACCCGGGCACGCTGCTGCTCGTCCCGGTGTTCCTGCTCCTGCTGCTCGCCGTGCGCGGGGTTCCGGCCGGGCTGCTGGCCCCGGCGGGGCTGGGCCCTCGGGACCGCGTCGGGCTCGGGCTGTACGGGGCGACGGCGCTGCCGCTGGTCGTGGTGATCACCACGCTGGAGGTGGACGCCGGGCACCTGCCGTCCTCGACGGCGGCGGCGCTGGTGGGCGCCGGGATGCTGTCGGTGCTGGCGTTCCCGCTGGTGGCGCAGCGGGTGCGCGGCGGCGCCCGGCCGTCGGCGCCGGCCGGGCCGGGGCGGGAGAGGGGCCGGGCCGAGAGCTGGTGAGCAGCTCCCGGCCCCCGTGCGGTCGGTCGTACGGTCGGGTGCGCGGTCAGGTGCGCGGTCGGTCGTGCGGTCAGATCACCCCCGCCTGGCGGGCCGTCTCCTCGAAGGCCCGCGCGACCTGGCTGCCCCGGTACGGGGTGAGGCGGCGGTGGAAGTCGCGGACGTACTCCAGCGAGCGGGCGGAGCGCATCTCCCCCGCCGCGCGCAGCGCGTCCGTGGCCATGGTGCAGGCCTCGTCGAGGTCGCCCATGCCGAGGCGGGCGGTGGCCAGGACGAGCCGGCAGAAGATCCGGCTGCGGGCGTAGGCGGGCGAGCGCAGCCGCAGCGACTTCTCGGCGTGCTGGGCGCAGGTGCGCCACTGCTGGAGGTCGCGGTAGCAGTGGGCGAACTCGTCGGAGAGCTGCGCCTCGTCGAAGTACCGCGCCCAGGAGGAGAGTTCGTCGCCGCTGCGGGCGGCGGCGAGGGCCCGCTCGGAGCGTACGAGGGCGGTGGTGCAGGAGCGGACGTCGCCCAGCAGGCCGTGTCCGCGCGCCTCGGCGGCGTGCATCAGGGCCTGGACGGTGGGCGGCACGGCGGTGCCCACACCCTGCTGGGCGACCCTGGCGAGCTGGACGGCCTCGCGGCCGTGGCCGAGGTGGACGGCCTGCTGGCTCATCGTCACCAGCACGTAGCCGCCGAGCGCGCGGTCCCCCGCGGCCTGGGACAGGCGCAGGGCCTGGACGAAGTAGCGCTGGGCGAGGCCGTGCGCGGCGATGTCGAAGGACGTCCACCCGGCGAGCCGGGTGAGGTCGGCGACGGCGCCGAACAGGGCCCGGCCGATCTGCTCGCCGTAGCGGCCGCGCAGCATCGGCTCGGCCTCGCTCTCCAGGTAGCGGACCAGGGCCTGGCGGGCGTGGCCGCCGCCGTAGGCGTGGTCGAGCGCGCGGAAGAGGTCGCCGACGGCGCGGATGGCGGCGATGTCCCCGCGGCCGACGCGCAGGGTGGGCCGGGTCTCGCGGGCCGGGTCGGAGTACGGGGGCTCGACGGCGGCGGGCGGGCGGCGGCTCTGGGTGGGGACGCGGCCGATGGCGGCGGCGGTGCCGGTGGTGCGGGCGGTGGGCGTGACGCCCGGTGCGTGCGGCTGGCCGGGGCCGACGGGGGTGCCGGGGGCCTGGCCGCGCGCCGGTCCCGTGGGGGACGCGCCGGGCGGGGACGTGCCGGGGCCGGCGGCGTCCGGGCGGGGCAGGGTGGAGCCGTCCCGGGCGACCCGCTCGTCGGTGCGGCCGATCAGCCAGTCCCGGCTGGGGACGACCAGGCCGGCCGGGGTGAAGGCGATGCGGCGCAGCTCGGACTGCGGGCCGTTGTCCTTGCGCCACATGCTGGCGACGATGTCCACCGCCTCCTGCGGCGTCTCGGCGAACTCCAGCCCGGCGTACACCGGGGCGCAGGCGTCCAGGCCGAGGTCCTGGGCGGTGAGGCGGCGGCCGAGGCGGCGGGTGAAGACCTCGGCGATGAGGGCCGGGGTGGCTCCGCGGGGCTGCTGGCCGCGCAGCCAGCGGGTGACGGAGGTCTTGTCGTAGCGCAGGTCGAGGCCGTGTTCGAGGCCGAGCTGGTCGACGCGGCGGGCGAGGCCGGCGTGGGAGAAGCCGGCCTCCTCGATGAGGGCGGCGAGCTGGCCGTTCTGCGGGCTCGGGCCGGTGTGGGCCTTCGCGGGGGCGGGCGCGGCGGGGTCGTGCGGGTCGTGAGGGTCCCGCCGGTCGTGAGGGTCCCTCGGGTCCCTCGGGTCGCGCCGGTCCTCGGGCGTGGCCTGGGCCGGGAGCCGCAGCTCGTCGTCCGTCAGCACGTCGGCGGCCACGGCGTCCTCGGCCGGCGCGTCGTCGGTCAGGACGTCGGTGTTCAGGAGGTCCGTGCCCAGGGCATCGGTGGTCATGGAGTCGGGGGCGTCCGGAAGGGCCCGGCCGACCGGACCTCGGTGCTGGCCGAGCGGGTCGAGCGGTCCGTACGCCGGGCTGTCGGTAGCAGGCCGTTGGGGCATGTCAGTCAACACCTCTCGGACGTCGCACCGGGCTCTACCAGCGCTTCGGCTGCCTGGGGCGGCGCCCCCTGTCGGGAATCGGCGTGAATGTAGCGAGCATTCGGGCGCTATGGGTGGATCTGACCGAGCAATCCTCCGAACGGGTGAAGCAACCGCGCCCATTGTGGGGAAGCGCGGAGGGGACGGGTTTGGCATTCCGGGGGCGAACCGTCTCTCGGCCCGCATGGGCGCCACCACCACAGTCCGCAGGGCCGCTGTAGCGGCCCGCCACATGGGAGCCGGGCCGCCGGATTCCTAGCGTTCTCGGCCATGGACACCACTTCAGCCCGCTCCTCGGACCGCCCCCTGGACGGCCGTACGGCCCTGGTCACCGGCGCCGCCTCGGGCATCGGCCGGGCCTGCGCCGAGGCCCTCGCGGAGGCCGGCGCCCGGGTCTACGTCGTCGACCTCGCCGCCGAACCCGCCCGGGAGGTCGCCGGCCTCATCGGCGGGCGGGCGGTCGTCGCCGACCTCTCCGACCCGGAGGCCGTGGACGCCCTGCCGGACGACGCCGACATCGTGGTCAACAACGCCGGGCTCCAACACGTCGCCCCCGTCCACGAGTTCCCGCCCGAGCGGTTCGCGCTGATCCAGCGCGTCATGGTCGAGGCCCCGTTCCGCATCCTGCGCCGCACCCTGCCCCACATGTACGCCCGGGGGTGGGGCCGCGTCGTCAACATCTCCTCCGTCCACGGCCTGCGGGCCAGCGCCTTCAAATGCGCGTACGTCACCGCCAAGCACGGGCTGGAGGGGCTCAGCAAGACCGTCGCCCTGGAGGGCGCCCCCCACGGCGTCACCAGCAACTGCATCAACCCCGGCTACGTCCGCACCCCGCTCGTCGAGAAGCAGATCGCCGCCCAGGCCCTCGCCCACGGCATCCCCGAGGAGGAGGTCGTCGAGCGGATCATGCTCGACCGCACCGCCGTGAAGCGCCTCATCGAGCCCGCCGAGGTGGCCGCCCTCGCCCTCTACCTGTGCACCCCCGCCGCCACCCACCTCACCGGCGCCAGCCTCCCCCTCGACGGCGCCTGGACGGCCCACTGAGGCCTCGACCCGGCCCATGGGGCCTGGTGACACAACCTCCTCCGTGACTGTGTACGTCGCCCACATGGGCGCGGGGGCGGGGGGTTCCTACCTTGTGGCGACGTCGTCTCCCCCTTGGAAAGGGATGTGGTGGGCATGGCCGGTGTGGTGGGGCGGGGGTCACTCCCGCGGGTGGTGGCCGCGAGCCTGATCGGGACCACGATCGAGTGGTACGACTACTTCTTGTACGGAACAGCCGCGGCGCTGGTGTTCGGGAAGCTGTTCTTCCCCAACACCGATCCGCTGACGGGGACGCTGCTGTCCTTCCTCACCTACGCGATCGGGTTCGCGGCGCGGCCCGTCGGAGCGCTGGTGTTCGGGCACTTCGGGGACCGGATCGGGCGCAAGAGGCTGCTGGTGGTGAGCCTGCTGCTGATGGGCGGGTCGACGACGGCGATCGGGCTGCTGCCGACCTACGGGTCCATCGGGGTGGCGGCGCCGGTACTGCTGACGGCGCTGCGGCTCGTCCAGGGCTTCGCGCTCGGCGGGGAGTGGGGCGGGGCCGTGCTGCTGGTGTCCGAGCACGGGGACAGCCGGCGGCGCGGGTTCTGGGCCTCGTGGCCGCAGGGCGGGGCGCCGGCCGGGAACCTGCTGGCGGCCGGGGTGCTCTCCCTGCTGACGGCGACGCTCTCGGACGAGGCGTTCCTGTCCTGGGGCTGGCGGGTGCCGTTCCTGCTGTCGGCCCTGCTGGTCGCCGTCGGGCTGTGGATCCGGCTGGCGGTGGAGGAGTCCCCGCTGTTCCGGCAGGCGGTGGCGAACCGTCCGGCGGACGAACAGCCGCCGCTGGTGGGCGTGTTGAGGAACCACTGGCGCGAGGTGCTGGTGGCCATGGGCGCGCGGATGGCGGAGAACATCTCGTACTACGTGATGACGACCTTCGTCCTGACCTACGCCGTCAGCCACGCCCACTTCGGCAAGCAGAGCGCGCTGAACGCCGTCCTGATCGGCTCGGCGATCCAGTTCGCGCTGATCCCGCTCTTCGGCGCCCTCTCGGACAGGGTCGGGCGCAAACCCGTCTACCTGGTGGGCGCGGTCGGCGTCGGCGTCTGGGCGTTCGTGTTCTTCGGACTCGTCGACACCCGCTCCTTCACCCAACTGGTCGTGGCCGTGACCGTCGGACTGGTCTTCCACAGCGCGATGTACGCGCCCCAGGCAGCCTTCTTCTCCGAGCTGTTCGCGACCAGGCTGCGCTACTCCGGCGCCTCCATCGGCGCCCAGTTCGCCTCGGTGGCCGCCGGCGCCCCCGCGCCGCTGATCGCCACCGCGCTGCTCAAGGACTACGGCAGCGCCACCCCCATCGCGGTGTACGTGGCGATCGCGGCGGCGATCACCGTCCTCGCCGTACTGTGCGGCCGGGAGACCCGGGGGCAGGACCTCGCCGAGATCGAGGAGCAGCCGGCGGAGGGGGCGGTGAGCCGAAAGCCCGCTGTGGCGTAGGGCGTTCGAGCGGCTACCATCGCGATCTCCCGCACCCGTCGGAACGACGCCGATTGGCGGCCCGCCCCATGAACCACCCCGGATGAACCACCCCGACGAGAACACCGACGAGAACGCCGCGCCCGCGCTGCGGCGGCTGCTCGACCTGCTCGCCTCCGGCGCCGCCACCGAGGACTTCGCCGAGGTACTGGCCGACGCCCGCCGCCGCGGTGCGTCGGCCACCGTCCTCGCCGAGATCGACGACGCCACCTGGCAGGCCCTGCGGGTGCACCGCACCCTGCGTCAACACCGGCGCCGCGAGGCCGAGTTGACCGCCCTCTTCGACACCGCCGGGGACCTCGCGGCCTCCCGGGAGCTGGACACCGTCCTCCAGGCGATCGTCCGCCGCGCCCGGATGCTGCTCGGCACCGACACCGCCTACCTGACCCTGCCGGACGAAACCGCCGGCGACACGTACATGCGCGTCACCGACGGCTCGGTCTCCGTCCTCTTCCAGACCCTGAGGCTCAGCCTCGGCGACGGCCTGGGCGGCCTGGTGGCGCAGACCGCCCGCCCGTACGCCACCCCCGACTACCGCCGCGACGAGCGCTTCCACCACACCGGCACGATCGACGCGGGCGTGCTGGACGAGGGCCTGGTCGCGATCATCGGGGTGCCGCTGCTGCTCGGCGGGCGGGTCATCGGCGTGCTGTTCGCCGCCGACCGCTCCTCCCGCGCCTTCTCCCCCGACGAGGTCGCGCTGCTCTGCACCCTGGCCGCGCACGCCGCGATCGCGCTGGACACCGCCAAGTCCCTCGCCGACACCAGCGCCGCGCTCGCCGAGCTGAACGCCGCCAACGAGCTCGTCCGGGCGCACTCCGCCGCCGTCCAGCGCGCCGAGCAGGCGCACGACCGACTCACCGACCTGGTCCTGCGCGGAGCGGAGGTCCCCGACGTGGCCGCCGCCGTCGCGCACCTGCTCGGCGGGGAGATCGCCGTCCTCGACGCCGAGGGCGAGCCGCTGGCCGGGCGCTCCACCCCGCCCGCCGCCGAACTGGCCGCCGCCGTGGCCGCCTCCCGCGCCGAGGGCCGGTCCGTACGGCACGGACGGCTGTGGGTCTGCGCGGTGCTCGCCGGGCACGACGTGCTCGGCACCCTGGTGCTGCGCGGCCGCCCGGACCTCGACGACGCCGACCGGCGGCTGTTCGAGCGGGCCAGCGTGGTCACCGCCCTGCTGTTGCTGCTGCGCCGCTCGGTCGCGGAGACGGAGAACCGCGTCCGCGGCGAGCTGCTCACCGACCTGCTGACCGCCCCCGAGCGCGACCCGGCCGGGCTCACCGCGCGCGGGCGCCGCCTCGGCGTCGACCTCGCCCGCCCGCACCTGGTGCTCGTCGCCGAGCCCGCGGACCGTACGGACGGCGCCGAGCGGGAGCGGCTCGCGGGCGCGGCCCGACGCTACCTCTTCGGCTCCCGGGGCGTCGGCGCGGAGCACGGGGAGGCGGTGGTCCTGCTGGTGCCCGGGGCCGAGTACTCGGCGGGTGGCGAGGACGCCGAGGAGACCGCCCGGCAGGCCGCCGACCGGCTCGCCCGGCTGGCCGGCTTCCCCGTCACCGTCGGCGCCGGCCGCCTCGCTGCGGGCCCGCCCGCGCTGGCCGCCTCGTACGCCGAGGGCCTGCGCTGCGTGCGCGCCCTGCGGGTGCTCGGCCGCGCCGGGGAGGGGGCCTCGGCCCGGTCGCTCGGCTTCCTCGGGGTGCTGCTCGGCGACGGCCACGACGTGGACGGCTTCGTCTCCTCCGTGCTCGGCCCGCTGCTCGACTACGACGCCCGGCGCGGCACCGAGCTGGTGCGCACCCTGCGCGCCTACTTCGACTGCGGCGGCAGCCTCACCCGGGCCAAGGAGGAGCTGCACGTCCACGTGAACACGGTGGTGCAGCGGCTGGACCGGGTGGAGGCGCTGCTCGGGCGGGACTGGAACGAGCCGGAGCGCTCGCTGGAGCTGCAGTTGGCACTGCGGTTGCGGCTGCTGGCGGGCGACTGAAAGGGCCCGCACGGCTTGCGGAGGCGGCGGCGTACAGTGGCGAGGTTGGTCTCGAACGCCTGGCAAGGAGCAGTAGCGGTGAGCGAGAACGTTCAGTTCGTTCGCATGGGCATAGGCGAGCGCGCCGTCCCCTACGAGGAGGCGTGGGCGGAGCAGCAGCGGCTGCACGCCCTGCGGGTCGCGGACGAGATCCCCGACACCGTGCTGCTGCTGGAGCACCAGCCCGTCTACACGATGGGCAAGCGCACCAACCCCGCCGACCTGCCGCTGGACGGCACCCCGGTGGTCGAGGTCAACCGGGGCGGGGAGATCACCTGGCACGGCCCCGGCCAGCTGGTCGGCTACCCGATCGTCAAACTGCCCGACCCGATCGACGTGATCGCGTACGTGCGCCGGCTGGAGGAGTCGCTGATCCGCGCCGCCGCCGAGTTCGGCATCGGGACCACCCGGGTCGAGGGCCGCAGCGGGGTCTGGGTGCTCGGCGAGTCGCTCCCGGACGCCGTGGTGGACCCGTCCCAGGTGCTGGACATCGGCAAGCTCACCCTGCGCATGGGCCTGCCGCTCGGCATCGACCCGCGCCTGGCCGGCCCCGAGTACGCGCCCTCCAACGCCGGGCAGCGCGGGGACGACCGCAAGCTCGCCGCGATCGGCGTGCGCGTCGCCCGCGGGGTGACGATGCACGGGTTCGCGATCAACTGCGACCCGGACATGACCTGGTTCGACAAGATCGTCCCGTGCGGCATCCGGGACGCGGGCGTCGCCTCGATCTCCGGCGAGCTGGGCCGCGACGTCACCGTGGCCGACGCCCTACCGACCGTCGAACGGCACCTGGCGGAGGTCCTCGCCGAACTGCCGGAGCCGGCCGCCGTCGGCCGCTGAGGCCCCGCCTCCCGGGAGCACCCGGGAATCTACCGGCCGGTAGCCGCGTTGCCCTGCGATTGCAGGGCGGCAGGCCCGGCGAAGCCCGTACAACCACAGGCGTACCCTGGGGGTACCCCGTCTAGTTCTAGGAGTCGCACGTGTCCGCTGTCGCGCCCGACGGCAGGAAGCTGCTCCGCCTGGAGGTCCGCAACAGCGAGACCCCCATCGAGCGGAAGCCCGAGTGGATCAAGACCCGCGCGAAGATGGGCCCGGAGTACAACGCCCTCCACTCGCTGGTGAAGAAGGAGGGGCTGCACACGGTCTGCCAGGAGGCCGGCTGCCCCAACATCTTCGAGTGCTGGGAGGACCGCGAGGCGACCTTCCTCATCGGCGGTGACCAGTGCACCCGCCGCTGCGACTTCTGTCAGATCGACACCGGCAAGCCCGCCGAGTTCGACCGCGACGAGCCGCGCCGGGTCGCCGAGTCCATCGTCACCATGGACCTCAACTACGCCACCATCACCGGCGTCGCCCGCGACGACCTGGAGGACGGCGGTTCCTGGCTGTACGCCGAGACCGTGCGCCAGGTGCACGCGATGACGGCCGAGCGCGCCGCCGGCCGTACCGGCGTCGAGCTGCTGATCCCCGACTTCAACGCGGTGCCCGAGCAGCTGGCCGAGGTCTTCTCCTCCCGCCCCGAGGTGCTGGCGCACAACGTCGAGACGGTGCCCCGGATCTTCAAGCGCATCCGCCCGGCCTTCCGCTACGAGCGCTCGCTGGACGTCATCACCCAGGCCCGCGCGGCCGGGCTGGTCACCAAGTCCAACCTGATCCTCGGCATGGGCGAGACCCGCGAGGAGGTCAGCCAGGCGCTGGCCGACCTGGTGGGCGCCGGCTGCGAGCTGATCACCATCACGCAGTACCTGCGGCCCTCGCTGCGCCACCACCCGGTGGAGCGCTGGGTGAAGCCGCAGGAGTTCGTCGAGTTGCAGGAGGAGGCCGAGGAGCTCGGCTTCGCCGGGGTCATGTCGGGCCCGCTCGTGCGCTCCTCGTACCGGGCCGGACGGCTGTACCGGCAGGCGCTGGAGCGCCGCGAGCAGGCGGCGGTCTGACGGCGGCCCGACCGTGATCCGACCGGGGCGTCGGGTCACCGGCCGTTTCGAGCCATGCGAAGGGCGGAGCCACGGCTCCGCCCTTCGGGTTTCACCGCGCTTTGACCACCTGGTCACGGGCTGGTAACACGGGGTGGGGACGATGGACCCGTTGCCATCGTTCGATTCTTCTCAGCCACACCACCTCAGCCACGAGGGGAGCTGTTCGGCATGCGGATGCAGGTGCGGATCGGGACCGTCGGCACGGTCGGGGCGGCGCTGCGGTTCGCCGAGAGCGTCCTGCTGGCGCCCGGCCAGCGGCACGCGCGCCGCAACGCCTGGGCGGCGGTGTGCGAGAACCGCCGGCACGCGGCGGACCGGGTGCACGCGGCCGCGCTGTCCGCCTCCGCGGACCCCGGGACGGCGGGGCGGAACCGCCGCTGACCAGGCTCCCTGGTCACGGTTCGGGCGAACGGGGACCCGGGCTTGGATATCCCGTACCGGTGCCACGTACCATGAGCGTTATGGCGAGGGAAACATCCGAGAACCCCGGGCGGCTCAAGCAGATCCGCCAGGCGTACAAAATGACCAAAGAGGTCGACCCCAAGATCGGCCTGATCATTGCCGGCATCGGTCTGCTGACCTTCGGCGTGTTCCTCGCCATCGGCTTCGCGATCGACCACCCGATCTACCTGGGCATCCTCGGGTTCATCGTGGCCGTGCTGACCGTGGCGATCGTCTTCGGGCGCCGCGCCGAGCGTGCCGCGTTCGGGCGGATGGAGGGCCAGCCGGGCGCCGTCGCGGCCGTGCTGAGCAACATCCGCCGGGGCTGGAGCTCGAACACCACCCCGGTCGCGGTCACCCGCAACCAGGACGCGGTCTACCGCGCGGTGGGCCGGGCCGGCATCGCGCTGATCGGCGAGGGCAACCCCAACCGGGTGCGGCAGCTGCTGCTCTCCGAGAAGAAGAAGATGGCCCGCATCGTCGGCGACATCCCCGTCCACGACATCGTGGTGGGCAACGGCGAGGGCGAGATCCCGCTCAAGAAGCTCCAGATCCACCTGATGCGCCTGCCCCGGGCCATCACCGCCGCCCAGGTCACCGAGACCAACGACCGGCTGCGCGCACTGGGCGACCTGCTCTCCAAGGCTCCGATCCCCAAGGGTCCGATGCCGAAGGGCGCCCGGATGCCCAAGGGCGGTCAGGCCCGCTGACCCCCTCCCCCTTCGACCGGTAACGCCGAACGGCCCCGCTGAGATCTCTCTCGGCGGGGCCGTTCGTTCGTTTCGCTCGTTCCCGTTTCGTTCGTTCCCGGGGGTGCCTCAGATCCGGACCTCGACGGTGCCCACGGCCTTGTCGTGCAGACCGCGGGTGTCGCGGTCCCAGACCAACGGCGGGACGATCAGGCAGAGCAGCAGGGTGCGCAGCAGGACCTGCGGGATGGTCGCGCGCCGCCCGTCCAGGCGGACGACCCGCAGGCCGAACAGCCGCTTGCCGACGGTCGTGCCGACCGTGGAGAGCAGGAGGGCCGTGACCACGAAGAACAGCGGGGTCGTCCAGAGGTTGGCCTGGCCCGCGTCACCCTTGGCGATCAGTCCGTACGAGATCATCGAGACCAGCCAGCTGTCGACGAGCAGCGCGCCGATCCGCCGGCCCGGCCCGGCGATCGAGCCGGGGCCCTCCTTGGGCAGGCCCAGGCGCTCTCCGCGGTAGCCGAAGTCCGCGCCCATCTTCTCGGCGGCGGCCTTGGGGCCGTCGATCCACGATCCCAACGCTTCTCTGGTGTCCACGAATCCACACTAACCGGGCTCACGCGCGGGCCGGGCATCGGCTCCCCCTCGGCGGGGCGGGCTCGCGGGTGCTCCGCGCGCTCCGCGTACGGGCTCCGCGTGCGTGCTCCGCGTACGGGCTCCACGCGCGGGTGAATCGCGATCAAGGGCGTGATCGAGGGCCCGGTGAAGTGGTCCAGACCACTTCTCGGAGGCGCCCCAGGTGGGCGGGGTGGTTTGCCCGGTCCCGTACGCCTTTGCCGCCCGTTCGGCGGCGGTGGTTAACATCGAGGAAACGAACGGGTCACCGACCGGAAACGACCCGTTCCTAGGGTGAGCCCCAATTCGCGAGCCGAGGAGGATGGATGTTCAACAACGCCGCCGAAGTGAAGCAGTTCATCCAGGACAACGACGTCAAGTTCGTCGACGTGCGCTTCTGTGACCTGCCCGGCGTCCTGCAGCACTTCTCCGTACCCGCGGCGACCTTCGACCCGTCCGAGATCCTGATGTTCGACGGTTCGTCGATCCGCGGCTTCCAGGCCATCCACGAGTCCGACATGGCCCTCGTCCCGGACCTCGCCACCGCCCGCCTCGACCCGTTCCGGGCGGAGAAGCACCTCAACATCAACTTCTTCATCCAGGACCCGGTCACCGGCGAGGCGTACAGCCGCGACCCGCGCAACGTCGCCAAGAAGGCCGAGGCCTACCTCGCCTCCTCCGGCATCGCCGACACCGCGTTCTTCGGGCCCGAGGCCGAGTTCTACGTCTTCGACTCGGTGCGCTTCGACACCAGCGCGAACGCGTCCTTCTACCACATCGACTCGGAGGCCGGCGCCTGGAACAGCGGCGCCGCCGAGGGCGACGCGCGCGGCTACAAGGTCAAGTACAAGGGCGGGTACTTCCCCGTCCCGCCCGTGGACCACTTCGCCGACCTGCGCGCCGAGATGTCCCTGGAGCTGGCCAAGGCCGGCCTGGAGGTCGAGCGCCAGCACCACGAGGTCGGCACGGCCGGACAGGCGGAGATCAACTACAAGTTCAACACGCTGCTGCACGCGGCCGACGACCTGATGCTGTTCAAGTACATCATCAAGAACGTGGCCTGGCGGGCGGGCAAGACCGCCACCTTCATGCCGAAGCCGATCTTCGGCGACAACGGCTCGGGCATGCACGTCCACCAGTCCCTGTGGACCGAGGGCTCCCCGCTCTTCTACGACGAGCAGGGCTACGCGGGCCTCTCCGACACCGCCCGCTACTACATCGGCGGCCTGCTGCGGCACGCGCCCTCGCTGCTGGCCTTCACCAACCCCTCGGTGAACTCCTACCACCGCCTGGTGCCCGGCTTCGAGGCCCCCGTCAACCTCGTCTACTCCCAGCGCAACCGCTCGGCCGCGATCCGCATCCCGATCACCGGCTCCAACGCCAAGGCCAAGCGCATCGAGTTCCGCGCCCCGGACCCGTCCTCCAACCCCTACCTGGCGTTCTCCGCCATGCTGATGGCCGGCCTCGACGGCATCCGCAACAAGATCGAGCCGCTGGAGCCCGTCGACAAGGACCTCTACGAGCTCGCCCCCGAGGAGCACGCCAACGTCCCCCAGGTCCCGTCCTCCCTCCCCGCCGTCCTGGAGGCCCTCGAGGCCGACCACGAGTACCTCCTCGCCGGCAACGTCTTCACCCCGGACCTGATCGAGACCTGGATCGACTTCAAGCGCACCAACGAGATCGCCCCCATCGCCCTGCGCCCCCACCCGCACGAGTTCGAGCTGTACTACGACCTGTAGGAGCGCAGGGCGACGTCTTGCCGTTTCCGCAGGTCAGCGTCTCGCTGACCTGCGGAAGCGGCGGCCGGGCGGGAACGCGGCGCGTTGCTAGTCCGCGGCCAGGGCGGAGAGGATGTCGAGGCGGGCCGCACGGGCGGCCGGGGTCAGGGCGGCGAGGACGCCGGCGATCACGGCGGCCGCGGCCAGTTCCGCGAGGGTGGTCCAGGGCACCGACAGGACGGTTTGGCCCTCGCCCGCCATGCGGTGGAGGGCGATGCCCCAGGCGATGCCGAGCGCCAGTCCTGACAGGGCCCCCAGGGCGGTGATCACGACCGACTCCAGGCGGACCATGCGGCGGACTTCGCGGCGTGAGGCGCCGACGGCGCGCAGCATGCCGATCTCGCGGGTCCGTTCCCCGACCGACATGGCCATCGTGTTGGCCACGCCCAGCACCGCGATGACGACCGTGAGGGCCAGGAGCCCGTACGCCATCGAGAGCATCTGGTCGGCGCTGCTTCGGACGGACGCCTTGTAGGCCGCCCGGTCCTGCACGGCCAGTTGCGGATACCCGGCCAGCGCCGTGGTGAGCGCCTTCCCGACGGCTGTCGGGTCCGCGCCGCGGGCCGCGAAGGCGAACAGGGTGGTGTCGGACGCCGTGGGGGCCAGGGTGGACAGGACGTCGAATCCGACACTGGGCGCGAGTCGTACCCGGCCCATCGACATGCCGGACGGTTCCTGGCGTTGAACGGCGCCGATCGTCAGGGTCACCGGGGGGCCGCCCGGTCCGGCGAGGGTGACGTGGCCGCCGATGCCGACGCCGAGTCGCTCGGCCATGGCGTCCACGAGGACGATCCGGCCCTGGGCGAGCGCGGCCCGCGGATCGCCCGCGGTGTAGGTCTCGTGCATCGCGGCGGGGAAACCGGGCTCGTCGCCGTAGACGGGGGTGGACAGCGTGGTCGCTCCCGCGGTGAGCGTGGCCCTGGTGATCCGTTCCCTGACGACCTCGCCGATTCCCGGGACGCGCCGCGCCGCCTCGGCGGCCTCGGGCCCGAACTGCGCCTGCGCGTGCTGTCCGCTGATGATGAAGTCCGCGCCGAGCATCCGGTCGGTGCGAGCCGCCATGGAGTCCGAGGCGGAGGCCGCCGAGACGGCCATCGCCGTTGCCACGCAGATGCCGATCATCAGCGCGGCGGAGGTGGCGGCGGTGCGGCGCGGGTTGCGCAGCGTGTTCCCGGCGGCGATCGCGCCGATCGGCCCGAAGAGCCGCGGGAAGGCGGCCGTCAGGACCGGGACGGCGCCGCGGACGAGGGCGGGCCCGAGCGGGAAGAAGGCGATCAGGGTCAGGATCATGCCCGGCGCCGTCGCCGCACGGCC
The DNA here is from genome assembly GCF_044767945.1 of Kitasatospora sp. NPDC101183. NCBI lineage: Bacteria > Bacillati > Actinomycetota > Actinomycetes > Kitasatosporales > Streptomycetaceae > Kitasatospora > Kitasatospora sp. NPDC101183. Next base: position 121,690 of record NZ_JBIWOW010000016.1, on the reverse strand, counting down.
CGCGATCAGCAGACCGACACCGGCCAGCAGCAGCGCCGCGCCGGTCAGCGTGCGGCCCCGGCCGGGCCGGGTGCTCGGCGCGGCCGCCTCGCGCAGGGCGGCCATCGGCGGGATGCGTCCCGCACGCCGCGCCGGGATCACCCCGGCGGCCAGCGTGGCCACGGTGCCGACGGCGTAGCCGACCAGCACGGCGTCGGGCCCGACGACCAGCGAGGTCGGGCCCAGGTCGAGGCCGAAGGAGGCCATCGCCTCGTGCAGCCCCACGGCCAGCCCGATCCCGGCGCCGATGCCGAGGGTCGAGCCCAGGAGGCCGAGGACCAGGGCTTCGAGCAGCACGGACCGGTTCACCTGCCGACGGCTCGCGCCGATCGCGCGCAGCAGGCCGAGCTCGCGGGTCCGGGCCCCGACCAGCATCGAGAACGTGTTGAAGATGAGGAGCACGCCGACCAGGACGGCCACCACCGCGAAGCCCGTCATCACCATGCCGAGGAAGTCGGTGGTCTGCCCGGCCCCGTTGTCCGGGCTCACGGCGGTCGGATCCTTGGCCTGGACCTGCACCGCGCCGCCCAGGGCGGCCGCGAGGCTGCGACGGAGGTCGGCGGGCGTCACACCGGCGGCGGCCTCCACCCGGATCGAGGTGGCCGCGCCGGGCTTGCCGAGCAGCCGCTGCTGGGCGGTGGCGGTGTCGACGTAGACGCGGGTGTTGCCCTGGCCGGCGGCCTTGAAGTCGGCGATGCCGGTGACCCTGGCCTCGAACGTGCCGGGGACGGCGACCACCCGGATCGTGTCCCCGATCCGTACGTGGGCGCGGTCCGCCGAGATGCGGTCGAGCACGGCCTCGTCGGGGCCCTGCGGGGCCCGGCCGCCGGCGAGACGCACCGGCGACCGGCCGGAGTCGTACCAGTTGCCCGCCAGTACGGGGATGCTGCTCTTGGCGCCGAGGCCGGAGACCCCGCCGGCCGCGTCGATCGCCTTGTTCTGCGCATCGGTCAGCGTCGCGGTGTCGACCGTGACGTCGGGATACGCCGCCGCCACGCCCGGCACGGCGCGCACCTTCCCGACCAGGGTGTCGGCGTCCGGCAGCGTGCCGCCCTCGCCGACCACGGCCCGCTGCACCGCGTCGCCGACCTCGGCCGGCTCCGTGCCCGCCGGCAGCGGGGCGGTGACGGTGACGTCCGGGGCGCTCGCCGCCGCCGCGTCGTCCAAGGCGCCGTTGATCGTGCCGGTGAAGATCATCGTGCCGGTGACGAAGGCCACCGAGAGCACCACGGCGAGGCAGGACATCGCGAGTCGTCCCGTGTGCGCGAAGATGCCGCGCAGCGCCACCTTCAGCATCAGCGGTGCCCCTCGCCCTGGCGCATGCGGTGCAGGACGGCCTCGGCGGTCGGGGACCGCAGCTCGCCGGCCACCCGGCCGTCGGCGAGGAAGACCACGCGGTCGGCGAAGGACGCGGCGGTCGGGTCGTGGGTCACCATGACGACGGTCTGTTCGAGCTCGTCCACGCTCCGGCGCAGCAGCCGCAGTACCTCCGTCCCGGCCTGGGAGTCCAGGTTCCCCGTGGGCTCGTCGGCGAACACGATGTCCGGCCGGCCCGCGAGGGCGCGGGCGCAGGCGACCCGCTGCTGCTGCCCGCCGGACAGTTCCGAGGGCCGGTGGCGCAGCCGGTCCGCCAGGCCGAAGGTCACCAGGATCTCGTTGAGCCAGGCCCGGTCGGGCGTGCGGCCCGCGATCGCCATGGGCAGGGTGATGTTCTCGAGGGCGGTCAGGGCCGGGATGAGGTTGAACGCCTGGAAGATGAAGCCGATCCGGTCGCGGCGCAGCTCGGTGAGCTCGCGCTCGCGCAGCGCGGTGAGCTCGATGTCGTCGATCCAGATCCGGCCGCCGTCCACCGAGTCCAGGCCCGCCAGACAGTGCATCAGGGTCGACTTGCCCGAGCCGGACGGGCCCATGATCGCGGTGAACGCGCCGCCCTCGATCTCGATGTCGACGGCGTCCAGAGCCGTGACCGTCGCGTCGCCCGTGCCGTGGATCCTGGTGATCTTCTCGCCGCGGGCGGCGAGCTCGGAGACGGGAACCGGTGCCCGGCCGGAGCCCGGTGCTCGATCCGGAGCGGGTGGTCGGTCGAGAGTCATGCGGATGCTCCATCCTTCGCGGATCGTCAGGTGTCGGACGGCCTCCACGATGGCGGCCGCGGCCCGTCCTCCGGATCAGGCCGGGGCACGGATTCGGTGTCCCGCCCCGGGCCCGGACACCGTGTGCGCCCCTGGCCCGAGGTACAGGTCCGAAGATGCGACCGCAGACGGATGCCGCGCCCACGCGGCCGCGGCTAGCGTCGGGACGTGCACCTTCGGCCCCCGCTCACCAAACGGCTGACCCGCGCCCAACTCATCGGGCTGGACGTCGCGGTCGGCGCGGCGCTCCTGCTGTGGGGGCGTCCCACCGACGCCCAGCTCGCCACCGCCGGGCTCTCGCTCCCGGGCTGGTACCCGCTGTTGACCTTGCTGGCCTGCGCGGTGGCGGCCAGACGGCTGTGGCCCCGACTGGCCCTCGGGGTGTCGCTGGCGACGTACGCCACGATGGCGGCCCACGGGTTCGTCAAGTTCCCTTCGCTGGCGGTCGCGTTCTGCCTCTACCAGTTCGCGCTCTCGCAGCCGCGGTCCCGGGCCGTGGCCGGCCTGGTGCTCTCCGAGGCCGTCGTCGGCGTCGGCATGGCGATGGGCGGCGGCTCGGTGCTCTTCGACGACGCGTGGGCCGCGATGTGGTTGGGGCAGAGCGCGCCGATCGTGGCCTTCTGGGCGGCCGGCATGATGATCAGGTCGCAGCGCGCCTACGACGCCGGGCTACGGGCCCAGGCGGAACGCCGGGCACAGGCCCGCGTCGAGGAGGCGCAGCGGACGGTCATCGAGGAACGCCTGCGCATCGCCCGCGAGTTGCACGACGTGATGGCCCACAGCATGAGCGTGATAGCCGTCCAGGCCGGCGTCGGCCGCCACGTCATCACCGGACACCCTGACGAGGCCGCCAAAGCGCTGACCGCGATCGAGACGGTCAGCCGCACGGCGCTGCGCGAGATGCGGGCCCTGCTCGACGTGCTGCGGGAGGAGTCGCCCGCCGACGACGCGGCGGCCGCCTCGGACCTGGCGAAACCCGGCCTGGGCGACCTCCCCTTCCTGATCGAGCAGACCGGCCGGACCGGGCTCCAGGTCGAGCTGCGGATCAGGGGCACCGCCCGGCAGCTCCCGCCGTCGATCGACCTGGCCGGCTACCGGATAGTCCAGGAAGCGCTGACCAACTCCGTCAAGCACGCTGCGACCGCCCGCGCCCGGGCCCAGGTCAGCTACCACCCGGACGGCGTCGAGATCGAGGTGACCGACGAGGGCCGCGACCGCGCCGGTCCGTCCGGCCGCCCCGGCCCCGCCGCCGCGCCCGACAGCCCTGGCGACCGTGTCGGTCACGGCCTGATCGGCATGCGCGAACGGGTCGCGCTCTCCGGCGGCGACTTCGCCGCCGGCCGCCTCCCGCTCGGCGGCTTCCGCGTCTGGGCCCGGTTCCCCACCGGGGAACCGGCGTGAGCGGGGACGTGCGGGTGGTGATCTGCGACGACCAGGCCCTCGTCCGCGCCGGCTTCCGCGTGCTCGTCGACACCACGCCGGGCCTCACGGTGGTCGGCGAGGCCCGCGACGGAGCCGAGGCGGTCGAGGTCGTCCGACGGGAACGGCCCGACGTCGCCCTGATGGACATCCAGATGCCCGGGATGGACGGGATCGAGGCCACCCGGCGACTGCTCGGCGGCGAGGACCCGCCACCGGTGCGGATCCTGATCCTCACCACCTTCGACCTCGACCGCTACGTGTTCACCGCGCTCCACGCGGGCGCCAGCGGCTTCCTGCTGAAGGACACCCCGCCGGAGGACCTCCTCTCGGCCATCGGCGTCATCGCCGACGGCGAGGCTCTGCTCTCCCCCCGCGTGACCCGGAAGCTGGTGGCCGAGTTCACCAGGCGCCCCCAGGTCGCGGTCGGAGCGGACCGCCGCCTCGACGGGATCACCGACCGGGAGCGCGAGGTCCTCGTCCTGATCGCGCAGGGCATGTCCAACACGGAGATCGCCGACGACCTGCACCTGTCGCACTCCACCGTCAAGTTCCACGTCGGCAGACTCCTCGCCAAGCTCGCTGCCCGGGACCGGGCCCAGCTCGTCATCGCCGCCTACGAGGGCGGCCTCATGAACCACCGGTGAGTCGGCCGTCCCGCTTCCGGCCCGCGGAGAAGCCGACCGGCCGCTGCCCGGGTCTTCGGGCCCGGGCAGCGGCCGTTGTGCGTCGGTGGGATCAGCGGGGCGTGAGGGCGGTGGCGAAGCGGGTGAGTTCGGAGACGGCCGTGTCGATGCGGGTGGTGAGGTGGGTGCGGGCGGCGGGGTCGGTGAGGTCGGCGCGTTGGGCGACGAGGTGGGTGGGGACGGCCCAGCCGTCGAGGGCGCGGACGACGGTGCGGAGGTGGTCGCAGGCGCCGGAGGCGTTGTGGAGGCTGGTGGCGGTGGCGGCGACCAGGACGGGGCGGTCGGCGAGGGAGCCGTCGGGGAGGTGGTCCAGGAGGTTCTTGAGGGCGCCCGAGAGGCTGCCGTGCTGGACCGGGGTGGCCAGGACGACGGCGTCGGCGGCGGCCACCTCCTTGTAGAGGCGGTCGACGGCCGGTTCCCGGAGCAGTTCGCCGCTGCGGTAGCGGTCCGGGTCGAGGGCGGGCAGGGCGAGGAGGGTGCGGTCGAGCTCGCCGGCCGTGAAGTGCCCGGTGGCTTCGGCCCGTTCGGCGATCAGCCGGGTGAGCGCGTGGCAGCTGGACGTGCCGGCGACGGTGCCGGTGACCAGCAGGAGGTTCACGACGCCGCTCCGCGCGCGGCCCAGGCGTCCTTCAGCAGGGCCAGGTGCTCCAGGCCGGCCAGCACCTGGTCGGGGTCCACGCCGAAGTCGATCAGGCAGGCCACCTCGTCGATGCCGAGCGCGTCCAGGCGCTCCAGGGTCGCCAGGCCGTCCTCGACGGTGCCGAACAGGCCGCCGGTGTCGAAGTACCGGTCGAAGGAGCGCTGGACCAGGAACTCCAGGTCGTCCTCGTCGAGTTCGTCCGGGTCGACGCCCGGGAGGATGTCCCCGGCGGCCTTCATGATCAGGCCGATCGAGCTGCGGATGTAGTCGGTGAAGGGCTGTCGGACGAGCTCGCGGACGGTGTCGCGGTCGGTGCCGAGGAAGGTGTGCAGCATCAGCGCCACCTGGCCCGCCGCTCCCCCGGCGCCCTCGGGCAGGGCGGCGCGGTAGGAGGCGATCTTCTTGGCCAGGTCCTCGAGGTCCTGGCCGAGGAGGTGGGTGAGCAGGCCGAGGCCCTGCTCGCCGGCCTGCCGGAAGGTGTCGGGGCTGCCCGCGCTGGTGAGCCAGACCGGCAGTTCGGGCTGGACGGGCGCGGGGTAGCTGCGCACGGCCGCCGGGACGCCGTCGCCGTTGGGCAGCGTGATCTCCTCCTGGCGCCACAGCCGCCGGACGGTCTCGATGGTGTCGGTCAGCACCTCCTTGCGTCCGGCGTAGTTCTCCGGGCGCAGGACGAAGTCGTTGGCGTGCCAGCCGGAGGCGAAGGACAGCCCCACCCGGCCCTCGGAGAGGTTGTCGACCACCGACCACTCCTCGGCGATCCGCACCGGGTGGTGCAGCGGGCCGACGACGCTGCCGGCCCGGATGCCGATCCGCTCGGTGACGGAGGCCAGCGCCGCGCCGATGACCGCCGGGTTGGGGTACTGGCCGCCGAACTCGTGGAAGTGCCGCTCCGGTGTCCAGACCGCGCTGAAGCCGTGGGTGTCGGCGAACCGCGCCCCCTCCAGCAGCAGGCGGTACTGCTCCCGTCCACGACCTTGGCCGTCCGCGAAGTAGAAGAGACTGAAGTGCACGTGCCTTGCCCCCCTTGGCGCAGGTGGTTGCGGGCCCGGACGGGTGCCGGTGGCCCGGTGGTAGTGGCTGGACGGTCAGGACTCGTCGGCGACCGCGTCGGCGGCCGCCGGCCGGGAGCGCCGGACCAGCAGGGTGACCAGGGCGCCGGCCACGAGGAAGCCGACCGGCAGCAGGTAGGTGGAGCGGACGGCGTCGGTGGTGTCGCCGTGGTCGAGGCGGGTCTGCAGGAGCGCGCTCACCGAGGCGCTGCCGAGCAGGCTGCCGGTGAGCCGGGTGGTGTTGAACAGGCCCGACGCGGCGCCGGACATGGCGGGCTCGATCTTCTCGAAGGCGACCACGCCGGCCGGGGCGTAGGCCACGCCCATGCCGAGGCCCACGAAGACCAGGCCGGGCAGCAGGGCCGTCCAGCTGGAGTCGGCGCCGGCCAGGGCCGCGAGCAGCCCGATCCCGGCCGCGAAGAGGCCGAGGCCCGCCACCATCACGTACTTGCCGCCGAAGCGGTCGCAGAGCTTGCCGGAGTACGGCGCGGCGAAGATCGAGACGAGCGGGGCGACGGCGATCAGCAGGCCGGACTGGAAGGCGCTGAAGTCCTGCACCTTCTGGAGGTAGAGCGGGGTGAGCAGCAGCATGCCGCCGAGGCCGCAGGGCAGCGCGCCGACGACCACGGCCATCACGGTGAAGTTGCGGTCCCGCAGGATCGCGAACGGCACCAGCGGGTCGCGGTCCTGGCGGCCGCGTTCGACCAGCAGGAAGAGTCCGAGCACGGCCACGCCGACGACCATCAGCATCGGCACGGTGACCGGCCCCCAGAGCGTGCCCCAGTCGTGGGACTCGCCCTCCATCAGGCCGTAGACCACGCAGAACACGGCGACGGTGAGCAGGACCGAGCCGAGGACGTCGATCCGGTGCTTGCGGTTGGGCTCCAGGGCCGGGACGAAGGCCAGCACCAGGATCGCGCCGATCACCCCGACCGGGATGTTGATGTAGAAGATGCCGCGCCAGCCGAGCCAGGAGACCAGGAAGCCGCCGAGGGTCGGCCCCGCGGCGGCGACGATGCCCGCGAAGGAGCCCCAGACGCCCATCGCGGCGCCGCGCCGGTCGGCCGGGAACAGCCGGGTGATGACGGCCATCGCCTGCGGGGTCTGGAGCGCGCCGCCGACGCCCTGGAAGACGCGGGCGAGGATCGCCTGGCCCGGCGTCTGCGCGATGCCGCAGGCCGCCGAGGAGAGGACGAACACCACCAGGCCGATCAGGAACATCTTGCGCGGGCCGTACAGGTCGCCCAGCCTGCCGCCGGTGACCAGCAGCACCGCGTAGGAGAGCAGGTAGGCGTTGATCATCCAGAGCACCTGGTCCATGCCGGCACCCAGGCCGTCGGCCAGCGAGGGCACCGCCACGTTCACCGCCGTGGTGTCCAGCAGGACCACCGCCTGGGTGAAGCAGATGGCGAACATCGCCACCCACGGGTTTCGCATCCGCTCCGGCAGCCCGGGGCGGCCCGTCTCCGGGGCGGTTTCGGTGGCGCTCATCGGCCGGCCTCGTTTCGCTCGCTCATCGTCTCTCCTCGGTGGCCCGGCTCCCGTACGGCCGGGGGTGCGCCGCTCAGGCGTGCTCGGCCAGGCTGCGCGGGCGAAGGTCCGTCCAGTTGGCCTCGATGTGGTCGAGGGCCGACTGGCGGTCGGCGGGGCCGAAGGCGGTGTCCCAGCCGGCCGGGACGGCCACGGTGACCGGCCAGAGGGAGTGCTGGCCCTCCTCGTTCACCAGGACCAGGTAGCTGCCGTCGGCGTTCTCGAACGGGTTGGTGCTCATGGGGCGTTCCTCTCGTGGGGCGGGCAGTGGGGCGGGCGGTGGGACGGGGCGGGGCCGGGCCGGCCGCGGGTGGCCGGCCCGGCGGGGTTCGGGGGTCAGCCGTTCGCGGTGCGGCGCAGTTCGGCGGCGAGGACCGCGCCGATCCGGCCGATCGGCTGCGGGCGGGTCATCGCGCCGTGCTCGCAGTCCACCGGGTGGTCGTGGACCGTCCCGGTGATGTGCGCCGCCCAGTCCTGGGCGGTCGGGTCCTCGGCCGTCTTGTCCGCCGTGGCGGTGAAGAACAGCAGGTCGCCGTCGAACCTGCGGGGCGTGAACCGGCTCGCCAGGCTCAGGTTCCGTACGAACCCGTGGGCCAGGCCCCTGAGTTGATCCGGCGTCAGCTCGGCGAGCGGGCTCTGCCGCGCCCTGAGCAGTTCCAGCGCCCGCACTGGCGTGAGCGCCTCAACGGCGCCAGTCTGCACCGGGTGGCCTAGCGAGTCAAGAAGATCTGCCAGCGCCTGCTGACTCTCCGTCATCTCCCTGTGGGAGCGCGGCATCGGGTAGCTGTCGAGGAGGGCCAGCAGGGCGACCCGCTCGCCCGACTCGCGCAGCCGGACGGCGATCTCGTGCGCGACCGTGCCGCCGAAGGACCATCCCACCAGGTGGTACGGGCCCTCGGGTTGGACCTCCCGGATCAGCGCGAGGTACTGCTCGGCCATCTCGGCGAGCGTCTCCGGCGCGCCGTCCGGATCGGTCAGCGAGCGGGCCTGGAGGCCGAACAGCGGGCGCCGGGGCTCCAGTTCGCGCAGCAGGCCGGAGTACACCCAGGCGATGCCGGCCGCCGGGTGGACGGCGAACAGCGGCGGCAGGTCGCCCTCCGCGCGCAGCGGCAGCAGCGTGGCGAAGTCGTCCGAGCGCGTGAGCGTCCCCTCCTCGGCGGCGCTCACCCGCTCGGCGAGCCGGGCGACGGTGGGCGCCTCGAACAGGGCGCGGATGCCCAGGTCGGCCCCGGTGCTCTCGCGCAGCCTGGCGATCAGCCGGGCGGCGAGCAGGGAGTGGCCGCCGAGGTCGAAGAAGCCGTCGTCGACCCCGACCGAGGGGAGGTCGAGCACCTCCGCGAAGGCGGCGCAGAGCTCCTTCTCCAGGGCCGTGCCCGGCGCGCGCCCGGGCAGTGCCGGGGTCGCGTCCGGGACGGGCAGGGCGCGGCGGTCCAGCTTGCCGTTGGGCGTGAGCGGCAGCCGCTCCAGCTCGACCAGGGCGGAGGGCACCATGTAGGCGGGCAGCGTGCGGCCGAGCGCGGACCGGACGGCGGGGCCGTCCAGCGGGCCGGCCGCCGGGACGACGTAGGCGACGAGGCGCTGGTCGCCGGGCACGTCCTCGCGGACCACCACGGCGGCGGAGGCGACGTCGGGGCGGGCGGTCAGCGCGGCCGCGATCTCGCCGGGCTCGATCCGGAAGCCGCGCAGCTTGACCTGGTCGTCGGCGCGGCCGAGGTAGACCAGCTGGCCGTCCGCCGTCCAGCGGGCGAGGTCGCCGGTGCGGTACATCCGGCTGCCGGGCGGGCCGTACGGGTCCGCCGTGAAGCGTTCGGCGGTGAGCCCGGGGCGGCCGAGGTAGCCGCGGGCCAGGCTCGCGCCGGCGATGTACAGCTCGCCGCGGACGCCGGGGGCGACGAGGCGCAGCTGCGGATCGAGCACGTACGCCCGGGTGTTGGGGAACGGGCGGCCGATCGGCACCGCCCCCTCGGCCAGCGGTTGGCCGGGGGCGATCCGGTACTCGGTGCAGTTGACCGTCGCCTCCGTCGGCCCGTACACGTTGACCACGGTGGCGTCCGGGTGCCGGCGCCGCCAGTCGGCGACCACCGCGCCCGTCAACGCCTCGCCGCCGAGCAGGAGTTCGCCGGAGGGCGAGAACGCGTCGGGCAGGGTCGCGAGGAGCGGCAGGTGGCTCGGGGTCGCCTTGAGGAAGGTCACCGGCTGCTCGGCGAGGGCGGCCGAGGTCAGCGGGTCGTCCTCCAGGGCGGCCAGGTGCACGCATCCGCCGACCACCAGCGGGGTCCACAGCGCGGTGACCGTCAGGTCGAAGGAGACCGGCGAGTGCACCAGGGCCGCGCCGCGGGCGCTCGGGTAGTCGGCAGCCGTCCAGCCGAGGTAGTCCGCCACCGAGCGGTGCTCGACCAGCACGCCCTTGGGGCGGCCGGTGGAGCCCGAGGTGTAGATGACGTACGCGGGGTGGCGGGCCGTCAGCCGGGCGAGGCGCTCGGCGTCGGTCAGGTCGGTGTCGCGCTGGCCGGACAGCAGGCCGGTCACCTCGGGGCGGTCCAGCTCCCAGACCTCGGGGCCGTCGACCTCCGGCAGGCCGGCCCCCACCTCGAGGGTGGTGAGCAGCAGGGTCGGTGCGGCGTCCTCCAGGGTGGAGGCGATGCGGTCCTCGGGGTGCGAGGGGTCGACGGGCAGGTAGGCGGCGCCGGACTTGAGGACGGCGAGCAGCGCGACCACCAGCTCCGCCGAGCGCGGCAGGGCCAGGGCGACCAGCCGCTCCGGGCCGGCGCCGCGCTCGACCAGCAGGCGGGCGAGGCGGTTGGCGCGGGCGTTGAGCTCGGCGTAGGTGAGGGTCCGCCCGGCGACCCGAAGGGCGGGGCTGTCGGGCGTCCGGGCGGCCTGGGCCTCGAACAGTTGGGGGACGGGCACGACGGGCACCGGCCGCTCGCCGCCGCTCCAGTCGTGGAGCAGCTGCTCGTGCTCGACGGGTTCGAGCACGTCGATCCCGCCGATGGGCCGGTCGGGCGCGGCGACCGCCTGGGTCAGCAGCCGGATCAGCCGGTCGACCAGCCCCCGGACGGTGGCGCGGTCGTAGAGGTCGACGTCGAACTGGAGGGTGCCGTCCAGGCCGGCGGCGGTGCCGTCCGGGTGGAAGCGCTCGCTGAAGTGCGCGGCGAGGTCGAACTTGGCGCCGCCCTGCGCGGTGTCGTACAGCTCGGTGCGCAGGCCGGGCAGGTCGAAGGACGGCTCGGCGTTGTCGTGCACCGTCAGCAGGACCTGGAACAGCGGGTGCCGGGCCGGGGAGCGGACGGGGTTGAGGGCCTCGACGAGGTGCTCGAAGGGCAGGTCCTGGTGGGAGTAGGCGGCCAGGTCGGCCTCCTTGACCCGGTCGACCAGCTCGCGGAAGGTCGGGTCGCCCGAGGTGTCGGTCCGCAGGACGAGCGTGTTGAGGAAGAAGCCGACCAGGTCGTCCAGCGCCTCGTCGGTGCGACCGGCGATCGGTGTGCCGAACGGGATGTCCGTCCCGGCGCCGAGGGCGCCGAAGAGGGTGGCGAGGCCCGCCTGGAGGACCATGAGGAGGCTCGCCCGCTGCTGCCTGGCCAGGCGGGCGAGGGCGTCGTGCAGCTGGGCGTCGACGCGGAAGTCCAGGCCCTCGCCGCGGTGGCCGGCCACGGGCGGGCGGGGCCGGTCGGCGGGCAGGGCGAGCTCCTCCGGCAGGCCGTCCAAGGCCCGGCGCCAGTGGTCGAGTTGGCCGGCGAGGACGCTGCCGGGCCGGTCGGCGGCGCCGAGCACCCGCTGCTGCCAGAGGGTGTAGTCGGCGTACTGGACGGGCAGGGGCGCGAACCCGGGGGCCCGGCCGGCGGTGCGCGCGGCGTAGGCGGTGGCGAGGTCCCTGGTCAGCGGGGCCATCGACCAGCCGTCGGTGGCGATGTGGTGCAGGGTCAGCAGCAGGACGTGGTCCTCGTCGCCGAGGGCGAACAGGGTGGCCCGCAGCGGGATCTCGGCGGCCAGGTCGAAGGCGTGCGCGGCGGCGGTCCGGGCCGCGCCGGGGAGCCCGTCCTCGTCCGTGCGGACGACCTCCAGCACGGGGACGGCGTCGGCGGGTGCCAGCAGGTGCTGGCGGGCGGTGCCCTCGTGGTCGGGCAGGACGGTGCGCAGGCTCTCGTGGCGCTCCGTCAGGTCCGCCAGGGCGGCGCGCAGGGCCTCGCGGTCCAGCGGGCCGCGCAGCCGGTAGGAGAGCGGGATGTTGTAGGTGGCGTTCGGCCCGTCCAGCCGGTTGAGGAACCAGAGCCGGCGCTGGGCGAAGGAGAGCGGGACGACCTCCGGGCGCGGCCCGGCCGTCAGCGCGGGGCGGGCCGCCTCGGCGCTGCCGAGCTCCTCGGCGAGGCGGGCGACGGTCGGCGCCGCGAAGAGCGTGCGGATGCCGACCTCCACGCCCAGGACGGTGCGGATGCGCCCGGCCAGCCGGGTGGCGAGCAGGGAGTGGCCGCCGAGGTCGAAGAAGCTGTCGTCGATGCCGACCGCGGGCAGGCCGAGCAGGTCGGCGAACAGGGTGCAGAGCGCCTCCTCCCGGGGGGTGCGCGGCTCCCGGCCCGACACGGCGGCGCCGAAGTCCGGTTCGGGCAGCGCCTTGCGGTCGGTCTTGCCGCTGGGCGTCAGCGGCAGCGCGTCCAGGACCACGACGACGGTCGGCACCATGTAGTCGGGCAGGGCGCCGCCGAGGAAGGCGCGCACCTCGGCCGGGTCGAGGGCGGCGCCGGGGGCGGGGACGGCGTAGCCGACGAGCCGCTTGACGCCGCCGGCGCCCTCGCTGACCGCCACGGCGGCCGCCGCGACCTCGGGGTGGCGGGCCAGCGCCGTCTCGATCTCGCCGAGCTCGATCCGGAAGCCGCGGACCTTGACCTGGTGGTCGACCCGGCCGAGGAACTCCAGGTTGCCGTCCGGGCGTCGGCGCACCAGGTCGCCGGTGCGGTACATCCGGCTGCCGGGGGCGCCGTGCGGGTCGGCGACGAAGCGCTCGGCGGTCATGCCCGGCCGCTGCCAGTAGCCGCGCGCCAGGCCGGAGCCGGCGATGTACAGCTCGCCCGGCACTCCGGCCGGGACGGGCCGCAGCCCGGCGTCCAGGACGTGGGTGCGGGTGTTCCAGATCGGGCGGCCGATGGGCGGGGCCTGCGGGGCGGGGCTGAGCGGGTCGCTCATGGTGGCGACGACGGTGGTCTCGGTGGGGCCGTACACCTGCATCACGGTGCGGCCCGGGGACCAGCGCTCGACCATGTCGGCGGGCAGGGCCTCCCCGCCGACCACGAAGCCGCGCAGGGTGGGCAGGTCGCCGTCGGGCAGCGAGGCCAGCATCGGGGCGACGAGGTCGGTGTGGGTGACGCCGTGGCGGCTGATCAGGTCGTACAGCTCCTGGCCGGCGGCCTGCTGGTCCGGTCCGGGCACCACCAGTGCGGCGCCGGAGGAGAGCGTCATGACGATGTCGGCCATCGACACGTCGAAGCTGATCGAGACGACCAGCAGGAAGCGGCTGCCGGGGCCGAGCCCGAGGCGGTCGACGTGGGTGCCGGCCACGGAGGCGATGCCGCGGTGGGTGACCACCACGCCCTTGGGGCGGCCGGTGGAGCCGGAGGTGTAGATGACGTAGCCGGGCCGGTCGAGGGTGAGCGGCGCGGTGCGGTCGGCGTCGGTCGGGTCGGTGGCCGCGTACGAGGCGTCCTCGTCCGGTTCGTCGAGTTCGTCGAGGACGATCACCGGGCGGTCCACGGCGGGCAGCCGGTCGGCGACGGCCGCGGTGGTGAGCACCAGCGCCGGGTCGCCGTCGGCCAGCATGTACGCGACGCGGTCGGCCGGGTAGCCGGGGTCGATCGGCAGGTAGGCGGCGCCGGCCTTGGCCGCGCCGAGCAGCCCGACGACCATCTCGACCGAGCGGGGCACGGCGAGCGCGACGAACTGCTCGGGGCCGACGCCGAGGCCGATCAGCCGGTGGGCGAGGCGGTTGGCCCGCTCGTTGAGCTCGCGGTACGAGACCACGGTGTCGCCGAGGACCACGGCGTCGGCCTCGGGGGTGAGGGCCGCCTGGGCCTCGAACAGCTCCGGCAGGGTCGCGGCCGGGACGGCGCGGGCGGTGTCGTTCCAGCCGTGCAGCAGCAGGTGCCGCTCCTCGTCGCCGAGGATCTCCAACTCGCCGATGCGGCGGCCGGGTTCGGCGACGGCGCTCTCCAGCAGGCGCAGCAGCCGCTCGGCGAACCGCTCGACGGTGCCGGGGTCGAACAGGTCGGCGCTGTACTCGACGACACCCTCGATCCCGGCCGGCAGGCCGTCCGGGCCGCGCCGCTCGACCAGGTCGAGGGCGAGGTCGAACTTGGCCTGCCCGAGCGGGACGATCTCGGCGCGGCCGGTCAGCCCCGGCAGGTCGAGTTCGGCGGTGAGGCTCTCCTGGAAGGCGAGCATCACCTGGAACAGCGGGTGCCGGGCGAGCGAGCGGGTCGGGTTGACCAGCTCGACCAGCCGCTCGAACGGCAGGTCCGGGTGGGCGTACGCGGCGAGGTCGTGGGTGCGGACGCGGTCCAGCAGCTCGGTGAAGGCCGGGTCCCCGGAGGTGTCGGTGCGCAGCACCAGGGTGTTGACGAAGAAGCCGACCAGCTCGTCGAGTTCGTCGTCGGTGCGGCCCGCGATCGGGCTGCCGATGGGGATGTCCTCGCCGGCGCCGAGCCGGGTGAGCAGGGTGGCCAGCGCGGTCTGGAGCAGCATGAACACGGTGGCGCCGTTCTCGCGGGCCACCTCCTGGATCCGGCGGTGGAGCCCGGCGTCGATGCGCAGCGGGACGGTGCCGCCCCGGTAGCCGGCGACGGCCGGGCGCGGCCGGGCGGTGGGCAGGTCGAGCTGGTCGGGCAGGCCCTCCAGGGCGGTGCGCCAGAAGGCGAGCTGCTGGGAGAAGGGGCTCTGCCCGTCCTCCTCGGAGCCGAGGACCTCGCGCTGCCAGAGCGTGTAGTCGCCGTACTGGACGGGCAGTTCGTCCCAGGTCGGGGCGGAGCCCGTCGTCCGGGCGGCGTAGGCGCGGGAGAGGTCGCGGGTGAGCGGGGTGGTGGACGGGCCGTCGGCGGCGATGTGGTGCAGGACCAGCAGCAGGACGTGCTCCCGCTCGCCGAGGGTGTGCAGGTGGGCGCGCAGCGGGATCTCGGTGGCGAGGTCGAAGCCGCCGGTGGCGGCCTCGTGGAGGTCCTGCGCGAGGCCCTCGCGGGTCGAGGCCCGCTCGTGCAGCGGGGGCGCGGCCTCCGCCGGGTCGAGGACGCGCTGGTAGGGCTCGCCCTCGGCGTCGGGGAAGAGCGTGCGCAGGGCCTGGTGGCGCCCGGTCAGGTCGGCGAGCGCGGCTTCGAGCGCGGCCCGGTCGAGCGGCCCGTCGAGGTGCAGCGCGATCGGGATGTTGTAGAGCGGGGAGCCGCCCTCGAAGCGGTTGAGGAACCAGAGGCGGCCCTGCTGGTGGGAGAGCGGCAGCCGCTCGGGCCGCTCGCGGCGGCGCAGGGCGGGGCGGGCTCCGGCGGCGCCGGCGAGGCGTTCGGCGAGGCCGGCGACGGTCGGCTCCTCGAACAGGTGGCGGATCTTCACCTCGGCGTCGAACAGGGCCCGGATCCGGCTGATCAGCCGGATGGCGAGCAGGGAGTGGCCGCCGAGGGCGAAGAAGCTCTCCTCCACGGGCACCGAGGGCAGGCCGAGCACCTCGGCGAACAGGCCGGCGAGCAGCTCCTCCTGGACGGTGCGCGCGGCGCGGCCGGCCCGGGCGCCCTGCTCCTCCTCGGGGGCGGGGGCGGGCAGGGCCTTGCGGTCGAGCTTGCCGTTGGGCGTGAGCGGCAGCCGCTCCAGCGGCAGGACGGCGCCGGGCACCATGTAGTCGGGCAGCTCGGTCGCGGCGTGGCGGCGCAGGTCGGCCTGGTCGAGGACGGCGCCGGGGGCGGGGACCACGTAGCCGACGAGGCGCTTGTCGCCGGGCCGGTCCTCGCGGACCAGGACGGCGGCCTGCGCCACGCCCGGGTGGGCGGCGAGGACGGACTCGATCTCGCCGAGCTCGATCCGGAAGCCGCGCAGCTTGACCTGCTGGTCGACCCGGCCGAGGTAGTCGAGGTGTCCGTCGGCCGTCCAGCGGGCGAGGTCGCCGGTGCGGTACATCCGGCTGCCGGGCGGGCCGTACGGGTCGGCGGTGAAGCGCTCGGCGGTGAGCCCGGGGCGGCCGAGGTAGCCGCGGGCCAGGCCGTCGCCCGCGATGTACAGCTCGCCGGGAACGCCGGGGGCGGTGAGGGCGAGGGTGCCGTCGAGGAGGCGGATCTGCGTGTTGTGGACGGGCCGGCCGATGACGGGGGCGCCGGGGCGCCCGTCCAGGGCCGCCGTGGTGGACCAGATGGTGGTCTCGGTGGGGCCGTACATGTTGCTGACGCCGTCGGACAGTTCGCGCAGCCGGGCGGCCAGGGCGGGCGGCAGGGCCTCGCCGCCGACGAGGACGCGCACCCCGGCGAGCGCCTGCGGGTGGGTGGCGATCAGGGCCTGCCAGAGGGAGGGCGTGGCCTGGACGACGCGGACCTTCTCGGCCTCGATCAGCGCGGCGAGCGCGGCCGGGTCCTGGACGGTCTCCTTGGGGGCGACCACCAGGCCCGCGCCGGCCAGCAGCGGCAGGTACATCTCCAGGGCGGCGATGTCGAAGGCGATGGTGGTGACGCCGAGCAGCCGGTCCTCGGCCGTCATCGGGAACTGCTCGGCCATCGCGGCGAGGAAGTTGCCGAGGGCGGAGCGGGGCACGACGACGCCCTTGGGGCGGCCGGTGGACCCGGAGGTGTAGATCACGTACGCCGGGGTGGCCGGGTCGACGGTGACGCCCGGGGAGGTGGCGGGCTGGTCGGCGAGGCGCTCCTCGCGGTCGAGGAGCAGCCGGGGCACGGCGGTGGCGTCGGTGGCGTCGGAAGCGTCGGAGGTGGTGAGGACCAGGGCGGGCGCCGCGTCCCCGAGCATGTAGGCGATCCGCTCGGCCGGGTAGTCCACGTCCAGCGGGAGGTACCCGGCGCCGGTCTTGAGGACGGCGAGCAGGGCGGTCACCAGGCCGGCCGTGCGCGGCAGGGCCAGGGCGACGAACTGCTCGGGCCGCACGCCCTCGGCGATGAGGAGGTGGGCGAGCCGGTTGGCGCGCTCGTCGAGCTCCCGGTACGTGAGCCGCTCGGCCCCGGCGACGACGGCGAGGGCGTCCGGGGTGGCCCGGGCGACGGCCTCGAACGCCTCGGTCAGGCTCTGCCCGGGCAGGGGGCGGGCGGTGTCGTTCCAGCCGTGGAGCAGCTGCTCGCGCTCGTCCTCGCCGAGGACGTCGATCTCGCCGAGGCGCAGGCCGGGGGCGGCGACGACGGCCTCCAGCAGCCGCCGCAGCCTGGTGAGGAGCAGCTCGACGCTCGACGGGTCGTAGAGGTCCTCGCTGTACTCGGCGAGGACGGTGATGCCGCCGCCGGGCCGCTCCTCGCAGTACAGCGAGAGGTCGAACTTGGCGGCGTCGAGGGCGACTTCCACCGGTTCGGTGGTGAGGCCGGTCAGGCCGTGGTCGGCGGCGGGGGTGTTCTGCAGGGCCAGGAAGACCTGGAACAGGGCGTGCCGGGAGAGCGAGCGGGTCGGGTTCAGCGCCTCCACCAGGCGCTCGAACGGGACGTCCTGGTTGCCGTAGGCGGCCAGGTCGGTGTCGCGGACGCGGCGCAGCAGTTCGGTGAAGGCCGGGTCGCCCGAGGTGTCGGTGCGCAGCACCAGGTTGTTGATGAAGAGGCCGACCAGGCCGTCCAGGGCCTCGTCCGTGCGGCCGGCGACGGGGCTGCCGATCGGGATGTCCTCGCCGGCGCCGAGCTTGCCGAGCAGGGTCGCGAGGGCGGCCTGCAGCACCATGAACAGGGTGGCCTGCTCGGAGCGGGCGAGGGACAGCAGGCCCCGGTGCAGGTCGGCGTCCAGCTCGAAGGGGACGCTGCCGCCGCGGTAGCTCGTCCGGGCCGGGCGGGGCCGGTCGGTGGGCAGTTCGAGCTGGTCCGGCAGCCCGGCCAGCGCCTGGCGCCAGTGGTCGAGCTGGCGGGCGTACGGGCTGCCGGCCTCCTCCTCGGAGCCGAGCGCCTCGCGCTGCCAGAGCGCGAAGTCGACGTACTGGGCGGGCAGTTCGTCCCACTGCGGGGCGTCGCCGACGGTCCGCGCGGCGTAGGCCCGGGCCAGGTCCTGGCGCAGCGGCGCGATGGACCAGCCGTCGGCGGCGATGTGGTGCAGGGTGAGCAGCAGGACGTGGTCCTCGTCGCCGAGCGCGAACAGCTCGGCGCGCAGCGGGGGGTGGGCGGCGAGGTCGAACGGGCGGGCCGCCGAGGCGGTCAGGGCGGCGGCGAGGCCCTCCGCCGTGACCGGTGTGACGGGCAGGGCGGGGGCGGCCTCGGGCAGCACCAGCTGGTAGGGCTCGCCGTCCCTGGCCGGGAAGAGGGTGCGCAGCGCCTCGTGCCGGGCGGTGACGTCGCCCAGGGCGGCGGTGAGCGCCTCCCGGTCGAGCGGGCCGCCGAGGCGCAGGGCGATCGGGATGTGGCCGGCCGCCGGGTTCTCGTCCATCCGGCTGAGGAACCAGAGCCGCTGCTGGCCGTAGGAGAGCGGCGGGTGCGCGGGCCGGGTGCGGCGGCCGAGCGCGGCGCGGGCGGTGGCGGCGCCGTCCAGGTGCGGCGCGAGCGCCTCGGGGGTGGGCGCGTCGAACAGCGCGCGGACGCCGAGTTCGGCGCCGAAGGCGGTGCGGATGCGGCTGACGAGGCGGGTGGCCAGCAGGGAGTGACCGCCGAGGGCGAAGAAGTCGTCCCGCATGCCGACCCGTTCGACGCCGAGCACCTCGGCGAACAGGCCGCAGAGCAGCTCCTCGCGCAGGCCCCGGGCGGCCCGGCCGGCGCCGGCGCCCGGCTCGGCGGCGGGCGCCGGCAGCGCCTTGCGGTCCAGCTTGCCGTTCGGGTTGAGCGGGAACGCCTCCAGGACCACGACGGCGGACGGCACCAGGTGGGCCGGGAGCCGCTGCGCCAGGGCCTGGCGCACCTCCTCGGGCGCGGCCGTGCCGGTCACGTAGCCGACGAGGCGGCGGTCGCCGGGGCGGTCCTCGCGGACCGTGGCGACGGCCTGGGCGACGCCGTCGACACCGGCCAACTCGGCCTCGATCTCGCCGAGTTCGATCCGGAAGCCGCGGATCTTCACCTGGTGGTCGAGCCGTCCGAGGTACTCGACCTGGCCGTCGGCCGTCCAGCGGGCGAGGTCGCCGGTGCGGTACATCCGGGTGCCCGGGGCGCCGTGCGGGTCGGCGACGAAGCGCTCGGCGGTCAGGCCGGGGCGGCCCAGGTAGCCGCGGGCCACGCCGTCTCCGGCGATGTACAGCTCGCCCGCGACACCGGGCGGCACCGGGCGGAGCCCGGAGTCCAGCACGTAGACCCGGGTGCGGCGCAGCGGGCGGCCGATCGGCGGGGCGGTGGCGACCGTGCCGGTGCCGTACCAGGCGGTGGCGTAGACGGTGGCCTCGGTGGGGCCGTAGATGTTGGCCAGCCGGTCGGCACCGAGGGCGCCCGCGATGTCGGTGGCGGCCTGGGCGGGCAGGGCCTCGCCGGCCAGGACGACGGTGCCGGCGCTCGCGTCCAGGTCCCCCTGGGCGACGAGTTGGGCGAGCGCGGAGGGCACGCCGCTGATCAGGGTGGCGGGCCGGCCGCCGCGGTCGGCGAGCGCGAGCAGGTCGGTCAGCACCTCGACGGTGCCGCCCGAGAGCAGCGGCCCGAAGAGCTCGAACACGGAGACGTCGAAGTTGAGCGAGGTGGTGAGCAGCACGTGCGCGAGGCGCTCCGGCCCGAACTCCTCGCGTGCCCAGGCCGCCAGGTTGGCGACCGAGGCGTGCTGGACGACGACGCCCTTGGGGCGGCCGGTGGAGCCCGAGGTGTAGATGGCGTACGCCGGGTGCTCGGGCCGCAGCGGCACCTGCGGGTCGGTGTCGGGGCGGTCGGCGGCGAGGCCGGGCTCGTCGAGGAGGAGCGCGGGCAGCCCGGTGTCGGGCAGGTCGACTCCCCCGACGGTCAGCACGAGGGCGGGCCCGGCGTCGCGGAGCAGGTAGTCGATGCGCTCGGCCGGGTACGTGGGGTCGACGGGCAGGTAGGCGGCGCCGGCCTTGAGGACGGCCAGCAGGGCGACCACGGCCCGCTCGTCCCGGGGCAGGGCGAGGGCCACGAACTGCTCGGGGCCGACGCCGCGCGCGATCAGCTCGTGGGCGAGCCGGTTGGCCCGGGCGTCGAGTTCGGCGTAGGTGAGCCGCTGCTCGCCCGCCAGGACGGCGAGGTGTCCGGGCGTCTCGTCGGCCTGGGCGCGGAACAGCGCGGGCAGCGTGCGGTGGACCGCCGGCTCGTCGGTGTCGTTCCAGGTCTCCAGCACCCGGTGGCGCTCGGCCTTGGAGAGGACGGAGATGTCGGCGGCGGGCTGCTCCGGGTCGTCGGCCAGTGCCGTCAGAAGCCGGACCAGCCTTTCGCCGAGCATCGCGGCCTCGGCGGGGCTGAAGCTGTCGGTCCGGTGGCTCAGCCGCAGCCGCAGACGCTCGCCGGGGTGGGCGAGCAGGGCCAGGGGGTAGTGCACGGCGTAGCGGCTGTCCACGGCGGCGCCGGTGCGGTCGCCGGGGAAGCTCTCGAAGACCGTCAGGGTGTCGAACAGCTCACCGTGGCCGATCAGTTGCTGGATCTCGGCCAGCCCCGTGTACTGGTGCGCGGCCATCGCGGCCTGCTGCTCCTGGAGCCCGGCGAGCAGTTCGGCCAGGGTCTGGCCGGGTGCGATGCGGGCGCGGACCGGCACGGTGTTGATGAACAGGCCCACCATGCCCTCGATGCCGGGCAGTTCGGGCGCGCGGCCGGAGACGGTGGCGCCGAACACGACGTCCTCGCGGCCGGTGAGCCGGGCCAGCAGCAGCGCCCAGGCGCCCTGGACGGCGGTGTTGAGGGTCAGGCCGCGGGCGCGCAGCACGCCGTCGAGCCGCTCGGTGAGCCCGGCGGACAGCTCCACCCAGTGGTCGCGGGGCAAGCCGTCGGCGACGGGGGCTCCGGCCGCGCCCGGGGCGAGCAGGACGGGCTCCTCCAGGCCGTCGAGCAGGGTGCGCCAGGCCTGGCGGGAGGCCTCCTGGTCGCGGCCGGAGAGCAGGGCCAGGTAGTCGCGGTAGGGGGTGACGGGGCCGGGCTCGGCGCCGGCGAGCAGCGCGGTCAGCTCGTCCAGCAGCACCGGCAGCGACCAGCCGTCGACCAGGATGTGGTGGAAGGTCAGGGCGGCGCGGCGTCCGTGCGGGCCGAGGTCGGCGACGGCGATCCGCAGCAGCGGGGGCGTGGAGAGGTCGAATCCGCGGCGGCGCTCGACGTCGAACAGCTCCTCGGCCTTGCGCCGCGCGTTCGGGCCGACGTACTCGACCAGGGTGAACTCCGGCAGGGCCTCGGCCGGGACGAACTGGACGGGCGCCTCCAGGTCGTCGTGGGCGAAGCCGGCCCGGAGGTTGGGGTGGCGCTCCAGCAGCCGGCCGACCGCCGTCCGCAGCGCCTCGGGCTCGGCGTCCAGGTCGAACACCAGCTGGACGGCGTAGACGTCCAGGGCGCCCTTGGCGTACTCGGAGTGGAACAACAGGCCCTGCTGGAGGGGGGCGAGCGGCCAGAACTCGACGGCGTCCGGCCGGACGTCGCGCAGCCGGGCCAGCTCGGCCGCGGGCGGCTCGGGCAGGGCGGGCAGCGCCGGGGCGGCCCCCTCGGCCCCCGCGGCCGGCTCGCCGGCGGCCGCGGCGAGGGCCGCGACGGTGCGGTGGGTGAACACGTCGTGCTGGGTGAGCGCGAACCCGGCCCGGCGGGCCCGGCTGACCAGTTGGATGGCGCGGATCGAGTCGCCGCCGAGGTCGAAGAAGTTCTCCTCGACCGAGAGCTCCGGCAGGCCGAGCAGTTCGGCGGCCAGGTCGTGCAGGGTTCGCTCGACGGGCGTGCGCGGGGCGGTCCGCCCGGCCTCGGGCGCGGCGGCGGGGGCCGGCAGGGCCTTGCGGTCCAGCTTGCCGTTCGGGGTCAGCGGGAAGGCATCGAGCAGCACGAACGCGCCGGGCACCATGTACTCGGGCAGCGCGGCCCCGACGGCCTCGCGCACCGCGTCGACGTCGACGGCGCCGCCGGGCTGCGGCACCAGGTAGGCCACCAGCCGCTTGCTGCCGGGCCTGTCCTCCCGGGCCAGTACGGCGCCGGCGCCGACGCCCTCGCAGGCGTCCAACACCGCCTCGATCTCCCCCAGTTCGATCCGCAGGCCGCGGATCTTCACCTGGTGGTCGGCGCGGCCCGCGTACATCACCGCGCCGTCCTCGCGCCGGCGGGCGAGGTCGCCGGTGCGGTACATCCGGCTGCCGGGCGGACCGTACGGGTCGGCGGTGAAGCGCTCGGCGGTCAGCCCCGGGCGGCGGAGGTAGCCGCGGGCCAACTGCACGCCGGAGAGGTAGAGTTCGCCCGTTTCGCCGATCGCGGCCGGCCTCAGCTCGGCGTCGAGCACGTGCACCCGGGTGTTCCAGACCGGGCGGCCGATGGGGACGGAGGTCTCGCCCGGCTCGGGGACGCACTCCCAGAAGGTCACGTCCACGGAGGCCTCGGTCGGCCCGTACAGGTTGTGCAGCGGCACTCCGGGCAGCAACGCCCGGAAGCGGGCGACGAGTTCGACCGGCAGCGCCTCGCCGCTGGCGATCACGCGGCGCAGCCCGGTGCAGCCGGCGGCGGCGGTCTCGTCGACGAAGGCCTGGAGCATCGACGGGACGAAGTGCGCGGTGGTGATCCGCTGTTCGCGGATCAGCTCGGCCAGGTACGCCGGGTCGCGGTGCCCGTCCGGGCGGGCGACGACCAGGACGGCGCCGGTGATCAGCGGCCAGAAGAACTCCCAGACCGACACGTCGAAGCCGGACGGGGTCTTCTGGAGCACCCGGTCGTCCTCGGTCAGGCCGTACGCGGCCTGCATCCACAGGAGCCGGTTGACGATGCCCTCGTGCGGGACGACGACGCCCTTGGGGCGGCCGGTGGAGCCCGAGGTGTAGATGACGTACGCGGCGTCGGCCGGGCTCGGGGCGTCGTGCGTCCCGCCGGGGGCGTCGTCGGTCTCCGGGAGCTCGTCCAGGACGAGGGTCGGAACGTCCTCCCCCGCCGGGTGGCCCACGGTGCTGTGGCTGAGCAGCAGCACCGGCGCGGCGTCGTCGAGCAGGTACGCGATCCGGTCGGCCGGGTAGTCCGGGTCGACCGGCAGGTAGGCGGCGCCGGTCCTGAGCACCGCCAGCAGGGCGACCACCAGCTCCACCGAGCGCGGCACGGTGAGCGCGACCAGCCGGTCCGGGCCGGCCCCGTGCAGCCGCAGGCGGGCGGCGAGGCGCTCGGCCCTGGCGTGGAGTTCGGCGTAGGTGAGCTCGGTGTCCTCGAAGACCAGCGCGGTGCGCTCCGGCGTACGGGCCGCCTGGTCGGCGAGCAGCCCGGTCAGGGTCGCCGGGGTGTCGGGCAGCTCGTGCGCGGTGTCGTTCCAGTCGTCCGGGGCGATCCCGCGCCCGGCCGTGTGCTGCCCAGTCATGTCTTCCCCTCGGGAGGTGGCATCGTGCTCGGTGTCGCGTCGGTGAGCGGTGGCGCCGGTGGTGAGCGGTGGCGGTGCGGGTGGCGGTGCGCAGTGGCGGTGCGGGATGGCGCTCGCGGTGCGGGGCGCGCCGGCCCCGGTGGTCAGCCCTGCGCGGACGGGAAGCTGCGCCCGGTGCCGGCGCGCAGCCGGTGGGGCGTGGTGGCGTCGACGAAGGTGCGCGGCGGTACGTCCGGCGTACCGCCCCGCTCCCCCGCCCAGTCGGCCGTCTGCGACGGGTCCATCGGCACCGGCGGGTACCCGGGCAGTTCGACGCAGTCCACGCCGAGGTTGGCCCGGGTGGTGAGGGCCCAGAGCAGCTCCTCGGCGCAGCGGATCCGGACGTCGTCGTCGGTGAACAGCACCGTCTTGACGAACGGGTGCCGGGCCACGACCTCCCGGGCCAGCGCGGCCAGCGCCCGGTCCCCCTCGGCGGACTCCTTGCGGACGGCGACGGCGAGCAGGAGCATGCCGCCGCCCGCCGGCGAGAAGTGCAGGTCGTGCACGTGCAGCCCGGGCGCGGACGGCAGCGACAGGGCCACCGAGAGCGCGCCGGCGGCGCCCAGGATGTGCGACTGCTCGCGGCCGGGCCCGATCACGGCCTGGTAGAACGGGTCGCGCCGGGTGGTGACGGCGGTGACGGTGAGCACCGGCAGCCCGCTCCTGGCCCGCCCGTCGTAGCCGAGGAACTCGGGGAGCGAGCCCTCGGGCGGGGAGCCCGGCATCGCCTCGTCGGCCAGCGTGCCGTCGAGGAACCCCTCCAGCACGATCTCGCTCTCCGCCAGCGCCGTCGCACCGGGCTGGCTGAGCGCCGGGACGAGCCCGACCGGCGCCCCGGCCAGGGCCCCGGCCACCGTCAGCTTGTCCGAACCCGGCGGTAGGAAGCGGGTGTTGAGGGCCGAGGCGATCATCGCGGCGGGCGGCACCCCGAGGTTGACGGTGACGGGGAGGCGCTCGCCGCGCGCCACCGCCTCCTGGTAGAGCTGCCCGAGCCGCCGGCCGGGGACCATCCAGACCGTCAGCCGGTCCCGGCCGATCACCAGCATCCGGTGCGCGGAGAGCGCGCTGCCGCCGCCCGCGGCGTCGCCCGCGTGAACGAGCGCGGCGGTCAGGTACGGGCCGGCGTCCCGGGGGGTGGTGGTGAGCACCGGCAGCTCCCGCAGGTCCACCTCCGCCGCCACCACCTGCTGGCAGGGGGCGGCGTCCGTCGGCACCGGCGGGAGGCCGGCCGCCACCAGGGCGGAGGCGCTGCGCGGGGTGGTGCGCCGGGGCAGTCCGGGCAGCCAGCCGCGGACCCTGCCCTCGTCGCCGTACACCCCGAGCAGCACCGGCGGGACGGGGCGGCCGTAGCGGACGGGGCTCCCTCCGGAGGCGTCGGACGAGGCCGGCAGCACCCCGGTGTACAGCACCGCCGGTTCGGAGCGGGACAGGCCGACCGCCGGGACGCCGGAGTACCGCTCCGCGAAGTCGGCGGCGACCGCCTCGCGGGCGATCGGCTCCTCCCGGCAGAGCACCGGTATCCCGGCCAGCGCCGCCCGCAGCGAGAGCCCGGCGGGTAAGGCCTCCGGCGAGGGGGCGGGGTAGATGGTCACCACGTCGCCACCGCTCCTTCTCCGAGATCGTCGAGATCGCCGAGATCGCCGAGATCGCCCAACTCACCCAACTCGCCGAACCAGCCGTCCAGATCGGGGTGGCGCAGCAGGCCGGTGCCGATCAGCAGGCCCCGGTACCCTGCGGCCAGCAGCCCCCCGGCGTCCTGCGGCGTCTCGATGCCGCTGGCGCTCACGGGCACCCGGGTGCCGGTGGCCAGGACGGCGGGCAGCAGGCGCAGGCTGCGCCCCAGGTCGGGCGCGTCCTGCTCCTTGCGCCGGATGTCCTTGTTGTTGACGGCCACCACGCAGGACTCCCCGTGCACCACCGCCGCCAGCTCGCCCTCGTCCGTGACCTCGACGAACGGGGTCAGCCCGTGGCCCAGGGCGGCCTCGATCAGCGAGGGCAGCACCCCGCGCGGCAGCACCGTGGCGGTGAGCAGGACGGCCGCCGCCCCGGCCGCGCGGGCCTCGGCGAGCTGCCGCTCCTTGGTGAAGAAGTCCTTGACCAGGACGGGGAGTTCGGTGGCGGCCACCACCTCCTCCAGCAGGGCCGGAGTGCCGCCGAACCAGGAGCCGGTGACCACCGAGAGCGCGGGCGCGCCCAGCCGGGTGTACCGGTCCACGATCTCGCGCACCGGGCGGCCCCGGAACAGGTCCTCGCCGTGGGCGCTGCGGGCCTTGAGCTCCATGACGACCGGCAGCCGGGCGGCCAGCAGCGCCGCCGGGAAGGCCCCGGCGGCGGGCCGCCAGGCCGACCTGATCCGTTCGATCCGCTCCGCGTCGAAGGCGCCGCCCGGGGCGCGCGCGGCGCTGTCCACGTCGATGCCGTGGAAGCCGGGGTGGCTCCGGGCGGCCCGGTGCGCGGTGGAGTTGACCGCGCTGATCCCCCCGGCCAGCATGAACGGCCTGGTCAGCCGCCCGAGCACCGCCTCGACGGCCTCCGCGTCCAGCGGCACGCCGGTGCTGCCGATCCGGCCGTCCGCGCCCACCGAGTCGAACAGGAAGACGTCCACGCCCGCCTGCTCGTAGGCCCCGATCAGCGGCTTCTCCAGCACCCGGCCGTCCCGGACGTGGAGCACCTTCAGCAGCTCCACGCCGGGCAGCTCCGCGCGGATCGCCGCCACCTGGGCGGGTGTCGCGTAGCCGTGCAGCTGCACCCGCGACACCCCCGAGGCGGTGACCGCCTCGCGCAGCGCCGCCGGGTCGGCGAGCAGGGTCACCAGGACCGGGGACGGCCCGCCGGCCGAGCGCGCGCACCCGGCGAGTCGGACCAGCTCCGGCAGGTCGAGGTCCGCGGGCCCGTCCGGCACGCCGTACCAGAGCCCGACCAGATCGACCGGGGCTCCGGCGAGCAGCCGCAGCTGGTCCTCGCCGGTGACCCCGCACACCTTCAACCGCACGGTTCGTTCAGCTCCCCGCGACCTGGTCGGCCTGAGTACCGGAGGGGCCCGCGCCGAACTGCTCCGGCAGCCGGGACAGCGAGCGGGCCACCAGCTCCTGGTCGAAGCCCTCGTCGACGAGCTCGTCGCCCAGGTACTTCTCGTAGGCGGTGAGGTCGAAGTGCCCGTGGCCGGAGAGCCCGAACAGGATGGCCTCGGAGCGGCCCTCCTCCTTGAGCCGCAGCGCCTCGTCGATGGCCACCCGGATCGCGTGGGTGGACTCGGGCGCCGGCAGGATGCCCTCCGTCCGGGCGAAGGTCAGGCCGGCCTCGAAGCAGGCGGTCTGCGGGACGGCGCGCGCCTCCAGCAGGCCGTCCTCCAGCGCCTGGCTGACCAGCGGCGCGATGCCGTGGTAGCGCAGGCCGCCGGCGTGGATCGCGGGCGGCACGAAGGAGTGGCCGAGGGTGTGCATCTTCAGCAGCGGGGTCAGCCCGGTGGCGTCGCCGAAGTCGTAGGCGACGCGGCCCTGGGTGAGGCTCGGGCAGGCGGACGGCTCCGCGGCGATCACCCGCACCCGGCGGCCGCCGCGCAGCTGCTCGCCGAGGAACGGGAAGGCCAGGCCGGCCAGGTTGCTGCCGCCGCCGGCCGCGCCGACGACGATGTCCGGGTAGTCGTCGGCCATCTCCAGCTGGAGCAGCGCCTCCTTGCCGATCACCGTCTGGTGCAGGGCGACGTGGTTGAGCACGCTGCCGCCCGCGTAGTTGGTGAACGGGTCGTTCATCGCGACCTCGATCGCCTCGGAGGTCGCGATGCCGAGGCTGCCCGGGCAGTCCGGGTCGTCCGCCAGGATGCCGCGCCCGGCGGCGGTCTCGGTCGACGGGCTGGGCACGCAGGTCGCGCCGTACGCCTGCATCAGCGCGCGGCGGTGGGGCTTCTGGTGGTAGCTGACCCTCACCATGAAGACCTTGACCTCGAGGCCGAAGAAGGCCCCGGCGAGGGAGAGCGAGGAGCCCCACTGCCCGGCCCCGGTCTCGGTGGCGAGCCGGCGGATGCCGGCCTCCTTGTTGTAGAAGGCCTGCGCGATACCGGTGTTGGGCTTGTGGCTGCCGGCCGGGCTGCCGCCCTCGTACTTGTAGTAGATCCGCGCGGGGGTGTCGAGCAGCTTCTCCAGGCGGCGGGCCCGGAACAGCGGCGCCGGCCGCCACTGGGCGTAGATCTGCCGGACCACGGACGGGATCTCGATGTCCCGCTCCAGGGAGAGCTCCTGCTCGGCGAGCTCCTTGGGCATGATCCCGACCAGGTCCTCGACCGTCGCGGGCTGTCCGGTCCCCGGGTGCAGCGGGGGCGAGAGCACGGGAAGGTCCGCGGCCAGGTTGTACCAGGTCGTCGGGATCTGCGAATCGGCCAGCTGGTACTTGATGGTGTCCACGTGTCGGCCTCCGGGCCTGGTGGTGCGTCGCGGGGAAAGGGGAACGGTGTCAGGTGGTGCGGCGGGCGGCCGCGTCGGCCACCAGCGAACCGGCGGCGAACCGCCGGGACTGCGGCCCGGCGAACAGACCGGGGTGCTCGCGGCGCATGCCGGTCAGCACCAGGTCGTACGGCAGGTCGTCGAACTCGCCGTGCTCGTGCAGGAACTCCATCTGCCGGGCGCCCTGCTCGTCGAAGGGGTGGTGCACGCTGTCGGCCGTCCCGTCGAAGTCCAGCGGCTTCATGCCGTAGAGGCGGCAGAGCAGCTTGTTGAAGACCGGGGTGGCCCGCACCCAGCGCCCGTCCAACTCGACGGTGGTGAGCGCGTGGTAGTGGAAGACGTCGCCGCCGACGTACTCCTTGATCCGCTCGGACGCCAGGTGGTTGCGCACGTCGGTGAGCACCAGGCGGCCGGGGACGCCGACCGAGCGGAGCGCCGCCAGGTACACCAGCGACTTGTGGATGCACAGGCCGCGCTCGGCCCGCAGGGTCGCGCTGGCGGTCAGGGCTTCGCGGGTGAACTCGGCGCCGTAGATCTCGTAGTTGATCCGGTCGCGCACCGCGTAGTACAGCCGTACGGCGCGGTCGCGGTCGTCCGTGCCGCCGTCCGGCAGCACGTCGGCGACGAAGGCGGCCACCTCCGGGGCGGAGTGGTCGATGAAGTCGGTCGCCGCCAGGGTGGCGGGCGGGTCGGTCGGCAAGGTCGGCAAGGGGGGCTCCGTCACGGTGCGAAGGGGAGGCTCAGAGGCCGAGCATGGTGGCGATCCGGACCCGCTGGACCTCGGAGGTGCCGGAGTAGATCGTCCCGGCGACGGCGTTGCGCAGCTCCTGCTCGACGCCGTACTCGGCCGTGTAGCCGTTGCCGCCGAAGATCTGCACGGCGTGCAGCGCGGACGCCAGGTTCGCCTCGCTGACGACCAGCTTGGCCGAGGCCAGGTCGACGGTGACGTCCCGGCCCGCGAGGAGGGCCTCGGCGGTGTCGAACAGCCACCGCCGCGAGGTCTCGACGCCGATCCGCATCTCCACGATCCGGCTCGCCACCAGCTGGAACGACCCGATCGGCTGCCCGAAGGCCGTCCGCTCCTTGGCGTAGTCGATGCACTGCTCCAGCCGGCGCCGCATCTCGCCGACGGTGACGGCGAAGGAGCAGAGGATCTCCCACTTCATCACGTGGTCGAGCACCAGGAAGCCGGTGCCCGGCCGGCCGATCACGTTGGCCTTCGGCACCCGGCAGTCGTCGAAGAACAGCTCCGACATCGGGGAGGCCTTGAGGCCCATCTTCTCGATCGGCCGGCCGACGGTCAGCCCCGGCGTGTCGCGCTCCACCAGGAAGGCGGTCACCCCGAGCGGACCGGCGGTCGGGTCGGTCTTGGCGTAGACCGCGATCACGTCCGCCACCGGTCCGTTGCTGACGAAGGTCTTGCTCCCGTTCAGCACGTACGCGTCGTCGTCGGGTACGGCGCGGGTGCGCATCGCCAGCGCGTCCGAGCCGCCGCCGGGTTCGGTGATCGCATGGGCCCCGATGAGGCGGCCCTCGGCCACTCCGGTCAGGTACCGCTCCTTCTGGGCGGTGGTGCCGAAGCGCTGCAGCGGGACTCCGACGCTCACCATGCTGGTGGTGACGGAGAAGTTGAGCCCGCCGTTGCGGCAGCCGTGGCCGAGACCCTCCAGGACGTACATGGTGGTCAGCAGGTCCTGGCCGAGCCCTCCGTACTCGGGCTCGAACGGCAGCCCGAGCAGGCCCGAGTCGACCACGGCCTGCCAGGAGTCGCGCGGGAACCGCGCGGCCTTGTCGTGGGCCAGGTGGTCGTCGCCGAACTTCTCGAACCACGGTGTCAGGCCGTCGCGCAACGCGCGCCGGTCCTCGGACCATTCGATCATCGCTTCGTTCCCCGGTCGGTGGTCGGTGGTGCGGGCGGGATCAGTAGTGGGAGGACGAGGCGCCGGTGAGGTCGTGGACCTCGTCGCCGCGCAGCGCCGGGGTGAAGACGCACACCAGGCGCAGGTCCTCCTCCGGCCAGGCGATCAGCCAGTGCGCGTCGTTCTGGTCGAGGGCGTAGAGCGTGCCGGGCTCGATGGGGTGGCTGTTGCCCGCCATGTCGACGACCTCGCCGCGGCCCGAGATGCAGTAGCAGGCCTCCAGGTGCCGCTTGTACTCCAGCAGCGACTTGGTGCCGGCCGCCACGACGGTGTCGGTGACGGAGTAGCCCATGCGGTCCGACTCCAGGAGGAAGCGGCGGCTGACGCCGTTGCCCCACTCGACCGTTCTGACGTCGTCCAGCTTGCGGATGATCATGACGAACTCCCTTCAGTGATTGGACAGTTGTTCTTCGCGGGAGGGCCGTCGGCGCAGCCCGCCGACGAATCCCGCGAGTGCGGCGAGCAGGTCGCCGCCGGCCTCCAGGGCCCGCTCGACCTCCGCCACCAGGGCGCTTCCGACGATCGCCGCGTCCGCGCCCAGCGCCCCCATCGCCGAGACGTCCTCGGCGGTGCGGACCCCGAACCCCACGGCCACCGGGGCCGGGGTGAGCCCCTTGAGGGTGGCGACCACCGGCGCGAGCGCCGAGCGGTCCGGGGCCGGGGCCGTGCCCGAGCGGCCGAAGTGGGCCACCAGGTACAGGTACGCCGAGGCGAACTCGGCGCTCTCGGCCAGGACTTCGCGGGGCGAGTTCGGGTAGCAGGTGGTGACCACCGGCTGCCCGATCCGCTCCGCGGCCTCCAGGTACCGCCGCCGGGCCAGCGGCGGAAGGCCGTGCAGCAGGGTCGCGTCCGCTCCCGCGCCCCTGGCCCTGCGCAGGAACTCCTCCAGGCCCACCGGCTTCACCGAGTGGCCCCAGTCGGCCAGCAGGGCGATCCGGGTGTGCCGCAGCTCCGGCCGGACGCGCTCGACGAAGCCGAGCACCGCGTCCAGGTCGACGCCGCGCTCCAACGCCCGCCGCGCGGACCGCCGGATGACGGGGCCGTCGGTCACCGAGTCGGGGAACGGCACCGCCAGTTCGAGGCAGTCCACCCGCTCCTCGTCCAACAGCCGTACGAGGTCGGCGAGTTGGTCCAGGCCCGGGTCGCCGGCGTTGAGGAACAGCGCCAGGCCCGGGTCGGCGGGGCTCCGGCCGGCGAAGAACCGCACCGGTTCGTGACGGTCAGACACCGGCCCGCACCTCCCGGCGCAGCCGCTCCACGAGACCGACCGCCGCGCCGTCCGCCACCGCCGCCCGGGCGGTGGCGAAGGCCTCCGCCCAGTCGGTGCTCCGGCCGGAGGCGACCGCCGCGGCCGCCGCGTTGAGGCAGATGCTCTCCACCGCGGCCGCCGGGCCGTGGCCCCGCAGCAGGTCGAGCAGGTGCCCGGCCGCGTCGGCGCCCTCCGGCGCCGGGGCGAGGTCGGCGAGGGTGCCGTCCGCCGCGCCCACCGTCTCCGGGCCGACGGACAGCTCGCGGCCGTTCGCCCGTACGGTGTTGGCGGTGAAGCTGAGCAGCTCGTCCACACCGAGGCCGTTGCGGACCAGCCAGACCCGCCGCTCGGCCGCCAACTCCGCGAAGGACTCCCAGAGTTCGGGCGAGGACACGCCGGTCAGCTGCACCTCGACGGGCACCGCCGCGAGGAACGGCCCGAGCAGGTTGACGAACCGGCCGATCTGCCGCATGCCGTACGGCAGCACGGCGCGCGCCAGCTCGGTCAGCTCCGCCGGGTAGACGAACCCGGAGGCGAAGGCCAGGCCGAAGCGGCCGAGCCGGTCCTCGCACTCGGCGTACGAGCGCGCGGTCGGCAGCCCCAGCCGGTCCAGGATGTCGATCGAGCCGTACCGGCTGCTGTAGCCGCGCGACCCGGTCTTGACGATCGGCACCCCGGTCGCCGCGGCCACCAGGACGGCCGCGGTGGTCAGGTTGAAGGTGGCGGGGCCGCCCCCGGTGCCGACCAGGTTGACGGTGCCGGGCCAGCGCTCCGGCAGCGGGGCGCGGCGGTCGGACAGTGAGCCGAGGAAGGACTCCAGGGTCGGCGTCGCCGGGGTGCGGGTGGAGAGCGAGGCGAGCACGGCGAGGGCCTCGCCGTGGTTCGGCCGCCGCTCGTGCAGCCGCTCCCAGAAGTCGGCCCAGGCCTGGCGCCCCACCGGCTCGGCGCCCCGTACCAGGCTCTGCAGCAGATCGGACACGGTCAGCTGGCTCCGCTCGCCACCACCTCGGCCTGGCCGAGGAAGGCGTCGATCGAGGCGACCGAGCGGAAGTTGTCCGGCACGATGTCGAGCGCGTCGATGTCCAGCTTGTAGGTGTTCTCCAGCCAGCCGACCACGGTCAGCAGGCCGAGGCTGTCGATCACGCCGTTGGCCAGCAGGTCGAAGTCGTCCTCGATCTCCTCGACCGTGACCTCCAGCAGGAACTGATCGATCAGGTACCGCTTGATGTCGTCGGTGCGCGCCATGTCAGCCTCCGGAGGCAGGGGTGTCGGGTCGGTCGGTCCGCGCCTGAACGAGGCGGCGCTGGACGGCCTTGCGGTCGAGCTTCCCGGTGCCGGTGCGGGGCAGCGGGGTGTCCACCAGCTCGACGGTGGTGGGGATCGCCACCCGGGGCAGGAGCCCGGCGGCGTGCCGGCGGATGGTCAGGGAGTTGAGCTTCCCGCCCTCGGCGCGCTGCACCACGGCGTGCAGCCGTGTGCCCGCGAGCTCGTCGGAAAGGGCGATCACCGCCGCCTCGGCGACGGCCGGGTGGCTGCGCAGGGCGGCTTCGACCTCGGCGGTGTTGATCCGCACGCCGCGGACCTTCACCACGAAGTCCCGCCGGCCCTCCAGGGTCAGCACCCCGTCCTCGTGACGGCGCACCAGGTCCCCGGTGCGGTAGTAGCGGGTTCCGCCGCGCTCGGAGAAGACGCCCCGGTCGAGCTCGGCGTCCAGGTACCCGGCGGTCTGGAACGGTGTGGAGACGACGAGTTCGCCGCGGCCGGGCCCGGTGAGCTCCTCGCCGTTCCCGTCCAGGACCAGCGCGTCGACCCCGTCGATCGGCCGGCCGATCGGCACCGTGCCGTACGGCATCGGGTCCGCCGGGTCGATCGTGTGGAGGAAGCTGTCGTTGGTCTCGGTGCAGCCGTAGACGTTGTGGAAGACGGCCTTGGGCAGGAGCGTCGGCAGCGGTTCGAAGCCTCGGGCGCTGACGGCGTCGCCGGTGAGCAGCGCGTGCTCCACGCCGTCCAGCACCAGCTCCGGGTCGCCCTCGGCGGCCTGGGTGAGCAGTTGGTAGAGCATCGGGACGCCCTGGACGACCTGGGCCGGCCGGGTTCGGTACTGCGCCAGCAGGTGGGCAGGGTTGGCGGCGAGGTCCTGGTCGACCAGGGAGACGCAGCCGCCGCGGCTGAGCGTGGTCCAGACCTCGAGCAGGCACAGGTCGAAGTTGAGGGGTGCGTAGTTGAGCACCGTGCTCTCCGGGCCGATGCCGAACCGCTCGGCGGCCCAGTCGGCGAAGCGCGTCACCGCGCCGCCGGTCAGCGGCACGACCTTGGGCAGCCCGGTCGAGCCCGATGTGGTCAGGAGCAGTGCCACGTCCTCCGGGTCGTGATCACCGTCGAAGGCGAACTCCCCCTGCCCTTCGGTCAGTTGGGCCGGGTCGGGCAGCCGCCGGGCGCCGCAGCGGTCCACCAGGGCGGCCAGGGTCTCCGCGCCGAGCTCCGCCGAGGGCAGCAGCACGGGCCGGCGCAGCATCAGGCAGGCCAGCACCACGGCGACGGCCTGCGGCGACTTCTTCGCCACCAGGGCCACCGGTTCGGCGGGGCGCAGGCCCAGCCCGGCGATCCGCGCGGCGGCGGCGCAGGCCATGCGGTGCAGTTCGGCGTACGTCACCTCGTCCGCGTGCCAGAGCAGTGCCGGCGCCTGCGGGCGGACTGCGGCCGCTTCGGCGATCCGGCCGGGGAGGGGTCTCCATGGCATCGAACGGTCCTCCGTCTCACGTCCTGGGGTTGTCCGGAATGGGTCTGAAGTAGGCGGGTTCCGCGGGCAGGCGTTCGGTGGCCGAAAGACGATTTTCGATCGACGTCGAAATGTTCTCCGGCTAAATCGCCAGGTGGCGGGCGGCCCCGCGCACAATCGGCCGCGCCCGCCCACGGGTAATGGATGAATAGGCCTGAAGAAGTTGAGCGATAAACCGCACGACGGGCGCGGAAGTTGAGGAATAGACCGCGCGCTGGGCGCGGAGGAGCCACGAAGGAGTTGAGCGTGACGGAAATGGAGAGGGCGGAACACGCCGGTCCGGAAGCCGGACGGCCCCGATCAGCCCGCGTGACGCCCCGAGGGCTGCGCGAACGCCGCGGAGGCGCCCAGCAGAAGGTACGTACAGCCGGTGATGTACTTCTGTGCACGGGCGAACCGCACACTGCGGGCGAGCCACGCGCCCACCCCGACCGAGGCCACCGCGTACACCAGGTCCATGGCCAGGGCGATCGCGAAGAACACCAGCCCCAGCACCAGGGTCTGACTGGCGCCCGACCCCCGCTCGGGGTCGACGTACTGCGGCAGCAGCGCCAGGAAGAAGAGGGCGACCTTGGGGTTGAGCACGTTCACCAGGGCCCCTTGGCGCAGAAGGGTCCCCACCGACCGTGGGCTCTCCGCGCCCGACGGGCCCTCGCCCAGCGCGCCGCCCTTGGACAGCAGCGTCCGGACGCCCAGGTAGGCCAGGTAGGCGGCGCCGGCGTACTTCACCACGTCGAACGCCGTGGCGGAGGCGGCGATCAGCGCCGACACCCCCACCACCGTGCCCAGGACGTGGACCAGCGTGCCGAGTTCGACCCCGAGCGCCGAGGCGAACGCCGCCCGCCGGCCCTGACCGATGCCACGACTGAGGATGAGCAGCATGTTCGGCCCGGGCACCACGACCACGGCGACCACGGTCGGCACGAACAGCGCCAGCGCCGCCATCGACGGGAGCGTCAACTCCACCGAGCCCATCCCCTTCGGTCAGTCGAGGAGCGAGCCGTGCGGCTCAGCCCCACTCAAGGTCCTTGTCGCGCCCGCCCGGAAACCCGAAACCCGCCCAAGCCGACTGAAACGATTGCCGAATGGCCACCATGCTACTCATCCCCCCAGCGAATTGATCGATTCCTGTCTCGACTCCGCCGTACTCTGTTTCTCAAGCGAAGTTCCTTCGATCCTGCCGATCGCACCACGGCAAGTCCAGGGATCACAGCTGTCCCATAGGTGCCGTGACTGGTGACGGCCAGGGTTGTCCCCGTGGCACCGCAGAGCAGCAGAACCATCACCACGGAGCTGGCAATGGATCTTGAGCGCGACCGGAAGGTCCTGGCGGACCTCTACAGACAGTTGCGGAACGAGTCGAACCTGAGCACATCCGAGCTCTGCGCCAGGTCGGGCCTGAACCCGGCCTCCCTCCACGAGGCCATGGCGCTGCTCAACGAACTCGGGTTACTGAACGGGTCCGCCGGCGGCAGCGGGCGACCCACCGTCACCTCCACCGAGACCGCGCTCGTCCGCCTCGCGCAGCAGGCCGAACAGACGGCCGTGCGCTGGCTCGAGGAGACCATCCGGGTCCGCAAGGCCATGCGGCTCCTCACCACCGAACTCGCCGACCAGTACCAGCAGCAGGAGAGCCTCGCACCCGCCGAACTGATCGTCGGCCTCGACCACATCTCCGAAGTGCTGGAGGACTGCACCGAACTCGCCCAGGACGAGGTGCTGAGCATGCACCCCGGCCCCGTCGTCAAGAGCCGCTCCAAGGCCCGCCTGAAACGCAACCAGAAGGTCGTCAACCGCAGCGTGGGGATGCGCACCATCCACCTCGCTTCCACCGCACGCCTGCCGGAGGGTCTCGCCCTGCTGGAGGAGATGCAGGAGTCCGGGGTCCAGATCCGACTGGCCCCCACCATCCCGTTCCGCCTGATCGTCATCGACGACGTGATGGCCTTCACCCCCGCCTTCGGCGCGGAGGCCCAGCCCACCGCCATGATCACCCGCGGCCCGGTGATCACCCGCCTGCTCCGCCGGGTCTTCGAGCACTGCTGGCAGTCCGCCGTCGAACTCGGCACCGACACCCAACCGCCCCAGACGCCCGTCGACACCCCCCTCACCGGCCAGCAGGCGAGCATCCTGCGGATGATGAACGCCGGCTCCAAGGACGAGGCGATAGCCCGCGAACTCGGCGTCTCCACCCGCACGTTGCGCCGCCTGATGAACGACCTGATGGAGAAGCTCGGCGCCGACAACCGCTTCCGCGCCGGCGTCCGCGCCCAACAACTCGGCTGGCTCAAGTAGCCCGCCCCCGACCCGCGCCCGGCCGACCCGTCACCACGCGGGTCGGCCGATGCCGGCGGAGCTTCCGGCGGCGGGGCCCTCGGGTCGTTCGGGTCATTCCGGGGTGAGGGCGAGGAGGGCGAGGTCGTCGGCGAGGAGGCCGGCGAAGGTGTGGACGTCCTGGGCGAGGAAGGAGACGACGCGGTCGGGGGTGGCGGTGCCGAGGGCGGCGAGGCGGGCGGCGAGGGGGTAGAAGGATCCGGCCGCGTCGCGGGCCTCGCTGACGCCGTCGGTGTAGAGGAGGACGGTGGCGCCCGGGGGCAGGGCGACGGCGGTGGGCTTGCTGCGGGCGTCGGCCGGGCCCAGGTGGGCGAGGCCGAGGGGGAGCTCGTCGGCGCAGGAGACCGGGGAGATGGTGCCGTCGGCGAGGAGCAGCGGGGTGGTGTGGCCCCGGTTGACGATCTCCACGCAGTCGGAGCCGGGCCGGTACTGGAGCAGGACGGCGGTGGCGAACAGCTCGTCGTCGCCCCGGTCGGCGGCGTCGCGCAGGACGGCGCGGTCGAGCTGGTCGGCGAGGTCGACCAGGTCGGGGGTGTCGTGCGCGGCCGAGCGGAAGGCGCCGAGCACGTCGGCGACCGTACGGACGGCGCCGAGGCCCTTGCCGCGGACGTCGCCGAGCAGGACGCGGACGCCGAAGCGGGTGTCGCAGACCTCGTACAGGTCCCCGCCGACCAGCACCTCGGCCTGGGCGGGGCGGTAGAGGCCGGCGACCCGCAGGCCTCCGGCCCGGTCGGGGACGGGGCGCAGCACGGTGCGCTGGAGGGTCTCGGCGACGGTGCGGGCCTGGAGCAGGGTGCGGTTCTGGCGGGTGCGCTGCCAGGAGAGCGCGGTGCCCATCACGCCGGAGAGCGCGGTGGCGATGTAGACCCAGACGTGGTGCTGCTCGTTGATGTGGCCGGCCCGCAGGGCGAGCAGGATCTGCAGGGTCAGCGCCCCGCCCGTGGTGGTGGCGGTGAGCACCGGGCCGTAGCTGAACGCGGCGACCACGGGCAGGGCGGTGAGCAGGAAGCCGGCGGCGACGGCGTCGGGGACGACGGCCTCGGCGATCAGGTCGAGGACGAGCAGGATCACGGGCAGCCAGAGCACCCAGCCCGGCGTCGGGGGCTGCTCGACCGCGGGGTGCGGCGGGCGGGGTGCTGCGGGCACGGCGGGACCTCCTGGGCGGCCGGTCGCGGCCGGTCCGGGGGGAATCGGCCCGGTTCGACCGGTTCGTCCCTCCATGCTCCCCCACCTTCGGCGCTCCCACGAACGGCCGAACGTCCCGGCCGCCAGGGTCGAAGGGGAACCGGGACGCAGGGTCGGCCGACGGTCAGCGGACGGTCACCGGGAGCGCCTCGAAGCCGCGCAGGATCAGCCGGTCGCGCCGGGTGGCCGGGCCGCCCGGGGCCAGCCGGGGGAAGCGGTCGAGCAGGGCGGGCACCGCCACCTCGGCCTCCGTCCGCGCCAGCTGGGAGCCCAGGCAGAAGTGCGTCCCGCCGCCGAAGCTGAGCGGCTGGCTGTCGGTGCGGGTCGGGTCGAAGACCTCCGGGCGCTCGTACCGCTGCGGGTCGTGGTTGGCCGAGCCGATCAGCAGGGTCAGCATCGAGCCGAGCGGGACGGGCACGCCCTCGAGGGAGAGGCCGTCGGCGAGCGCGATCCGGGAGGTGGCCTGGACCGGGGAGTCGAAGCGCAGCACCTCGTCCGTGAAGCCGCCGGGGGTGACGGCGCCGCTGCGCAGCCCGGCCGCGGCCTCCGGGTGGCGGAAGAGCTGGGCGAGGCCGTTGCCGAGCAGGTTGGTGGTGGTCTCGAAGCCGGCGATCAGCAGCAGCACCAGGTTGGCGAGCAGCTCCTCGGCGGACAGCCGGTCGTCGTCCTCGGCGGCGATCCGGGCGAGGTCGGTGACCAGGTCGTCCTTCGGGTCGGCGACGCGTTCGGCGGCGAGCTCCCGGAAGTACCGGGACAGCTCGACGGCGGCCTCGTCCGCCCGGGCGAGGTCGTCCGGCGACTGGAACATCTCCAGGGCGACGGTGAGGTCGGAGGCCAGGCCGCGGAAGCGGTAGCGGTCCCGCTCGGGGACGCCGAGCAGCTCGCAGACCACGCCGACGGGCAGCCGGAAGGCGAAGGCGTCCATGAAGTCGACGGGCGAGCCGTCGGCGCCCTGCTCGGCCATCCCGTCCAGCAGCCGGGCGACGGCCGCCTCCACGGCCGGGCGCAGCTGGGCGACGCGGCGGGCGGTGAACACGGAGGCGATCAGCGAGCGGACCCGGGGCTGGTCGGGGGCGTTGCGCTGGAGGATCGATCGGCCGAACAGGACGAGCGACTCGTGCTGCCCGTACTGGGCGTCGAACTCGACCATCATGTCCCCGGTCACCACGCCGAAGCCGGGGGTGCGCAGGGCCCGGTTGACGGCCGCGTAGCCCGTCGCCAGGTAGACCCCGCCGCCCGCGTCGATCACCGGGCCCAGCTCGCGCGCCCTCGCGTACAGCGGGTACGGGTCCCTCGTGACCTCCGTCGTCATCAGCTGCTCGACGATCGCCGCGCCGTCCATCCGGTGCTCCCCTCCGTGGTCCTCGTACTGGATCGTGAACCACCGGCGGACGGCCAGGAGTTCCCCGCCGGTTCCCGCCCCCGGTCGCGGGGACGGGCCGGGGAGGCGGCGGGTCGGTAGGGTTGGCGGCATGGAGATCTGGATCAACCCCCGGTGCGGCAAGTGCCGTACGGCGCTCAAGGAGCTGGACGCGGCCGGGATGAAGTACACCGTCCGCCGCTACCTGGAGGACCCGCCGAACGAGGCCGAGCTGGAGGTGGTGCTGGGGCGCCTGGGCCTGGAGCCCTGGGACATCACCCGCCTCGACGAGCCGGCGGCCAAGGAGCTGGGGATGAAGGAGTGGACCCGTGAGCCGGCCGACCGGGCGCGCTGGATCGCGGCGATGGCCGGGCACCCCGCGCTGATCCAGCGGCCGATCATCACCGCGGACGACGGCCACGCCGTGGTCGCCCGGACCCCCGAGGTCCTGAAGTCCGTCCTGCCCTAGCCGTACGACGCGGGGCACGACGAGCACCGGGCACCGGCGGTCGGGCGACTGTCGGTGCCCGGTGCCACACTGGCCGGGTGACGACCACGAGCACCACGTACATCGCGTTCCTGCGGGCCATCAACGTCGGCGGCCGGACGGTGACGATGGAGCGGCTGCGGGCGCTCTTCACCGAGCTGGGGCTCGCCGGCGTCCGCTCGTACATCCAGACCGGCAACGTCTTCTTCACCACCGACGAGCCGGACCGCGCCGCCCTGACCGCCCGGATCGAGGCGCATCTGGAGTCCGGGCTCGGGTACCCGGTACCCGTGATGCTGCGCACGGTCGACGAGGTCGCCGACCTGCTCGCCGCCGAGCCGTTCCGGGGCGTCGAGGTGACGCCCGACAAGCGGCTGGTGATCGCCTTCCTCTCCGAGCCGCTGCCCGCCGGCCTCCCCCTGCCCCGCCGCTCGCCGAAGGGCGACGTCGAGGTGATCGGCGCCGACGCGGGGGCCGCGTACGTGGTGGTGCACCTGCAGAACGGCAAGTGGGTCACCAAGGAGTTCCTCGACACGTCGTACAAGGGGTCCGTCACGTCGCGGTTCCTGCACACCACGGAGAAGATCCTCGCCGCGGCCCGCAAGGGCTGAGGCCGGAACCGGGCGAACGGGCCCGGCGTCTGTCGGTCAGTGACGTACTCCCCCGGTGCCCGCCCGCGGCGCTCTCTGGACACCCCGAACCGGCCGAGCGGACAATCTGGCCATGACGACTCCTGAGTCCCCCACCGGCCGCCTGCGGCCGTCCGACGCCGAACGGGACCAGGCGATCGACGCGTTGAAGGACGGCGCGGGCAGCGGACGCCTCTCCCACGACACCTTCCTCGGCCGGATGGACGTCGCCCTGCGGGCCGAGAGCCGCGCCGAGCTGGACGCCGTGCTGGCCGGTCTGCCCGTCGGCGGGCCGGTGGAGCGCGCGGTGCTGCGGACGGTCGGCCGGTTCTCCGCGTTCGGCGGCCGGATCAACCGGGCGTGGCGCACCGAGCGGCTGCCCGGGCTGGCCCTCCCGCAGGCGGGCGCCGGGCGGTTGACGATCGGACGCATCCCCGGCTCGGGCCTGCGCCTGCACCACCCGTCCGTCTCCCGCCACCACGCGGAGCTGCGCCGGGAGGGCGGCGGCTGGGTGCTGTACGACCTGGGCTCGACCAACGGCACGCACGTCAACGGGCGCCGGATCGCGGGCGCGGTGCGGGTCCGGCCCGGCGACCAGGTGCGCTTCGGGGACCTGGAGTTCAGACTCTCACCGACCTGATCCTGCGGTCAGTGCGGGAACTGCCGGCGCGGGCGCTGTACGGGCAGCCCGTCCTGGAACTCCGCGATGACGGTGGCGATCTGGCGCATCAGCACGGTGCCCTCCAGCCGCTCCAGGTACAGGTTCTCGGCGGCCAGCGCCTCGACGGTGACACCGAAGTAGAGGGCCATCAGGGGGTTGATGAAGAGCTGCTCCCCCTTCGTCCGCTCGGTGAAGCGGACGTCCCCGAACTCGCCCCGGATCGCCGCCGCCACCGAGCCGTTGACGATGCTGGGGTGCTCGGGGAAGGCGGCCCTGGCGTGCTCGACGGCGTCCAGGTAGAGCGTGCCCTCCCGGCTGTCGCGCGGGACGGAGAAGGCGCCGAGGTAGCCGCCGGCCCGGTCGAGGGCGGCGAGGTTCTCCAGCACCAGGGAGTGGTTGACGCCGTGGTGGGCGTCGACGCCGAACCCGAGGCAGGCGACGAGCCGTTCGGGCACCTCGGTGAGTCCGGCCACGGCGGCGAGGCTGGCCATGTCCTCCTCGGGGGTGCCGAGGCCCATCTCGTCGCCGCGCATCAGGATGTCGGTGCCGCCGTCCACCAGCAGGATCGCGTCGAGGCCGCCGAGGTGGGCGATCAGCCGCCGGTACGCCTCGCGCAGCGGCCGCACGCCGGTGGTCGGGAAGGCCCAGACCGTGTCGGGCATGCCGTGCAGGCGCAGCCAGCGGGCGAGGGTGCGTTCGGGGAAGTAGCCCTCGGGGGCGGGGGTTTCGGGCCCGATCCGCGCGAGGTCGGGCTCCTGCCACACCTCGCCGGGCAGGCCGTAGAGGTGGGTGAAGGAGAGGTTCGCGAGGTGGACCTCCTTGCCCGCGGCGCGCAGGGCCAGCGCGACGGGCAGGCCGGCGTACACGTCGAAGCCTCCGCCCGCGCCGGCGACCAGGATGCGGTCGGCGGCCAGCAGGCGCGTGAGCAAGGGGGGTTGCAGCAGGGAGGTCACCGGACGGACGGTAACACCGGGGAAGGCGCCGTCAGGTGGCGGGGCCGTCAGCGGCTGACGTGCAGTTCGGCGAAGTGGTCCTCCTTGTCGGACTTGCGCAGGATGACCTTGACCCCGCCGACGGTGCCCTCCTTGCCCTTGTCGACGGTCTTCCTGTCGTCGCCGATCTTCACCTCGGCCGTGCCGTCGGTGACGTGGCCGACGGTCATCTCCAGCGGGTGCTCCCCGCCGAACACCTTGACGGTCTTGCTGCCGTCGTCGCTTCCCGTACGGATGGACAGCGTGCAGGAGTTGTCGTCCAGGCAGAGCGCCACCCCGCCCTCGCAGGCGGTGGTCCCGGCCCCGAGGGCCAGGACGGCGGCGGTGACGAGCAGGGCGGAGCGGACGAGTGCGGGTGGGCGCCGGCGGTCGGCGCGTGCTGTGGTCATGCCGTTGACGGTACGGAGCGGGAGCCCGGCGGCCATCGGCCGGCGGCGGTACGCGCTCCCTGGCCCGGCCCGGAGCCGTCCGGGGGCCGCCACCCCGAGACGCATGGGTCCGATCCCCTAGGGGCCGAAGGGAGTTGACGGACCGACGGATTCCGCACGCATATGCCGCACGCCCGTGCCACGCGCGTAGATCGACGGGCCGCGAAAAGCGCCGCCGGTCAGTCCGCGAGGCCGTCCAGGTCGGCGGAGCCGAACTCCTCGGGCAGCCGGTCGGACGCCCCGGGGCTGCCCCACAGCCGCGCGGTGCAGCGCTGGTACGTGGCCTGCCAGTGCGGCCAGTTGCGCGCCACGTCGTCGTCGCACTCGGCCAGCAGCCGCTCGACCCGCGACTCCTCCACGCCCTCCAGCAGCCAGGCCAGCGCGTCCGGCGCCCCCGGGCCGTCCGCCGAGCTGAGCAGGTCCAGCAGCTCGCCCAGGCCGCCGACGCGCGATCCCTCGCTGAAGACGCTCTCCATGCGGGTCAGCAACTGGCGCTCCTCGATCCGCAGGTGGGTCTCCAGGCGGGCGGCCAGGTCCTCCATCGCGTAGGCGACGGGCCAGGCGCTGCCGGTGTCCCGGGTGGCGATCCGCACGAGGGTGGTGACCCGGGTGAAGGAGTGGTCCAGCCCGTGGTGGTCGTCCTCCAGCCAGTTGAGCAGCAGTCTCAGCTCGGGGGCGAAGCGGCGCAGGATCGGCCAGATCCGGGAGTCCTGCTGCTCGTGGTGGCAGGTGAGCATCGCCGTCATGAAGTTCCAGTGCCGCAGCAGCGCCTCGCCCTGGTCCTCCTCCCCGGGCTGGAGCAGCCGCAGGGCGTTGGGCAGGCGGGCGAGGTCGCGGCGCAGGGCGGCGTGCACCAGCCGCAGCCCCGCGAACCGGATGGTGACCGGCTCCTCGTCGGCGTCCCGCCCGTACGCGGTCGCGATCCGGGCGTCGGCCCCGGACTGCGCCTGCTCGGGCACGGACGGGGACGGCTGGGGCAGCAGGTGGATCGGCATGGCACTCTCTTCACGACTGAAGGGCGGATGGGCGTCGGCCGGGTGAGGCGGCCCCATCCAAGGTGCTCGCAGTCGATCAGAGGGGAATCAATGTCCGATTGACGTGCAGGTCACGGGCCCTTCCGTGCCCGGGCCCGGATACGCGGCGACCCGCGGCACCGAGGGGTGCCGCGGGTCGTGGACGGTCCGTGGACGGTCCGGGGACGCGGTCGGGAAGGGCCCGGGATCAGTCGGAGGCCGGCCCCGCGAGGTTCGCGGTCAGCCACACCAGGGTGTCCGGGATCATCTTCTTGAAGTCCGAGGTGAGGTGCTTGCCGCCGGGCTGCTCGTAGTACGTGATGGACACCGGCGGGACGGCCTTGCGCACCCAGTTGGTGACCACGTTCTTCTCGTAGCCGTTGGCGCCGCCCGCCGTGACGTACATCTTCACGTCGGCCTTGCCCTGGGTGACCAGGATGTCGGGGTTGTTGGCGGCCTTCTCGGCGTCGTGGCCCTTCCACAGCCCCGAGTCCGGGATGAAGTAGCCGTCGATCGGCACCGCGGCCTTGTAGACGTCCGGGTACTGGAGGGCCAGCTTGGCGCTGCAGAAGCCGCCGGTGGAGGCGCCCATCACGCCCCAGCCGTCGCGGCCCTTCACGGTGCGGAAGTTGGCGCGGACGAAGTCGGGGATGTCCTGGGCCATCCACGTGGCCATCTTGGACTGGCCCGGGATGTCGGAGCAGTCCAGCGCGTTCTTCTCGTCGCTGTTGAAGTTCTGCACCGGCATGATCATGATGAACGGATGGGCCTTGCCCTCCTTGACCAGCCGCTCGTTCTCCTCCTGGATCGGCAGCTGGTTGTCGGTCCAGGTGTTGTAGCCGTTGCTCTGGCCGCCGGCGAAGAGGGTCAGCACCGGGAAGCCGGTCTTGGCGTACTTGGGGTCGTTGTACTCGGGCGGCAGCCAGACCCACACCTGGCCGGAGACGCCGGACTT
This sequence comes from Kitasatospora sp. NPDC101183, assembly GCF_044767945.1. NCBI lineage: Bacteria > Bacillati > Actinomycetota > Actinomycetes > Kitasatosporales > Streptomycetaceae > Kitasatospora > Kitasatospora sp. NPDC101183. Next base: position 78,144 of record NZ_JBIWOW010000016.1, on the reverse strand, counting down.
CGCCCCGGTGACCTTGGTCAGGAAGATCGGGCCGGCGCCGGTGTCCCGGACCTTGCTGAGGCTGGCGGCCGGGCCGGTCGGCATCAGGACCTTGCCGCCGCCGGCCGCGGCGGTCGGGGCGGCGGTCGGGGTGCCCGGGGCGGCGGCGTCGCCGCCGGCGGGGGTGGTGGCCGCCGGGGTGCCGTCCCCGGCCTTGGCACTGTCCCCCTTCCCGCCGTCCGAGCCCCCGCAGGCCGCGAGCGCGGCAGCCAGGACGAGCGTGACGGCGCCGGTCAGGACGGCACGGGAACGGGACGACTGCCTAAGCACGGTGAGGACTCTCCGACCGATGTCACACCCGGTCCGTCTGACCGGGTGGTGGCCCCCCGGTGGGGCCGGACAGGCTCGGGGGCGGTGCAGGTGCGGCCCCGGAGCGACGGTGCGCCGTCCCTCCTGGGGGCGAACCTTCCTGCGATCTTATGACGTGGCCCCGGGTGGGCCGGTTGCGCGGTGGCCACCGTGAATCCAATGTTTGTTCGCGATCAGGTAAAACCCTTCACCGAACCCGCCACACGACGGGGGCCGGACGGCGGGGAGGCAGGCAGAAGGGCCCGGCGGACGAGTCCGCCGGGCCCCTCACCTGTCCCTCTGGTTCAGCTCGCCGTCCGGTTCACCGGTTCACGAACTGTTCACGAACCGGTCCCCGGTCGACCCCAGCCGGTCGACCCCAGCTGGTTGACCCCAGCCGGTCGACCTCAGCTGGTCTGGATCGAGGTGTCGTCGATCACGAAGCTCGTCTGCAGCGAGGCGTCCTCGGTGCCGGTGAACTTCAGGGTGACCGTCTGGCCCGCGTAGGACGAGAGGTCGAAGGTGCGCTGCTGGTAGCCGGCCGCCGCGTCGACGTTGGAGTAGGTCTTGATCGTGGTGCCGTTGACCGAGACCGTCAGCTTGTCGTACGCGGTGGTGCCCGTCTCGGCGGTGTCGATGTGCAGCCAGAAGCTCAGCGTCGCCTTGCAGCCCGCCGGGATCGTCACCGTCTGCGCCAGGGTGTCGGTGTGGGCGGAGCCGTAGCCGTCCAGCCACGCCTTCCAGGAGCCGCCGTGCGCCGCCTGGCCCGAGCTGTTGTCCACCACGCCGGAGCTGGTGGTCCACGGCGCGGCCGTACCCGTCTCGAAGCCCGGGTTGCCCAGCAGCTGCGCCGGGGTGCAGGTCCCGCCACCACCACCGGTGACCGTCCAGGTGAAGCTGGTCGTCCCGGACTTGCCGGCCGAGTCCTTGACCGTGACCGTCACGTTGGAGCTGCCCGCGGCGGTCGGGGCGCCGGTGATCACGCCGGTGGAGGCGTTGATCGCCAGGCCGGCCGGCAGGCCCGTGGCGGAGTAGGACAGCGGGGCGGTGCCGCCGCTGGCCTTGATCTGCAGGTTGACGGCGCCGCCGACCGCGGTGGACTGGTTGCCGGGGCTGGTGACGCTCACGCCGCCCGGGTTGGGCAGCGAGCCGACGGCCACGCCGGCCCAGGCGGTGGCGACCTGGTTGTACTCGGCGCTGTTGGCGCCGTACAGGTCGGTGGCCGCGTTGAGGGTCGCGGTGCGGGCGGCGGCGTAGTTGGTGGTGGAGGTCATGTAGGCGGTGAGCGCCTTGTACCAGACCTGGAGGGCCTTGTCCCGGCCGATGCCGGAGACGGTGATGTTGTTGACCGTCGGGCTGTTGTAGTTGAACCCGTTGATGGTCTTGGCGCCGCTGCCCTCGGAGAGCAGGTAGAAGAAGTGGTTGGCGACGCCGGACGAGTAGTGCACGTCCAGGTTGCCCACGCCCGAGTACCAGGAGTCGGCCGAGGAGCCGTCCTTGGAGGGCTTGTCCATGTAGCGCAGCGGCGTGCCGTTGCCGTTGATGTTGATCAGCTCGCCGATCTGGTAGTTCGGCGGGTTGGCGGGCAGGTTGGCGTAGAACTCGACGCCGGTGCCCATGATGTCGGAGGTCGCCTCGTTGAGGCCGCCGGACTCGCCCGAGTAGTTCAGGTTGGCGGTGGCCGAGGTGACGCCGTGGCTCATCTCGTGGCCGGAGACGTCGAGTTCGGTGAGCGGGGCGCTGTTGTTGGCGCCGTCGCCGTACGACATGCAGAAGCAGCCGTCGTCCCAGAAGGCGTTGACGTAGTTGGTGTCGTAGTGCACCCGGCTCATGGCGCCGACGCCGTCGTTCCTGATGCCGCTGCGGTTGAAGGTGTTCTTGTAGAAGTCCCAGGTCGCGGCGGCGCCGAACTGGGCGTCCACGGCGGCGGACTCGCGGTTGCTGGCCTGGCCGTTGCCCCAGGTGTCGGTGGACTTGGTGAACAGGCTGCCGCTGCCGGTCGTGCCGTTGTTCATGTCCACGGTCGACTGGCCGCCGCGGGTGCCGTCCTTGAGCTGGTACTGCGAGCCGCTCTGGGTGGTGGTCAGCGGGACGGTGCCGACGAAGACGCCGGTGCCGCTGCCGCGCTTGATGCCGTCCGCCTTGCTCAGCACCGCACCGGTCTTGGCATCGGTGACGACGTGCAGCTTGCTCGGGGTGCCGTCCGACTCCTTGCCGGCGACGACGGTCTCCCAGGCGAGCGTCGGGGCGTCGCCCGCGGCCCAGACGACCAGGCGCGGGGCGCCCTCGACGGAGCCCTGCTCGGCGGCCAGCGCGGCCTCCTGCGCCTTGGGCGCGGCGAGGGCGGGGGTGGTGTCGACGCCGGCGAGGTTCGCCTCGCTGGCCTTGGTCACGTTCTTGGTCGCGCCGGAGGCGTCCTGGTGGACGATCAGGTCGCCGCCGAGGACGGGCAGCCCGGCGTACGTGCGCTCGTAGCGCAGGTGGCGGGCACCGTTCGCGTCCTGGACGACGTCCTTGGTGACGAGCTTCTCCTGGCCGCTCAGTCCGAGCGCCTGGGCGAACCCGGCGGACTGCTGGTTCGCGGAGGCGATCAGCGCGGCCCGGCTGGACTGCTGCGCGGCGACGGCGGTCGGGGCGTCGGGCGTGGAGGCCTGCGCGATGACCGGTATGCCGGTGACCAGCAGCGCGGTGGTGGCGGCCAGGACGACCGCCCCCTTCCGGGCGTGAGCGTAACGTGACATGCGGACTCCCTTTTCCTACCGGTGCCGGTTCGCACGCGGTGGAGAGACGCTGGGCCGCGGGGTTGCGGCGCAGTGGGGGCCCCCGCCCTGGGTGCGTGGCGGGGGTGCGGTGCGTTGGCGGTGCTTTGGCGGTGCGAAGGTGCGGCGGTGCTGTGGAGCCGTGGAGCCGTGGAGCTGCAGGGTTGGACGCGCTGCACCTGACCTGGAACAGCTGCACCGGGGGGTGGGGCCCCCTCGTCTGCAGCCGGGGGAATCGTGGCAGCAAACGGCGCGTTAATGACAGATGCATGCCACCGATTGGCCGATTCATTACCGAAACCGTATGCATGACTTGTTGTCAGTTGTGTTACGGCATGACCAGCTCATGAACACGGTTTTCATACCCCTGGTGAAGTTCGATCACCGCCGAAAGTCACTGACCAGCGCGCAGGGGTGCACCGGGTGGTGCAGGGTGGCGCCATCTCCCCGACGGGCGCGGCACGGTGGCGTCCGGGGCGTGCCACCGACGGTTTCCGGCCACGGGGTGGCGAGAACGGTACGGGCCCCGCACCGCCCTGAACGGCGGCGCGGGGCCCGGTGGTTGAGTGCTCGTGGAAATCAGGCCTGCACGAACACCGCCACCGTCCGGCCCGGCACGGTGAACGTCCCGGTCGCGGCGTCGAAGGCGGCGGCCTTCACCACCGCGTCCGCTCCGCCCGCCTGGGCGGGGTGCAGCGCCTGGCCCGTCCCCCTGAGGCCCTCGACGGTCTGCGCCTGCGCGGTGGGCGTGGCGTTGAAGACCACGGTGACGCCCTTCTCCGCGCCCTTGAGCCCGGTGCCGTCGAGGTGCAGGGTGATGACCCCGGGCGTCTCGCCGGCCGTGCCGGAGAGCGGGTACGACAGCCGCCGCTGGACGTCGGCCAGGGTCGGCAGGGCGAACAGCGGCGAGGACCGCTTGATGCGCAGGAACTCCTGGTACTGCGCACTCGCGGCCCGGATGTCGGCCGCGCCGACGGTCAACCTCGGGTCGGCCAGCAGGGATTGGGCCAGGGGCCACATCTCCTGGTTGTCCTTCGCCATCGGCAGGCCCCGGCCCCAGCCGTTGCCGTCGCTCGGGTTCCAGTGAATGGCGTTGAACCAGTCGCCCGAGTCGTAGGAGTTGGAGTCCAGCGACTTGGAGCGCAGCAGGTCGCTGCCCGCCTGGGCGAAGCCCGCGCCCTGGGTGAGGACGGTCAGGGAGAGCCCGAGCGCCTGCATCCGGGCCCGGTCGGCGGGGGCGGTGGTGGTGGGCAGCTTGTACGCGAGGGCGTCGAACAGGTCGGTGTTGTCGTGGGCGTCCACGTACTCCACCGCCTCGCCGGGCTTGGCCGCGTACCCCGTCGGGGAGCCGTTGTAGTCGACCTGGGCGCCGGTGACGGCCTTGCCCGCGCTGTCGGTGAAGGAGTACCCGGCCAGGTTTCCGGTCAGGCCGACCTTCAGCTGGTCCATCTGGTGCAGCAGTCGGGCCTTCTGCTGCTCGGGGGTGCCGTTGGCCGCCGAGCCGTTGGGGTCGGTGAACAGGCCGGAGGCGAAGCCCTGCTGCGGCGCGGAGTTCAGCATGAAGTTTCCGCCCCGGGCGGCGTCGCGCAGCCGGTCGTCGAACGTGGCGATGCCGGTGCCGGCCAGGTTGAGCTGGGTGGCCTGCTCGAAGCGGGCGTTGTTCGCGACGACGCCGAAGTTCCAGCCCTCCCCGTACAGGAGGACGTTCCTGCCGTCGACGCCGTCCGAGGCCGGGGTCATCCGGCGCAGGGCGGACTGCACGTCCAGCACGGTGGACTTCGGGTCGAGGCCCATGAGGTCGAAGCGGAAGCCGTCGACCTGGTACTCCCGGGCCCACAGCGACACCGAGTCGACCACCAGCCGGTTCATCATGGCGTGCTCGGGCGCGGTGTCGGCGCAGCAACTGTCCGTCGTCACCTTGCCGTTGGCGTCCAGGCGGTGGTAGTAGCCGGGCACCACCCTGTCCAGCACCGAGTGGTCGGCCTGGCCGCTCGCGGCGGTGTGGTTGTAGACCACGTCGAGCACCACCCGCAGCCCGGCCGCGTGGATGGCCTGCACCATCCGCCGGAACTGCACGGTGCGGGCGGTGCCGGCGGAGTCCGTGGCGTACGTCCCCTCCGGCACGTTGTAGTGCAGCGGGTCGTAGCCCCAGTTGTACCCGTCCCCGGCGGCGACGGCCGCCACGCACTCCTGCTGCTTGGGGCCGTTCGCCGGAAGGGACTTGAGGTCGCAGGCCGGCAGCTTCCAGCCGGCCTTGTCCTTGGGGATGGACGCGATGTCGAAGGTCGGCAGCAGGTGGACGGTGGTCACCCCGGCCTCGGCGAGTTCGCGCAGGTGCCGCATGCCCGCCGAGTCCGACTCGGTGAACGCCAGGTAGGTGCCGCGCTCGGCGGCCGGGACGGTGGAGTCCTCCACCGAGAAGTCCCGGACGTGCAGTTCCTGGATCTGCTGGCGCGCCGGCGGGACGGCCGGCGGGCGGGGCTGGTCGTCCCAGCCCGCCGGCTTGAGCTCCTTGGCGCTCAGGTCGGCGACCAGGCCGCGGGTGGAGTCGGCGGAGAGGGCGACCGCGTACGGGTCGGTGACGGTGTTGACCACGACCTGCTGCACCGAGGGCGCCCAGACCTTGACCTGGTAGAGGTAGTACCTGCCGTCCAACTCGCGCTTGTCGCGGACGAGTTCCCAGACGCCGGTCTCGTCGTCCAGCTTCAGCGGCAGCGTCCTCGGGCTGCCGCCGGCGGCGGAGTCGAAGACCTGGACCGAGACCTGCTGCGCGGTCGGCGCCCAGAGCGAGAGCGCCACCTTGCCGTCGTAGTAGGCCGGTCCGAAGTCCACCTCGGCGGTGCGGCGGGCGTACAGGTCGTCCAGGACGCCGGGGATCTGGACGCCGGTGGCGGCCAGCGCGGCGCCGCTGGGCAGGTGTTCGGCGAACAGCAGCTGCCCGCGCAGCGCGGCCGGGACGCGGGCGGTGTCCCGGGCGTCCACGGTGAAGGCCCGGTAGCCGGACAGGTGCGGGAACCTGGCCTTCTGGGCGTCGGTGAGCCCGCTCGCGACCGGGTTCAGCCGCAGCCAGTGGCCGGGCTTGGTCAGCACGCCCTTGTCCGCGCGGATGCCGCCCTCGGGGTCGTAGATCAGCTGGGCGCTGGTGCCCCCGGCCAGGGCCGCGTCGGTGGCCCCGTAGCCGGGCGGGACGACGACCGTCCTGGCGTCGATCCACTGGGCCTTGGCGGCGGAGAGGTCCACCTGCGAGGCGGAGCCCGGGTTCTGAGGCAGCAGGTAGCCCTCGCGGCCGCCGAGGATCCACGCCTCCCTGCCGTCGACGGCGAGGTTCAGGGACTGGTCGGCGGGCAGGTCCTTCTCGTCCCCCTTGTGGAGGATGTAGCTGAGGCTGGTCGCGCCGGGGGCGAGCGGCACCTCGAAGACGGCGCCGAAGGCGTCGCGGCGCACGGGCGTCAGCGGCCTGCCCCAGTCCGTGGGTGTGGCGGCGCCGGTCCAGTCGTGCAGGCCCCAGCCGTCGTAGTTGCCGTCCTCGCGGTGGTAGTGCAGGACGGCGGTGTTCGCGGGCGGGGTGTTCACGGGGCCGGGGTCGGCCGTCCGCACCGTCGGGTCACCCTGCTGGAGCCACACCTCCCCGGTGGCACCGAGGTCGAGGTGGCGGTCGGCGTCCACGTCCTTGACGCCGTTCTTCTCCACGATGAACCCGAGGTCCGAGGCGCCCGGCTTGAGCTTCACGTACGCGAAGGCGCCGTACGCGTCCCGCCCGGTGAACGGGTGCCCGGCGGGCCACTGGGTGCCCTCGCCGTCGGCGAGGTCGCCCCAGGCGTAGAGGTTCCAGCCGTCGTAGTCGCCGTCCGGGCGGTTGTAGTGGACGACGGCGTACGGGCGGGAGCCGGCGGTGGGCACCGGCTTGGGCGCGGGGGCGCCGGTGGTGAAGCTCGCGGTGGCGGAGCGCAGGTGGCCGGCCGGGTCCCGCACGACGGCCTTGTAGCGCACCACCGTTCCGGGGGCGACGGCGCCGAGGTCCTGCGTCACCGCGTACGTCCCGGTGTCGCCGGTGCCCAGCGTCTGCCAGGGCCCGGCACCGATCTGCGCGGCGAAGCTCACCCGGTTGAAGCCGCCGTCCGTCGTGGCTCCGACCGTGACGAGCCCGGTGGAGCCGTCCGCCGGGGGCCGCACCGACAGCTGCGGGGCCTCCTTGCCCGCCTGGACCGTGCCGCCGGCCTTGAACACCACCGAGGACAGCGGCGGCACGGTGACGCTCACCTTGCGGTCGGCGCCGGAGGTCAGCGTGGCGCCCGCCGACGGGTAGATCCGGTCGAAGCCCGCGCCGGCCGAGAAGGTGTCCAGGCTGACGGTCTTCGCCTCGGCCGCGTTGTTCACGGCCACCAGGTACTCGACCTGCTGCCCGGCGTCGATCCGCGAGAAGGCGTAGACGCCCGGGCCGTCCGCCGCGTACCGCTCGATCTGCGCGCCGTCCGCCAGCGCCGGGTTGTCGCGCCTCAGCTGGGCGAGGGAGGCGATGCCCCGGTAGAGCTCCCCACCCTGCCCGTACCGGTCGGCCGGGCCGGCCGGGCCGCCGAGGACCCGGTCGGCGTTGTACGAGGCCGTCCGCGAGGCGAACATGTCCTGCCGGGCGTCCTTGTCGCCGCCCGCCCCGGTGAAGCCCTGCTCGTCGCCGTAGTAGACGACGGGCTGACCCCGGGTGAGGAACTGCAGCTCGTTGCCGAGCCGGTCCTTCCTCAGCAGGGTGGCCTCGTCCGCGCCGGGGTTGTCGGCGAGCAGGAAGGAGCCGAAGCGGCCCATGTCGTGGTTGCCGAGGAAGGTGGGCAGCTCGTACGCGTCGGTGTCGGCGCTGGTGTAGCGGTAGTCCTGGGCGTACAGGTCGGCCAGGGCCTTCGCCGAGCCGCCCTGGGAGACGTACGAGCGGGCCGCGCCCTGGAACGGGAAGTCCAGCGTGGCCCGCAGCTTCCCCTTGGTGACGTAAGGGGAGGTGACGGCCGGGTCCCCGGAGTAGACCTCGCCGAACATGAAGAACCGCTTGTTGCCCTGCTTGGCTGCGAACTCCTTGAGCGCGGGCGCCCACTGCTGCCAGAAGGCCATGTTGACGTGCTTGACGGTGTCGATGCGGAAGCCGTCCACACCGGCGTCCTTCACCCACTGCTGGTAGACCTTCTCGAAGCCCTTCACCACCCGGGGGTTCTGGGTGTCGAGGTCGTCCAGGCCGCCGAAGTCGCCCTCGGTGGCGGACTCGCCGACGAAGGTGGAGTCGCCCCGGTTGTGGTAGAGCGACGGGTCGTTGAGCCAGTCCGGCGTCTTGGCCTTGGCGTCGGCCGGGGTGCGGAAGACCGGGGTGTAGGGGAAGGAGTCCTTGGTGATCCTCGGCCAGGGCGCCCCGGAATCGGCGATCGCGGTCTCGTCGACGGGGTTCCCGTCCGCGTCGAGGGTCGGGTAGGCGCCGGTGGAGCGGTAGGCGTGCTGCTGCTCCGCGGAGTCGATGACGTCGGCGGTGTGGTTGGTGATGACGTCGAAGAAGACCTTGAGGCCGCGCGCGTGCGCCTTGGCTATCAGCTCCTTGAGCTGCTCGTTGGTGCCGAAGTGCGGGTCGACCTGGGTGAAGTCGGTGATCCAGTACCCGTGGTACCCGGCGGAGGCCTGGTCCCCGGTGCCCTGGACGGGCTTGTTCCGGAAGATCGGCGCCATCCAGATCGCGGTGGTGCCGAGGCTCTGGATGTAGTCGAGCCGCTGGATCAGACCGGCGAGGTCGCCGCCGTGGTAGAAGCCCTTGTCGGCGGGGTCGAAGCCGTTCTCCATCCGCCCGCCCGTGATGCCTCCTGTGTCGTTGGCGGTGTCGCCGTTGGCGAAGCGGTCGGGCAGGACGAAGTAGAACTGCTCACGGGTGAGGTCGTGGCGCCCTGCGGTGGCCGCGAGCGCGGCGTCCGAGGGCGGGGCGGGCGGGGCGGCGGCCAGGGCGGCGGGGGCGCCGCCGAGGCAGGCGGCGGTGAGGGCCGCGGCGAGCAGGACGGCCGTCCTGCCGGGGCTCTTGCTCCGTGGACGGCGGCGTGGCGAATCGGCCACTGAGGGGCTCCCTCGGGGGAAGGGGCGATCGGGTTGCCAGGAAGCTAGCGGCCTGCAATATGTTTCAGCAAGATGCAGAAACCGTTTCGTGCGAGGAAAATCCGCTCCCCCGGCGGCCCCGCGGCGGTCCCGGCCACCCCGATTACGCGCCCGGAGCGGTCGGCGTGACAATGGGACGTATGCCTGTCCCACCGGTGAGCCCCCGACCCGACCGCACCGCCCGCCCCGGTGGCAGTCACCCCCTAGGCCGAGCCGTACGCCTCAAGGGGGACAGCTGGTGAAGAATCCACTTCCGGAGGATGAGCGGACGGCGACGAGCCGTCTGGCAGACTTCTCGTCCATGGGGGAACCGACCGAGATCCAGCAGGGCGACACCATGCGCGCCGAAGCGGCCCACGGTGGCGGTTCCACAACGGCGACGGCCCCCCCGGTCCGCGTGCCCGAGGGAGCCACCCGTGCCGCCCGGTCCCGCACCGCCGCGCTGCGCAGCCGCGTCCGCGAGCAGCGGCGCTCCCCGGCCAGGCCGCGGATCTGGATCGAACTGGCCCTCATCGGCGTCAGCTACTGGCTCTACTCCCTCGTCCGCAACGCGGTTCCGGAGCAGGAGTCGATAGCCCAGAAGCACGCGCGCTGGATCTGGGACCTGGAGCAGAACCTCGGCATCGCCGTCGAGCGCTCGATCAACCACGCGATGGACAGCGTCGGCTGGCTCATCACGGGGATGAACTACTACTACGCGACGCTGCACTTCATCCTCACGATCGGCGTCCTGGTCTGGCTCTACCGTAGCCACCCCGGCCGTTACGCCGCCGCGCGCACCGTGCTGTTCGTCACCACCCTGATCGCCCTGGTCGGCTTCTACGCCTTCCCGCTGGCGCCGCCCCGGCTGATGACCGACGGCAACTTCATCGACACCGTGCAGACCCACCACACCTGGGGCTCCTTCGCCTCCGGCCCGGCCGCGCACGTCTCCAACATGTACGCCGCGATGCCCTCGATGCACATCGGCTGGTCCACGTGGTGCGGCCTGACCATCTTCTTCCTGGCCCGCCGCACCTGGGTCCGGGTGCTCGGCCTGCTGTACCCCGCCGCCACCCTGCTGGTCATCGTCTCGACCGCCAACCACTTCTGGATGGACGCGGTCGGCGGCCTGGTCTGCCTGGCGGTCGGCTACTTCGCGGCCCGCTGGCTCTACCACGAGTGGGTCTTCAGGCTGCCGCGGGTGCCCGCCCGGGAGACGGCCGAGGTGCCGATCACCGTCCCGGAGCAGTGGAGCGAGCCGGCGGTCGGCACCGCCCGGCGCTAGTACGGACCGAAGGGCCCCTCTCCCGACCGGGAGAGGGGCCCTTCCCGTCGGCCGAAGCCTCACTCGTAGCCGTAGAACAGCCGGTCCACGACCGCCCGGGCCCGCCGGGTGGTGCGCCGGTAGTCGTCCACCAGCTCCCCGCTGTGCCCGGCGCCGTACCCGAGGTAGCGCGCCACCCCGGCCAGCTCCCGGGCCTCCCCCGGGAAGCTGTCCCCGGGCCGCCCGCGCACCAGCATCACCGCCGAGCGCACCCGGGAGGCCAGTACCCAGGCCGCGTCCAGCACCCTCGCGTCCGCCTCCTCCACCAGCCCGGCCTCCGTGGCGGCGGCCAGCGCCGCCCGCGTCCGGGTGGTGCGCAGCGCGGGCAGCTCGTGCCCGTGCCGCAGCTGGAGCAGCTGCACCGTCCACTCCACGTCCGCCAGCCCGCCCCGGCCGATCTTGGTGTGGGTGGTCGGGTCGGCCCCGCGCGGCAGCCGCTCGGCCTCGATCCGGGCCTTGATCCGGCGGATCTCCATCAGGTCCCGCTCCGGCACGCCCCCGCCCGGGTAGCGCAGCGGGTCGATCAGCCGCCGGAACCGCTCCCCCAGCTCCTCGTCGCCCGCCACCGGCTCGGCCCGCAGCAGTGCCTGGCTCTCCCAGGCGTGCGACCAGCGCCGGTAGTAGGCCTCGTACGAGGCGAGGGTGCGCACCAGCGGGCCGCTGCGCCCCTCCGGCCTGAGGTCCGCGTCGACCAGCAGCGGCGGCTCCGTGGAGGGCGCGGCCAGCAGGGTGCGCAGCTCGTTGCAGACGGCCTGGGCGGCGCGGGCGGCCTCCTCGTCCAGGGAGCCGAGCAGCGGCTCGTGGACGAGGAGGACGTCGGCGTCGGAGCCGTAGCCGAGTTCGTGGCCGCCGAAGCGGCCCATGGCGATCACCGAGATCCTGGTCGGCAGGTCGCCGTTGCGTGCCTCCCAGCCGGCCGTGCAGGCGCGCAGGGCGCCCTGGAGGGTCGCGGCGTTGAGCGAGGTCAGCGCCTCCCCCGCCGCGTCCAGGGCCTCGGCCGGGTCGTCCGCGAGCCGGCCGAGCACGTCGGCGGCGGAGGTGCGGAACAGCTCCCGGCGGCGTACGGAGCGGGCGGCGGCCACGGCGGCGGCGGTGTTCCCGGCCCGGCCGACGGCGGCCAGTATCTCCGCCTCCAGGGCGGCCCGGCCGCGCGGCGCCAGGCCCTGGGGGTCGCCCAGCATGGCGACGGCCTCGGGGGCGCGCAGCAGCAGGTCGGGGGCGAGGCGGCCGGCCGACAGGACCCGGGCGAGCTGCTCGGCGGCGGCGGACTCGTCGCGCAGCAGCCGCAGGTACCAGGGGGTGCGGCCGAGCGCGTCGGAGACCTGGCGGAAGTTGAGCAGCCCCGCGTCCGGGTCGGCCGAGTCGGCGAACCAGCCGAGCAGCACCGGCAGCAGGGTGCGCTGGATCGCGGCCTTGCGGCTCACCCCGGAGGCCAGCGCGCTGATGTGGCGCAGGGCGGCGGCCGGGTCCGTGTAGCCGAGGGCCTCCAGCCGGGCCCTGGCCGCATCGGGCCTCAACCCGGCGGCGCCGGGCGGCAGTTCGGCGACGGCGTCGAGCAGCGGGCGGTAGAACAGCTTCTCGTGCAGCCGCCGCACCTCGACGGCGTGCCGGCGCCACTCGCGCCGCAGCGCGGCCTCCGGGTCGGTGCGGGTGTCCCCGTGGATCAGCGGCGCGAGCGAGCGGGCCAGGCGGCGCTGGTCCTCCTCGCCGGTGGGCATCAGGTGGGTGCGGCGCAGCCGGTACAGCTGGATGTGGTGCTCCAGCGAGCGCAGGAAGCGGTAGGCGGCGTCCAGCGCGGCGGCGTCCGCCCGGCCGACGTACCCGCCGCGCGAGAGGGCGGCCAGCGCCTCCAGGGTGTTGCCGCTGCGCAGCGCGGGGTCGGTACGGCCGTGCACCAGCTGGAGCAGCTGGACGGAGAACTCGACGTCGCGCAGCCCGCCGGGGCCGAGCTTGAGCTGGCGGTCCAGTTCGGTGGCGGGGATGGAGTCGATCACCCGGCGGCGCATCTGCTGCACGTCGGCGACGAAGTTCTCCCGGGCGGCGGCCTGCCAGACCATCGGGGCGAGCGCCTCGACGTACGCGGCGCCCAGTTCGGCGTCCCCGGCGACGGGCCTGGCCTTGAGCAGCGCCTGGAACTCCCAGGTCTTGGCCCAGCGCTGGTAGTACGCGAGGTGGCTGGCCAGGGTGCGCACCAGCGGGCCGTTGCGGCCCTCGGGGCGCAGGTTGGCGTCCACCGGCCAGATGGTGCCCTCGCCGGTGGTGTCGGCGCAGAGCCGGGTGAGGGCGGCGGCGAGGCGGGTGGCGGCCTTGACCGCCTCGTGCTCGTCGACGCCCTCGCGGGGTTCGGCGACGAAGACGACGTCCACGTCCGAGACGTAGTTGAGTTCCCGGCCGCCGCACTTGCCCATCCCGATGACGGCCAGGCGGCAGGCCTCGGCGGCCTCGCGGTCCTGGGCGGCGGCGAGGTCCAGGGCGGTCTGGAGGGTGGCGCCGGCCAGGTCGGCGAGTTCGGCGGCGGTCTGGGCGAGGTCGGTGGTACCGGTGAGGTCCCGGGCGGCGACGGCCAGCAGGCAGCGGCGGTAGGCGATGCGCAGGGCGTCGGCGGGCGGGTGGCCCTCCTCGCGGACGCCCTCGGCGAGGGCGCGGCGGAAGTCCTCGGGGCCGGGGTGCATGTCGCGCAGCTCGAAGGTGACGAGCACGTGCCAGTCGTGCGGGTGCCGGGCCAGGTGGTCGCCGAGGGCGGCGGAGACGCCGAGCACGCCGAGGAGCCGGTCGCGCAGCGGCTTGGAGGTGGTGAGGGTGTCGCGCAGGGTGCGGCGGTCGGCCTCGCCGGCCGCCTCCAGGAGGCGGGCGAGGCCGAGCAGGGCGAGGTCCGGGTCGGCGGTGGCGCCGAGCGCGTCCAGCAGGACGGGGTCGTCGGCGAGGCCCTCCAGTCCGGGGCCGTCCAGCAGCCGCACGGCCAGCGCCGGGTCGGTGAACCCGCGCCGGACGAGCCGCATCTCGGGCCGGCTCACCCGGCCTCCGGTCCGCTGATTCTCCGCCATCGGCCCCTCCTTCCCGTCGCCCCCAGCAGGCTACGCGCCCGCGCGGCCCGGCGCCGGGCATGACCGCCGCCTGGACGCCCCCGCGTGACCCGGGGGCCGTCCGGCTCGTTCACCCGGCGGTCCCCGCCGACGATCCGGAGCCGCCCGATGCCCAGCCGCCTGCCCTCGCTCACCGGGCTGCGCTTCTGGGCCGCGCTGCTCGTCGTGCTCTACCACCTCTCCCGCAAGGTCGGGGAGCTGCCGCTGCTCAGCCCCCTTGCCTGGTACGGGCGTTCGGGCGTCACCTTCTTCTTCGTCCTCTCCGGTTTCGTCCTCGCGTGGACGTACGACGCCCGCCCGGCGTCGGCCGTGGAGTTCGCCCGCCGCCGCTTCGCCCGGATCTGGCCGCTGCACGCGCTGACCACCGCGCTGTCGCTGGCCGCCGACGCCGCCCTCGGCGCGGCGCTGCCCGTCGCGGCGGCGCTGTGGTCGCTCGCGCTGCTGCACACCTGGGCGCCGGCGACGGTGTACGGGGGCAACCCGGCGTCCTGGTCGCTGGGCGCCGAGGCCTGGTTCTACCTGCTCTTCCCGTCCCTGCTACGGGTGTTGGGCCCCCGCCCGCGCGCCTGGCTGCCGCTCGCGGCGCTCTGCTCGGCGCTCGGCCCGGCCCTGTGGGCGGCGGGCGCCCTGCTGCCGGAGGACCCGTCGCTGCGCGGCTTCCTGCTGGACTACCTGCCGCTCACCCGCACCCCGCAGTTCGTCCTCGGCGTGGTCGTCGGCCTGGCCGTCCGCCACGGGCGGCTCCCCCGCCTGCGGCTCGCCCCGGCCGCGCTCGCCGTCCTGGCCTGGCACCTCGCGCTGGTCCCCTGGCACGCCGCCGTGCCGGACGGTCTCTGGTACGGGCCGTACAGCGCCTCGCAGTTGGTGCCCGCCCCGCTGTTCGCGGCCCTGCTGGCGGCCGCCGCCCGGCGGGACGCGGAGGGCACGGCACCCCGGCTGCTGGCCGGGCGGGCGGCGGTGCGGCTCGGCGAGTGGTCGTACGCCTGGTACCTCGTGCACGAGATCGGCCTGCGCTGCTGGACGGCCCTGCGGGGCCGCCCCGAGCCGGGCGGCGCGACGGCGCTCGTCTGGCTGCTGCTGGCGGGCGGTTCGCTGCTCGCCGCCGGAGCGCTGTACCGCCGGGTGGAGCGCCCCTGCGAGCGGCTGCTGCGCGGGGCGCCCCGGAACGCGGCGGCGCCGCTGCCGCGGGTGGTGCGGCAGCGGCGCCGGGAGGCGTCGGACGGTCAGACGTCCGTGGAGCCGTCCAGGTTGACGTAGGCGTAGAAGACGCCGATGTCGTAGCCGTCCTTCTCGGTGTTGAAGATGGCGGTGATGTCGGTGTCCCCGTTGCGCAGGTAGGGCGAGATGTCCCACCGGTTGGAGTCGTAGCCGAAGTTGTTGCGGTTGTACGGGTTGCGGACGAACTGGTCGGCCGGGGTCAGCTCCTCGATGGTGGAGTTGAAGGCGTCGTTCGGCGCGTGGTTGATGTCGGAGAACAGGGTCTGCGGACCGTTGGTGGACTTGATGGCGAGGGTGTCGCCCGTCCACTTGAGGTCGCCGTCGTAGACCACCCAGCCGATCTTGCCGCCCATCGGGCCGGACTTCGGGGTGTTCAGCCCGCCGAGCGTGATCCGGCGCTCCGGGCTGTCGGGCAGCTCGACCTGGAAGCCGTCCCACACGTGGACGTGGCGCAGGGGCTTGCAGTCGTTCTCGTACGCGACCACGATCGTCCAGCCGCCCCAGCTGTGCGGCTTCACCACCGAGTCCATGTTGGCGACGGTGTAGGTGCCGTTGCCGGCGTTCCTGACCAGGTCGGTGACGTCGGCGGAGGCCTGGTAGCTGCTCTCCACGTCGGTGGTGATGTAGCCGATGGACGGCTGGTCGTTGGCGATGTTGCGGTACTGGGCCTCGCCCGGGACCTTCAGGTACACCTCGTCGATCTGGCTCTCCGGCAGCACGGTGTCGCCGATGCCGCGGGTGCCGCCCCAGTACAGGCGGGCGTACTTGACCCGGGAGCCGTCGATCAGGCCCAGGTCGGCGGAGCTGGCGGAGTAGATCGGGTCACCGAGCGGGCCGATCGAGCCCGGGTCGATGTTGATGTACTTCATCTCGTACTTGTTGTTGATGGGCATGGTGCCCAGGCCCTTGCGGGCGTCCTCGCAGGGCGGCTGCGCCGGGTCCAGCGGCGGCTTGGTCTCGTCGCAGGTCATCAGCGAGTTGCTGATCCTGGTGACGGAGCCGTGGAAGTCGCCCTCGAAGCGGGTGGTGAACGGCAGCGGGTTCTCGGCGATGGTCTCGGCCCGGGTGTGCGGCTTCCCGGAGCCCGAGCCCCGGGCGTCGGCCGTGGTGGGGACGAGGAACAGCTGGCCCGCGACGGCGACGAGCGCGGCGCCCGCGACACCGGTCCGGCGGACGATCAGACGGGCGGCGGCGCGGCTGACGGAGGAGGAACGCATGGAGCCCTCTCGGAGTACGTGACGGACGGAAGTCCTTCAATCGGACCACAACGTTCCGTCACATATCCCTCACACTCCGCCATCGGGGAAACGATCCGCCCCAGATCCACCCAATAGGCGGGCCCGCCGTCACCCTCCCGGAGGACAGCGGGCCCGAACCGGTTTGCGAGTGCCGCTACAACACCTGGAGGTTCTTGCGCAGCTCGAAGGGCGTGACCTCGGAGCGGTACTCCTCCCACTCCTGGCGCTTGTTGCGCAGGAAGAAGTCGAAGACGTGCTCGCCCAGGGTCTCGGCGACGAGTTCGCTGCGCTGCATCAGGTCGATGGCCTCGCCGAGGTTCTGCGGCATCGGCTGGATGCCGAGGGCGCGGCGCTCGGAGTCGGAGAGGGCCCAGACGTCGTCGTCGGCGCCGGGCGGCAGCTCGTAGCCCTCCTGGATGCCCTTGAGGCCGGCGGCGAGGGTGACGGCGTAGGCGAGGTAGGGGTTGCAGCCGGTGTCCAGGGAGCGGACCTCGATGCGGGTGGAGCCCTGCTTGCCCGGCTTGTACATGGGCACGCGGATCAGGGCCGAGCGGTTGTTGTGGCCCCAGCAGATGTACGAGGGGGCCTCGCCGCCGGCGCCGGCGGTGCGCTGGGAGCCGCCCCAGATGCGCTTGTAGGAGTTCACCCACTGGTTGGTGACGGCGGCCGTCTCGGCCGCGTGGCGCAGCAGACCGGCGATGAACGAGCGCCCGACCTTGGAGAGCTGGTACTCGGCGCCGGACTCGTGGAAGGCGTTGCGGTCGCCCTCGAAGAGGGAGACGTGGGTGTGCATGCCGCTGCCGGGGTGCTCGGAGAACGGCTTGGGCATGAAGCTCGCGTGCACGCCCTGCTCCAGCGCGACCTCCTTCATGACCAGGCGGAAGGTCATGATGTTGTCCGCCGTGGAGAGCGCGTCCGCGTAGCGCAGGTCGATCTCCTGCTGGCCGGGGGCGCCCTCGTGGTGGGAGAACTCCACCGAGATGCCCATCGACTCCAGCATGGTGATGGCCTGTCGGCGGAAGTCGTGGCCCACCCCGCGCGGGGTGTGGTCGAAGTAGCCGGACTGGTCGGCGGGGATCGGCGCGGTGCCGTCACCGGGGAGGTTCTTGAGCAGGAAGAACTCGATCTCGGGGTGGGTGTAGAAGGTGAACCCCTGCTCGGAGGCCTTCTCCAGGGTGCGCTTGAGCACGAACCGGGGGTCGGCGTACGAGGGCGAGCCGTCCGGCATCAGGATGTCGCAGAACATCCGCGCGGTGCCCGGGGTCTCCGAGCGCCAGGGCAGGATCTGGAAGGTCGTCGGGTCCGGCTTGGCGATCATGTCGGACTCGTACACCCGGGCGAACCCCTCGATCGCCGAGCCGTCGAAGCCGATGCCCTCCTCGAAGGCCTGCTCCAGTTCGGCCGGGGCCACCGCGACCGACTTGAGGAACCCGAGAACGTCGGTGAACCACAGTCGGACGAACCGGATGTCACGCTCTTCGAGCGTCCGAAGCACGAACTGCTGCTGCTTGCCCATGGGGACAGTCTCACCTCTGCTCTTTACGCTCGTGTTACGCCCGGAAGGCCGCCGGGAGACCCCGTCGGGCGACTGCCCCCATCATGGCCGATACCCGCCCCGCACGGCACCGCCGGTGCCCGTCACGAGTTCTCCGACGGGACATAGCGTCAGATCGACGATTACACTGCGGACCATGCCCACACTCCGTCTCGCCCTCAGCCAGATCGACCCCTGGGTCGGTGACCTCGACCGCAACGGCGATGAGGTGGTGCGCTGGACCAGGCAGGCCGTGGAGGCCGGCGCGCAGCTGGTCGCGTTCCCCGAGATGGCCCTGACCGGGTACCCGGTCGAGGACCTCGCCCTGCGGCGCTCCTTCGTGGAGGCCTCCCGCGCCGCCCTGGTGGGGCTGGCGGCCCGGCTGGCGGGCGAGGGGCTCGGCGAGGTGCCGGTCGTGGTCGGCTACCTCGGGCGCTCGGAGCACCCCTCCCCCCGGCTGGGCCGCCCGGCCGGATCCCCGCAGAACTGCGCGGCCGTGCTGCACCGGGGCGAGGTCGTGACCCGCTTCGCCAAGCACCACCTGCCGAACTACGGCGTCTTCGACGAGTTCCGCTGGTTCGTCCCCGGCGACCAGTTGCCCGTCCTGCGGGTGCACGGAGTGGACGTCGCCCTCGCCATCTGCGAGGACATCTGGCAGGACGGCGGCCGGGTCACCGCCGCCCGCGAGGCCGGGGCGGGGCTGCTGCTGGTGGTCAACGGCTCGCCGTACGAGCGCGACAAGGACGACCTGCGGCTGGAGCTGGTCCGGCGGCGCGCGGTCGAGGCGGGCTGCGCCCTGGCGTACGTCAACATGGTCGGCGGCCAGGACGAGCTGGTCTTCGACGGCGACTCGATCGTGGTCGGCGCGGACGGCGAAGTCCTCGCCCGCGCACCGCAGTTCGAGGAGCACCTGATGGTCCTGGACCTCGACCTCCCGGCCGCGAGCAGCGACCACACCGACGGCCTGCTGCTGAGCGACGGCCTGCACCTCGTCCGCACCGAGCTGGAGGGCGCGGCCGGGCGGCCCGAGGGCCGGGCGACCGCCGGGATCGCCCCGAGGATCTCGGACGAGGCGGAGATCTGGGCGGCGCTGGTCTCCGGCACCCGGGCGTACGTGGAGAAGAACGGCTTCCGCTCGGTGCTGCTCGGCCTGTCCGGCGGCATCGACTCGGCACTGGTCGCCTCGATCGCGGTGGACGCGATCGGCGCGGAGAACGTGTACTGCGTCTCGATGCCGAGCCGCTACTCCTCCCAGCACTCCCGCGACGACGCGGCCGAGCTGGCCCGCCGCACCGGGCTGAACTTCCGCACCGTCTCCATCGCCCCGATGTTCGACGCCTACACGGGCGCCACCGAGCTGACCGGCCTGGCCGAGGAGAACCTGCAGTCCCGGCTGCGCGGGACCCTGCTGATGGCGATCTCCAACCAGGAGGGCCACATCGTCCTCGCGCCCGGCAACAAGAGCGAGCTGGCCGTCGGCTACTCGACCCTGTACGGCGACTCGGTGGGCGCGTACGGCCCGATCAAGGACGTCTACAAGTCGCTGGTCTTCCGCCTGGCCCGCTGGCGCAACGAGGAGGCCGGGCGGCGCGGCGAGGTGGCACCGATCCCGGAGAACACGATCGACAAGCCGCCGTCCGCCGAGCTGCGGCCGGACCAGAAGGACACCGACTCGCTGCCCGACTACGACCTGCTGGACAGCGTGCTGACCCGCTACATCGAGGGCGACGAGGGCCGGGACGCGATCGTCGCGGCGGGCTTCGACCCGGCGGTGGTGGACCGGGTCGTCCGGCTGGTCGACACCGCCGAGTACAAGCGCCGGCAGTACCCGCCGGGCCCGAAGGTCTCGGTGAAGAACTTCGGCCGGGACCGCCGCCTGCCGATCACCAACCGCTGGCGCCGGGGCTGAGTCCTCAGTACCGGAAGGTGGCGGCCACCGCGAGGTGGTCGCTGCCGTCCCGGGGCAGGGTGCGGGAGTCCAGCGGGGTCAGCCCGCCCCGGCTCATGATCTGGTCGATCCGCGCCATCGGGAAGGCGGACGGCCAGCTGAACCCGAAGCCGTCCCCGGCGGCGCCCTGGGCGGAGCGCATCTGCGAGGTGACGGGCGCCAGGCTGCGGTCGTTCATGGTGCCGTTGAGGTCCCCGAGCAGCAGGACCTTCTTCACCCGCTCGGCCTGGATCGCGTCCCCCAGCGCCTGCGCGCTGACGTCCCGCTGGTCGACGGTGAAGCCGCCCTCGGCCTTGAGCCGCACGGAGGGCAGGTGCGCCACGTACACCGCCACCGGGCCCTGCGGGGTGGTGACCTCGGCGCGGAACGCCCTGGTCCAGCCCATCCTGAGGTCCACCGGGGTGGCCTCGCCGATCGGGTACTTCGACCAGAGCCCGACCGTCCCCTCCACCGCGTGGTACGGATAGGCCGCGGCGAGCCCGGTCTCGTACGAGCGCAGCGCCGATCCGGCCAGCTCCTGGAGGGCGACGATCTGGGCGCCGGAGTCGACCAGGCCGCGGACGGTGCCGGGCACGTCGGTGTTCCCGGCGGCGACGTTGTGGCTGACGACCGTCCAGTCGCCCGTGCCGCCGCTGCGGTCGGCGAGCAGGCCGCCGAACAGGTTGGCCCACAGGGCAGCGGGCAGCAGCAGGGCGATCAGCGCGGTGGCGGAACGGCGCAGCAGCGCGGCCACCAGGAGGACGGGCAGGGCCAGGCCGAGCCAGGGCAGGAAGGTCTCCAGCAGGCTGCCGAGGTTGCCGACGCCGTTGGGCACCTCGGCGTGGAAGGCCAGCAACAGGGCGACGGCCAGGGCCAGGGCGGCGAGCAGCAGGCCCCGCCGCCAGGCGGTGGCGCCGCGCCGGTCGCGGCCCCAGTGGCGCAGGCCGAGGAACCCGCCGCGTCGCCCGCTCGTGCCTGCCTGCGCCATCCGTGGCTCCCGTCGCTCGTGCCGTCCGCCGGTCCGGCCCCGCCCGCACGGTGCGCAGGCGAAGTGCCCGACTGGTGCCGGTTCGATCGGATTCCCGGCTCAGCCTATGACGGGACAGACGTGGGGTCCGGTGGCGAGGGTTCCGGCGCGGCCGGTTCCGTGAGCGAGGCCACGCCGGAGGCCCGCTCAGGCCTGCGGTGCCAGGCCCCCCAGCAGGGCGTCGACCATCTTGCGGGCGAGCTCCGGGTCCTCCAGGTCGGAGTCGTCCCACAGGACGCTGCGGTAGATGATCGGGCCCATCAGGAGGTCCCCGAGGAGGTCCACGTCGATCCCGCGGCGCAGCACGCCCTCCTCGACGGCCCGGCGGATCAGCTCGAGCCCGGCCTCGCGGCGCGGCTTGATCACCCGTTCGCGGTACGCGGCGTACAGCTCGGGGTGGCTCTGCATCTGGCCGAGGGCGGCCTTGAGCACCCAGCGGGTGCGCTTGGCGAGGCCGCGCCGGCGCATGTAGTCGATCATCACGACCAGGTCCTCGCGGGTGCCGAGGCCGCTCGGCTCGGGCAGCGGGGACTCCAGGCGCTCGACCACGTCGACGAGCAGGGCCTCCTTGTTGGACCAACGCCGGTAGATGGTGGCCTTGCCGACCCCGGCCTCCGCGGCGATGCCCTCGATGGTGAGGTCGGACATCGTGGTCCCGCCGGCCATCAGTCCCTCGACGGCGGCGAAGATGGCCTGCTCGGCGGCCTCGCTGCGGGGGCGTCCGCGGCGTCCGGCGCCGACGGCGCAGCAGTCGGGGGCCTGCGGCCCGGCGGTCGGGGTGTCCGTCTTCATCCCCGGTACTCTCCCTCGCTCTGCCCGGGCGCGCGGGCGCCGTCCCTTCGACGGTCCGGGGCGGGTGGGGGCCCGCACGGACCGATGGCCCCGCCGGCCGGACGGCGTCCGGTCGACAGGGCCATTGTCACTCAGCCGTGGTGTGCACCACCGCTGGTCAGGCCTCCGCCGTCGCGGTCGCGCGGGCGCCGCCGTCCTGCGCGGCGTCCTGCCCGTCCTTCGCCGGGGCCTGCCCGCCCGGGCCGCCGGGGGCGGCGGTGCGGCGCGGCAGCAGGAACCAGGCGACGAGGGCGCCGACCACCGAGATCCCCACGGAGAGCCAGGCCACGACGTGCATGGCGTGGATGAAGGCGTCGTAGGCGGGGGCGACCAGGGCCTGGCCCTTCTCGCCGAGCCGGTCGGCGACGGCCATGGTGGCCTCCAGCGACTCGCCCGCCTTGTCGCGGTACTCGACGGGCAGGTTCTGGAGGGTGTCGGCCATGCCGTCGCGGTAGACGGTGGACAGGACCGCGCCGAGGACGGCGACGCCCAGCGAGCCGCCGACCTGGCGGAAGGTGTTGTTGACGGCCGAGCCCGCGCCGGCCTTCTCGCGCGGCAGCGAGCCCATGATCGCGACGGTGACCGGCGGCATGACGTGCGCCATGCCGGCGCCCATGACCAGGCCGAGGACGATCAGCACCCAGATCGGCGAGGTCGCGGTGATCACGCCGTACCCGACGAAGCCGAGGGCGACGAGCACCATGCCGAGCGCGGCGGTGGCGGCGACGCCGAGGCGGTCGACGACCAGCCGGGCGCGCGGGGCGAACACCAGCTGGGCGACGGCCAGCGGCAGCATCAGCAGGCCGGCCTGGAGGGCGCTGTAGCCGCGCACGCTCTGGATGTAGAAGACGCCGAAGAAGGAGACGCCCATCAGCGCGAAGAAGATCACGCCGACGACGGCGACGGAGGCGCTGAAGACCTTGTTGCGGAACCAGCTGATGTCCAGCGCCGGGAAGCGGGTGCGGCGCTCGAACCAGACGAAGGCGACGAGGGCGACCACGCCGGTCAGGGTCGGCGCCCAGGCCTCGACGGCGGTGAAGTCGGCCAGCTCGCCGCCCTTGATGATGCCGAAGATCAGCGCGACCAGGCCGATGATCGACAGCAGCACGCCGATCGGGTCCATCCGGCCGGGGTTCGGGTCCTTGGACTCGGGCACCAGCACGGCCATGGCGACCACGGCGACGATGACGATCGGGACGTTGATCAGGAAGACCGAGCCCCACCAGAAGTGCTCGATCAGCAGACCGCCGGTGATCGGGCCGATGGCGATGGCCAGGCCGACGGCGCCGGCCCAGATGCCGATGGCCTTGGGCTGCTCGGAGCGCTCGAAGACGTTCATGATGATCGCCAGCGTGGCGGGCATCGCCAGCGCGCCGCCGACGCCCATCAGGGCGCGGTAGCCGACCAGTTCACCGGGCGAGGCGGCCATCGCGGAGAGCAGCGAGGCCAGGCCGAAGACGACCATGCCGGCCAGCAGCGCGCGCTTGCGCCCGAAGCGGTCGCCGAGCAGGCCCGAGGTGAAGAGCAACCCGGCGAACACCAGGGTGTACGAGTTGATCGACCACTCCAGATCGCTCTGGGTGGCGCCCAGGCCGACCGGGGCCGGGGTCGCGATCGTCTTCATCGCGACGTTGAGGATCGAGTTGTCGAGCACGACGACGAGCAGGGCGAGCACCAGGGTGCCCAGGATCGCCCAGCGCCGGCGGTGGATCGCTTCTGGTATCCGGGGTGGCGCGGCTGCGGTGGTCATTGGGTCTTCCCCCGTCCGATTGGGTGGTGCACGGTGCACTGGCGGGCGTTTCCGAGCCGCGTGCGTCTCGTATGACCCCCGGCGTCAGCGTAGCCCCTTTTCGATACGAGACGAATCCGTATCGTAAAGCTCTCGCAAAGGCGGGAGCGCCCGGCGGGTGTGGCCCGGATCGCATCCCCGCCCGCACGCCCGCTTCTTGGCGCGCACGCCGGGGCGTGCAAGCATGGGAGGTGATCCGGGGACGCCATACGGCGCCACGAGACCACAACCCTTCAGGAGTCCGTTCGATGAACGCTTCTTCGCCTTCGCCTGCCCAGAACCAGGCGTCGACCACCTCTCTCTACGGCGGGGTGGTCAACCGCCGGGTGACCGTCCGCGACCTCGCCTCCGCCAAGCAGCGCGGTGAGAAGTGGGCCATGCTCACCGCCTACGACGCCCTCACCGCCGGGGTGTTCGACGAGGCCGGCATCCCCGTCCTGCTGGTCGGCGACTCCGCCGGCAACTGCCACCTCGGCTACGAGACCACCGTCCCGGTGACCATGGACCAGATGGTGATGCTCTCCGCCGCCGTCGTCCGCGGCACGAAGCGCTCGCTGATCGTCGCCGACCTGCCCTTCGGCTCCTACCAGGAGTCCCCCGCGCAGGCCCTGCACAACGCCGCCCGGCTGATGAAGGAGGCCGGGGTCGGCGCCGTGAAGCTGGAGGGCGGGGAGCGCAGCGCCCGCTCGATCGAGCTGCTGGTCGACGCCGGCGTCCCCGTGATGGCCCACATCGGCCTCACCCCGCAGTCCGTGCACGCCTTCGGCGGCTACCCCGTCCAGGGCCGCGGCGACGAGGCGGCGCACCGGATGCTGCGCGACGCCAAGGCCGTCCAGGAGGCCGGCGCCTTCGCCGTCGTCCTGGAGGCCGTCCCGGCCGAACTGGCCGCCCAGGTCACCGCCCAGCTGGCGATCCCGACCGTCGGCATCGGCGGCGGCGCCGACACCGACGCCCAGGTCCTGGTCTGGACGGACATGGCCGGCATGACGGCGGGCCGGGTGCCCAAGTTCGTCAAGCAGTACGCGAACCTGCGCTCCGTCCTCGGCGACGCCGCCAAGGAGTTCGCCGAAGAGGTCCGCTCCGGCGCCTTCCCGGCGGAGCAGCACACCTTCCACTGACGGCGGCACGGCCGCCCGGGCCCGACAGCGGGCCCGGGCGGCCGTGACAGTGCGATGACGGCGGGCCGACAGCGCGCCCGGGCCCGTGACAGGGGGGTGACAGCCGCCCCGGGCACCGTGGAGGCATGACAGGAATCGCCAAGGCCCCGACCACGCGGGGCACCACCGGGATCGCCGTCGAGGTGCAGGGCATCGTCAAGCACTACGGCGAGACCAAGGCCCTCGACGGGGTCGACCTCACCGTCCGCGAGGGCACCGTGCTGGGCGTGCTCGGCCCCAACGGGGCGGGCAAGACCACCCTCGTCCGCATCCTCTCCACCCTCATCAAGCCGGACGCCGGCACCGCGGTGGTCGGCGGTTACGACGTCATGCGCCAGCCCCGCGAGCTGCGCCGCACGATCGGCCTCACCGGCCAGTACGCCTCGGTGGACGAGCTTCTCTCCGGCTACGAGAACCTCTACCTGATCGGCCGTCTGCTCGACCTCTCCAAGCGCGACGCCAAGGCCCGCGCCGGCGAGCTGCTGGAGCGCTTCTCGCTCACCGACGCCTCCAAGCGCATCGCCAAGACCTACTCCGGCGGCATGCGCCGACGCCTCGACCTGGCCGCCAGCATGATCGGCCGGCCCCGGGTCCTCTACCTGGACGAGCCCACCACCGGCCTGGACCCGCGCACCCGCAACGAGGTCTGGGACGAGGTGCAGCGGATGGTCGCCGAAGGCAGCACCGTCCTGCTCACCACCCAGTACATGGAGGAGGCGGAGCAACTCGCCGACGAGCTGACCGTCATCGACCGCGGCCGGGTCATCGCCAACGGCGGCGTCGCCGATCTCAAGTCCAGGGTCGGCGGCCAGACCCTCCAGGTGCGCCCCGCCCACCCGGCCGAACTGCCGGAGATGGCCCGCTGCCTGCACGAGCACGGCATCGCCACCGCCACCTACTCGCAGGACACCGGCCTGCTCGCCGTGCCGATCACCGGCGAGGCGCAGCTGACGGCCGTCATCGGGGTGCTCGGCGGGCGCGGCTTCGCGATCGCCGGGATCGACACCAAGGTGCCCAGCCTGGACGAGGTCTTCCTCGCCATCACCGGCAAGCCCGCCCCGACGGACGCCGCCGTCGCCGCCCCCGTCGAGGAGACCGTCGCATGACCACCGCCACGCTCGCGCCCGTCCGGTCGTCCCAGGACAGCCGGATCGGCCTGGCCGCCAACCTGCGCCACATCGGGGCGCTGACCAGGCGCAACCTGATGAGGATCAAGGCCGACCCGGAGTCGATGTTCGACGCCGTGCTGATGCCGATCGTCTTCACCGTGCTCTTCGTCTACGTCTTCGGCGGCGCCATGTTCGCCGGGGACCAGGACGCGTACAAGCAGTACATGATCCCGGGCCTGATCGGGCAGACCGGGATGACCCTGGCACTGGCCGTGGGCACCGGCCTGAACAGCGACTTCCAGACCGGCGTGATGGACCGCTTCCGCACCCTGCCGATCGGCCGGGCCTCGGTGCTGCTCTCCAAGATCGTGGCCGAGTCGCTGCGGGCCCTGCTGTCCACGGCGATCCTGCTGACCTTCGGCTTCCTCCTCGGCTTCGAGCTGAAGACGGGGGTGCCGGAGCTGCTGGCCACCGTCGCCCTGTCGATGGTGTTCGGCATGTCGATCGTCTGGATCTCGATGCTGCTGGGCATGGCGCTGCGCAGTGCCCAGGCCGTGCAGGGCGTCTCCATGCTGGTGCTGCTGCCGATGCAGTTCGGCAGCTCGATCTTCGCGCCGACCGACACCATGCCGGGCTGGCTCCAGGCCTTCACCAAGGTCAACCCGCTGTCCGCGCTGGCCGACGCCTCCCGCGCCCTGCTCAACGGGCACGGCCCGGTGGCCCACCCGGTGATGGTGGTGCTGATCTGGTCGGCGGTCTCGACGGCGGTCTTCGCCCCGCTGGCGGTGGCCCGCTACCGCAAGCGGACCTGACACCCCGGTGCCACCGCCGGCCGCCTCCCTCCGGGGAGGGGCCGGCGGGCGGATCGGCGGACGCGGCCCGGGACAGGCCGTCCGCCGGAGGTGAGGCCGGCCGGCGAACCCTGGGGACGGGCGCCGGCCGGCCCCTCGTCGTCGTCCCCCTACGCCGGGGCCCCTTCGGGCTCTCCCCCGAGCACCTCGGCCAGCAGCGCGAGGGTCTGCCGGTGGGTCAGGACGACGCCCTCCCCGTACGCCTGCTCGTACGCCTCCCCGCCCAGCCACTCGCGCAGGCTCTCGACGGCCCGCTCGCGCTCGTACTTCTCCAGGTAGCCGCCCTTCGGGCCGTTCAGCCCGCCCTGGGCACCGATCAGCACGGCCGCCGTACGGGCGGTCCGGAGGTCCCCGTGCACCTCGTAGAGGGCCCGCAGCGTGCCGACCACGGCCGGGACGACCATCACCGTCATCTGCTCGGCGAGGCCGGAGACCTCGTTCAGCGTCCGCACCAGCTGCCAGCCCTCGCGCAGCAGCGCCAGCCCCTCGTCCGGCTCCCCCGCCCGGGCGGTGATCCAGCCCTTGGCCGTCAGCAGCAGGCCGGAGGTGAGGCCCGGGGCGAAGAAGCCGACCCTGGTCACCTCCAGCAGGTCCAGCTCCGCCAGCGCCTCGGCGAACTCGCCGCGGTGGGCGTGGATGCCGCACAGCGTCAGGTGGCCGAGCAGCACCGCGCCGATGGACGCCTGGTCGACGGCCGGGAGGTCGAGCCCGGCCACGGTCTCCCGGATCATCCGCTCGCCGAGCGCCATGTCCCGCTCCAGCAGGACACTGGCCAGCTGGACCCTCAGGACCGGCACCTCCTGGGGCGCGCCCAGCCGCTCGGCCAGCTCGATCGCCCGCTCGTACGAGTCGGCCGCCCCGTCGTTGTCGCCCAGGTTCGCCAGCGCCTCGCCCCGGGCCGAGAGGGTCTGGGAGATGCCCCAGAGGTTGCCGGAGCGCTCGAAGAGCTCCAGCGAGCGCTCGATGTCGCGGATGCTCTGTTCCTGGCCGCCGGGCCAGTCGTTGAGGGCCTTGGCCCGGACCTGGAGGACGAAGGCCAGGTCGTGCGGCCGCCCGTGGGCCTCGGCGCCGCGCACGGCGTCGTCCAGCAGCTCGCGCATCAGGTCCATCCGGCCGGCCAGGAAGGCCGCGAACACCCGCATCACCGCCGGGAAGCGGTACGACTGCGGCAGGCCCGGGCCGTACACCTCCAGCAGGCGGCGGGCGAGGGCGACGGCGGTCGGGTCGCCGAGCACCTCCAGGTTGCCCTCGAACATCCCGATCAGCCGGAACATCGCCAGCAGCCGACGGCCCTCCTCCACCACCCCTTCGGGCAGCGGGAGTTCGTACTCCAGCACGCCGCGGTCCAGCGGCACGGGCTCCGGCGCGTCCTCGGCGAAGGGGTCGTCGGGGCACAGCGCGGTGACGGCGTTGTACCAGCCGCGGGCCTCCTGGCTGTAGCCGCGCAGCCCCCAGTACCAGGCCAGGCCGAGCACGAGGACCAGCGCCTGCTGCTCGTCGCGCAGGTCGATGGCGCGGCGCAGGGCGGCGCGGATGTTGTCCTGCTCGCGGTCGAGCACGGAGAGCCAGTGCAGCTGCCCCGGGCCGTGGACGGCCTCGTCGGCGGCGCACACGACGGCGCGGAAGCGCTGGAGGTGGCGGGCCTCCGTCGCGGCGCGCTCGGCGGCGGACTCGGCGAGGCGCTCGGTCGCGTACTCGTGGATGGTCTCCAGCATCCGGTAGCGCGGCAGCCCGGCGCCGTCGTCCAGGTCGGCGACCAGCAGGGACTTGTCGACCAGGGAGAGCAGCACGTCGGCGACGTCCTCGGCGGCCACCACCGCCTCGTCCGCGCAGACCGCCTCGGCGTCCTCCAGCTGCCAGCCGCCGGTGAACACCGAGAGCCGGCGCAGCACCGCGCGCTCGCGCTTGCCCAGCAGGTCCCAGCTCCAGTCGACCACCGCGCGCAGGGTCTGCTGGCGCGGCAGCAGGGTGCGGCTGCCGGCCGTGAGCAGGGCGAAGCGGCCGTCGAGCCGGTCGGCTATCTGGCGGGCCGTCATCACCCGCAGCCGGGCGGCGGCCAGTTCGATGGCCAGCGGCAGCCCGTCGAGGCGGCGGCAGATCTCGGCGCAGGCCTGCGGGTCGGCGCGCGGGTCGAAGCCCGGACGGGCGGCGGCGGCGCGCTCGGTGAGCAGCCGCAGCGCCACCGTGTCCGGCAGCGGCTCGACCGGCAGGACCGTCTCGCCGGGCACGCCGAGGGGCTCGCGGCTGGTGGCGAGCACGGCCAGGCCCGGGCACTCGGCGAGCAGGACGGCGACGAGTTCGGCGGCGGCCTGGATCAGGTGCTCGCAGTTGTCGAGGATCAGCAGCATCCGGCGGCGGCCGCAGTGGTCGACCAGCCGGCGCACCGGGTCCTCGGGGCGCTTCTCGATCACCTCGGAGACCACGCTGGTGTGCAGCACCACCTCGCGCAGGCCGAGGGCGGAGACGACGGCGGCGGCGACGGCCTCCGGGCTCTCCAGCGGGGCGAGTTCGGCGATCCAGACGCCGTCCGGCCAGGCGCCGGTGGGCTGTTCGGCGCGGCCGGTCTCGACGGAGAGGCTGGTCTTGCCGGAGCCGCCGGGGCCGGTCAGGGTGACCAGCCGACGGTCCGTCAACAGATCGCGCACGGTGGCGAGATCGATCTCGCGGCCGACGAAGCTGGTCAGCCGGCCGCGCAGATTGCCCACCGTGCGCGGGGGTTTGGGCGGCGCGGGGGCGGCGGGCGCTCGCTCCTCCCGTACGGGCCCGGGGGCCGGCTCCTCGGCGGAGGAGAGCAACTCGGCGTACAGGGCCTGGAGTTGGCGCCCTGGGTCGACGCCGAGCTCCTCGGCGAGGGCGCGCCGGGTGCGCTCGTAGTGGCGCAGCGCCTCGGCGGTGCGCCCGCTGAGGTGCAGGGCGCGGAGCATCAGCAGGTGCAGCGGCTCGTCCGAGGGGCGGCGGTCGCAGAGCTCGGCGAGTTCGGCGACGAGTTCGCCGGCGCGGCCGAGCCCCAGGTCGGCGGTGATCCGGTGGCGGCGGGCCTCCTCGCGCTGGGCCTCCAGCCGGGTGGCCGGGCCGGAGCGGTCGGGCAGGTCGGCGAGGGCCGGGCCGCGCCACAGGGCGAGGGCGGCGCGCAGGCGCTCGGCGGCCAGGGCGTGGTCGCCCGCGTCCAGGGCCCGGCGGCCCTCGCCGCTCAGCCGCTGGAAGTCGGCGAGGTCGGAGGCGGAGGAGGTGAGCCAGTAGCCGGCCGGGCCGGAGCCGACGGCCTCGCGGCCGATGGTGCGGCGCAGCCGGCCGACCAGGGTCTGGAGGGCGGCGGAGGAGTCCTGCGGCGGCTCGGCCTCCCACACCTCGTCGACCAGGACGTCCGCCGGGACGGGCCGCCCCTGCCGCAGGGCCAGGGCGCAGAGGAGGGCCCGCAGCCGGGCGCCGCCCAGGGGCACCGGCGTGCCGTCGTCGTGGTGGGCCGTGGTGGTCCCGAGGATGCCGTAGTGCACCGGACCATTCTGGTCGATCCGCGGGAGTGGGGGCGCACAATTGTGCTGACCCCTCCCCGCCCCGTTCCGCGGCCCGTTCCGCAGCCCGTTCCGCGGGCGGAACGCGGGAGGGGTCCCGGTCGTTCACCGGGAACGGCTTGTCCGGCCCCCGCACCGCCCGGCATGATCGGACCCGAACCCCCTCCCCCGTACTCGGAGCACCCACAGATGACCTTCGCCGACGCCCAGCGCTCCCGCAGCGAGGACCGCCGGATCAGCCCGGTGTTCTGGGTCCTGCTCGCCGTCCTCGCCACCTCCGCCTGGGCCGTGACCACGGGCTACGGCAACGTGCGGTTCGGCGTCTTCCTGTTCGTGGTCTCCGGCTGGGTCGTGTCGCTGTGCCTGCACGAGTACGCCCACGCGCGCACCGCGCTGCACGGCGGCGACATCAGCGTGGGTGCCAAGGGCTACCTCACGCTCAACCCGCTCAAGTACACCAACGTGCTGTTCAGCTTCGTGCTGCCGATCGTCATGGTGATCCTCGGCGGCATCGGCCTGCCCGGCGGCGCGGTGTGGATCGAGCGCCACCGCATCCAGGGCCGGCTCAAGCACAGCCTGATCTCGGCGGCCGGCCCGCTGGCCAACGTGGTCTTCGCGGCGGCGCTGCTCGTCCCGATCGGCATGGGCTGGATCGACGCGTACAGCAACCCGAACCTCGCCGCCGCGATGGGCTTCCTCGGCCTGCTCCAGATCAGCGCGGCGCTGCTGAACCTGCTGCCGGTGCCCGGCCTGGACGGCTACGGGATCGTCGAGCCCTGGCTCTCGTACAAGACCCGGCGCTCGATCGAGCCGTTCGCGCCGTACGGCGTGCTGGCGGTGTTCGCGCTGCTGTGGCAGCCGCAGGTGCGGGCCGTGTTCTACGACGCCGTGTACGGCGTGATGGACCTGTTCGGCGTGAGCGGGGCCTACGCCTCCGTGGGCTACGCGCTGTTCCGCTTCTGGGACTGAGCCCGGGCCGGCCCTGCTGGGCCCAGCCCTGCCAGGCCTAGCCCTGCCGGGCGGCAGCCGCCGCTTCGAGAATCCTGGCGCGGCGGCGGTTCATCCAGATGATGTTGCTCGCGACGCCCGCGAGCAGCGGCCACAGCACCAGGCCGAACCAGAACGCGTTCACCGCCGAGACCACGGTGGCCCCCAGCGCGAGGACGACGGCGATCAGGGCGAAGAGGGACGTGCGGGGCATGGCGGGGGCTCCTCGGGCGGGGTTCGGTCGGCCGGGTCGCGACCGGGACCCATTGTCGCCGACCTCACCCCGGGAGCCCGTCCAGGGGTGAGGCCGACACACCCGCGTTCTACACGTCGGTGATCCGCAGGCCCGCGTGGGCCTTGTAGCGGCGGTTGACCGAGATCAGGTTGGCCACCAGCGCCTCCACCTGGTGGGCGTTGCGCAGCCGCCCGGCGAACACGCCCCGCATGCCGGGGATGCGCTCCGCCAGCGCCTGCACGACGTCGGTCGCGGCCCGCTCCTCGCCGAGCACCAGGACGTCGGTGTCGATCCGCTCCACCGACTCGTCCTGCAGCAGCACCGCCGACAGGTGGTGGAAGGCCGCGGTGACCCGGGAGTCCGGCAGCAGGGCGGCGGCCTGCTGGGCGGCGCTGCCCTCCTCCGGCTTGAGGGCGTACGCGCCCTGCTTGTCGAAGCCCAGCGGGTTGACGCAGTCGACGACGATCTTGCCCGCCAGCTCCTCGCGCAGCGCGCTCAGCGTCGCCGCGTGGCCCTCCCACGGCACCGCGACGATCACCACGTCGCTCTCCCGGGCGACGGTGGCGTTGTCGGCGCCGCGCACGCCGAGGCCGCCCCCGCCGAGCTCGGCCGCCGAGGCCTCGGCCCGGGCGGCGTCGCGGGAGCCGATGATCACCTGCTGCCCGGCCCTGGCGAGGCGCAGCGCCAGGCCCCGCCCCTGGTCGCCGGTGCCGCCGAGGACGCCGACCACCAACGCGGACACGTCCGGCAGCTCGCGGCCCGGGCTCTTCTGTTCGTTCGTCACTGGATCGAGGGAAGTCATGGCCCGATCCTCCCAAACCCCGCGCCGGGCGCGACATCGTGGGCCTCATGGACGCGCTGAAGGTCACCGCACTCAGGGAACGACTGGCCGGCACGGGCTGGCTGGAGAGGGTCGGCGGCTTCGCCGGGTCGCTGCGCCGCTCGGTGGAGCGGCGCGGCGCGGACGACCTGCTGCTGGTCGGCACCGAGGAGTACGAGCCCTGGCACCTGGCCGCCCACCTGGAGGACGAGGCCGCCTGGTCCGCCGTCCCCCGGCTGGCACCCACCCTGCTGCGCCACCGTCCGCCCGGGGGCTCCCCCATGCACCTGGCGCAGGACCTGGGCCGGCTCGCCGGGGCCGGGCGCGGGGCGACCGTCCTGGTGGTGGCCCCCTCGACGGCGGGGGCGCCGCTGCTGGAGCGGGTCCGGGACGCCCGGCGCCGGGGCGCCACCGTCCTCGCCCTGGACGGCGCCGCCCCCGGTCATCCGGGCGACCTCGGGGGCCTGGCGCACGAGCGGCTGGGGGTCGGCACCGACGCCGAGGAGCCCTTCGACCTCGCCCAGCACCTGGTCAGCGCCGCCGCCGGGGAGCCGCCCGCCCGCCGGTCGGCGCTCGGCCGGCTCGCCGAACTGGCGGGGCGGCTGACGGCGGGGCCCTCGATCAGCCGCTGGTGAAAAACCCGTTGCGGGGGCGAAGCGGGCGCCAGAGGATATCGGTTCGTGAACGACGACGAACCGCCCCATAGCGGTCGGCTGCGCACGGCCCTGCGCTCCCTGGCCCCGGACCTCTCCCCGTGGCGCGAGTCCCGCGACTTCCGGTACCTGTGGACGAGCGGCTGCATCACCAGCTTCGGCGGCTTCCTCACGTACGTCGCCGTGCCGATGCAGATCAAGGAGCTCACCGACTCCTCCCTCGCGGTCGGCCTGATCGGCGCCGTCGAACTCGTTCCGCTGATCGTCTTCGGCCTCTGGGGCGGGGCCCTCGCCGACGCCCTGGACCGCCGCAAGCTGGTGCTGCGCTCCGAGGCCGGGCTCGGCCTGCTCGCCGCCCTGCTGCTGCTCAACGCCCTGCTGCCGGACCCGGTGCTCTGGCCGATCTACGTGGTCGCCGCCCTGGTCGCGGCCTGCGACGGGCTCCAGCGCCCGGCGCTGGACTCGCTGCTGCCGCGGCTCGTCCCGCACGAGCACCTGAGCGCCGCCTTCGCCCTCAAGTCGCTGTACCACAACGTGGCTTCGATCGTCGGGCCCGCGCTGGCCGGCGTGGTGGTGGCCTTCTCCGGGGTGAAGACCGCCTACGCGCTGGACGTGCTGACCTTCGCCGTCTCGCTGCCGCTGCTCACCCGGATCAAGGCGGTGCCGCCGCCCAGCGGGGCCGAACGCCCGTCCGTACGGGCGGTGTTGACCGGCGTGCGCTACGCCTGGAGCCGCAAGGACCTACTGGGCACCTACGCGATCGACGTCTGCGCCATGCTGTTCGCCTTCCCCGTGGCCGTCTTCCCGTTCCTGGCCTCGGAGTTGGGCGCCGACTGGGCGCTCGGCCCGATGTACGCGGCCTCGGCCGTCGGCGCCCTGCTCGTCGGGGCGACCAGCGGCTGGACCTCCCGGGTCCACCGGCACGGGCGGCTGCTCGTGGTCGCGGCCGTCGGCTGGGGCGCCGCGATGACGCTGGCCGGACTGGCCGGGAGCGTCTGGGTGGTGCTCCTCGGGCTGGCCCTGGCCGGCGGCGCCGACGAGATCAGCGGGATCGCCCGCTCCACCATGTGGAACCAGTCCATCCCGGACGAGGTCCGCGGCCGCATGGCCGGCGTCGAACTGCTCAGCTTCTCCGTCGGCCCCCAGCTCGGCCAGGTCCGCGCCGGCACCATGGCCGGTCTCGTCGGCGCCCGCGCCGCCGTCTGGACCGGCGGCCTCGCCTGCGTCCTCGCCGTCCTCGCCGTCGCCGCCGCCCTCCCCAGGCTCCTCGCCTACGACGACCGCACCGACCCCCACACCGCCGCCGTCCGCGCCCACCACGAACGCGAGGCGGCGGCCACCGCCTAGCAGTGCTTTTGTCAGGACGGGCCTCAGGGCCTGGGCTGTTCCCCGTCGTTCCAGCGCGGGTCCTCGCGCCACTGTTCGTTGCGGGCGGCGGCCGTCTCCAGGGCGTGGGAGGCCTCCTCGGGGGTGGCGTAGGGGCCGAGGCGGTCCTTGGCGGGGCACTCGGGGCCCTCTTCGACCTTGTTGTGCTTGATGCAGTAGAACCACTCGCCGGGGTTGCCGGCCGGTTTGCGGTTGAAGAGGGGCATGGTGTGCTCCCGTCCGTTGCGTAGGGGTCGGTACCGATCATTCCCCGGGGCGGGCCGCTCCGCACACCGCTGCGGGGGCCCTAGACTCGCCGCCATGGCTCTCGTACCCGGCATCCAGTCCCCCACCCGCAAGGTCCCGGCGCACATCGCGCGCCCCGAGTACGTCGGCAGGCCCGCGCCGACGCCGTACACCGGGCCCGAGGTGCAGACCGCCGAGACGATCGAGAAGATGCGGATCGCGGGCGGGATCGCGGCCCGGGCGATGGAGGAGGCGGCCAAGCTGATCGCCCCCGGTGTCACCACGGACGAGCTGGACGCCGTCGCCCACGCGTACATGTGCGACCACGGCGCGTACCCGTCGGACCTCGGCTACCGGGGCTTCCCCAAGTCCGTCTGCACCTCGATCAACGAGGTCATCTGCCACGGCATCCCGGACTCGACCGTGCTGCAGGACGGCGACATCGTCAACATCGACGCCACCGCGTTCATCCACGGGGTGCACGGCGACCTCAACGCCACCTACCTGGTGGGTGACGTGGACGAGGAGTCGCGCCTGCTCGTCGAGCGCACCCGGGAGTCCCTCGACCGGGCGATCAGGGCCGTCAAGCCGGGCCGTCAGATCAACGTCATCGGCCGGGTGATCGAGTCCTACGCCAAGCGCTTCGACTACGGCGTCGTACGGGACTTCACCGGGCACGGCATCAACACGTCGTTCCACTCCGGCCTGATCATCCCGCACTACGACAGCGAGCGGGCCACCGAGGTCATCAAGCCGGGCATGACCTTCACCATCGAGCCGATGCTCACCCTGGGCACGTACGACTACGAGATCTGGGCGGACGGCTGGACGGTCGTCACCAAGGACCGCAAGCGCACGGCCCAGTTCGAGCACACCCTGGTGGTCACGGCGGACGGCGCGGAGGTCCTCACCCTGCCGTGACCCCCTCGACGGGCGTCGTCAGCCGATGATCCACTGCTCCTCGGCGACGGCGCCCACCTCGGTGCAGGCGTCGGTCAGCACGTCCAGCACCCGCAGCGGGTCCGGCAGCGGCAGGTCGGGCCCGCGCAGCCACCGCACCTGGGAGCCGTCCGGGAGGGCGGCCGGGGGCAGCAGGGTGTACGAGCCGCGGCAGTGCCAGCGCATGCCGGGGTGCTCGGAGTCGGTGTCGGGGGTGGAGTCCAGCGCGCTGTCCCACCACTCGTCCTCGTCCTGCGGGGTGCGGGTGGCGGTGAAGAACAGGTACCGGTCCTCGCCGACCGCGGCGACCGGGCCCTCGACGCCCAGCGCCGTCAGCCGCTCCAGCGCCAGCCGTCCGGCCTCCGCCGGGACGTCCAGCACGTCGTGCACCCGGCCGGTGGCCGTGACGAAGTTGGCCTCCGGGTCGCGGGAGAGCCAGCGGGACAGCTGCTCGGGATCGGTGGTGGCCTGCGTCTGCCAGGCGAAGGAGACCGGGTGCCGGGCCGGGGCCGGACAGGCCACGCGGTCGCAGGAGCACCGGTAGCCGGCCGGGTGGGCGGCGGGGGCGATCGGGAAGCCGGCGCGCAGCGCGGCGAGCAGTTCGTCCATCCGGGCGGCCGGGCCGTCCGCGGCTCCGGTCCGCTGACGCTCACGCTTCTGCCACCAGGCCGTCCACCTGCTGCCGGATTCCATCGGGCCCCTTCCGCGCAACTGCCGTGCCCGGTGCGACACGGCGTCCGACGTACCACTGGGACGCAACGCACGGCACCCGCCAGTGCTTCCCGGGGCGGTGCTCGGCCCTGCTGTCCGCGCCCCGCCGGCCGCGGCCCGGGGTCACCGGACGGCCGACGCCCAGGTCTCGGTACGCCTGTCGCGGCAGCACGCTGTCCGCGCCGGTGACGGCCGGAGGGCGCGCCGACGCGCGCCCCGCCCGGCCCGTACGGGCCCGCTGACCCGGGGTGGACCCCGGGGGCGTAACAGGAAGGATAAGGGTGCGCGGGGCCTCCGGATGACCGGGGGCGGTGCCTCTCCGGTCACACTTCCCACCCCCGGGCCGCACGCGGCCTTCGCTCCACCTGCGGGATGAGACCCTGGAGTGGTGAAGAGCGTGGACACCGAATTCGTGGGCGGCCCCCTGGACGGGAAGGTCCTGCCGATCCCCCTGGGCCCGATGCTCGGTGTGCCCAAGAAGTACAAGGTCCCCGTCCCCGCGCACGGCGACTCCCCCGAGCGCACACTGGTGTACGTCCGCAGCAAGCAGGTGCGGGGCCTGAGCTGGTTCTGGCGCTACGAGTACGACGAGGCCGCCTCCGGCTGACCCGGCCCCCTCCACCGTCCCCGAGACTGCGGGAGTTCCCCGGGACTGCGGGAGGTCACGGCATGGCGAGAGCACACGGACACCACCGGACCCGCTCCGAGGCGATGGCCCACCACAACCGGCAGGTCGCGGGCGCGACCGCGGGGCTGCTCCTCCTGGTCTCCGTCTACAGCGTCGTCATCGGGCCCGACGGCCGGCTCTGGTTCGCGTGGGCGGTGCTGCTGCTGGCGTGCGCGGCACTGTTCGTCGTCCGCTGACGCGCCGGCAGCAGCAGCCGCCGGTCCCCCCGCTGTCGGTCAGTCATCCTCGGCGAGGATCAGGTACAGCTTCTTGCGGGCCTCGATCAGCACCGCCAGCCCCTTGGCGCGCTGCGCCTCGGTGCCGGTGTCCATGACCTGACGGATCGCCTCGTGCACGGAGCCCAGCGTCCTGCCGGTGTCACGGACGGACTCCCAGTCGATGTCCCGGCCGGCCTCGGCCCACGGCTCCTGCGGTCCGGCCTCGGCCTCGGTCCGGCCCGCCTCGGTGAGCGAGACCAGCCGCTTGCCGCCGACCGTCTCCGAGGTGATCAGGCCCTCCTCCTCCAGCAGTTGGAGGTTCGGGTAGATCGACCCGGGGCTGGGCCGCCAGGCCCCGCCGGTCCGCTCGGCGATCTCGGCGATCATCTCGTAGCCGTGCATCGGCCGCTCCTTGAGCAGCGCCAGCAGCGAGGCGCGCACGTCCCCGCGCCGCGCCCGGCCGCCACGCCGCCCGTGCGGCCCCCCGCGCCCGCCGCCGCGCCCGCCGAAGCCGCGCCCGAACGGCCCGCCGGGCGGCGGACCGAACCCGCCGAAGGCCTCCCGCCCGTCGAACTCCTCCCCGGGGCCCGGGCCGCGACGCCAGTCGCCGCCGCCGCGCGGGCCCTCTCCGCGAAATCGCATTCCTGAGCGCATGGCGCCCACCTCCTGGTTGTCCGGTTTGTTCAGCGAAACAGTCGAGTCACTGTCTCGATAGTTCGACGATATATCGGTGAGTATCGGTCGTCAACAGCGCGGCCGACCCTCCCGACCGCTACGGTGGCCTCCATGACCGGTGAACGAGACCTCGCACA
This sequence comes from Kitasatospora sp. NPDC101183, assembly GCF_044767945.1. Taxonomy (NCBI): domain Bacteria; kingdom Bacillati; phylum Actinomycetota; class Actinomycetes; order Kitasatosporales; family Streptomycetaceae; genus Kitasatospora; species Kitasatospora sp. NPDC101183. The sequence goes on along the minus strand of NZ_JBIWOW010000016.1, from coordinate 40,712 downwards.
ACTCCTGCGCGGCATGCGCCCCCTGCTCAACCCGGGGCGGTACGTCTACTGCACGCTCCCCGCCAAGGTGCCCGCCGGGATGCGCCCCGTCGTCACCGTCGCCGAACCCGAGGGCGTCACCGTCGTGGTCGCCCAGGAGGAGGCGGACGCCCTGGGCCTGCGCTACGAGTACGTCGCCGCCTGGATCACCCTGCAGATCCACTCCGCCCTGGAGGCCGTCGGCCTCACCGCCGCCGTCTCCGGCCGCCTCGCCGAGGAGGGAATCAGCTGCAACGTGGTGGCCGGCTTCCACCACGACCACCTCTTCGTCAACGCCGACGACGCCGACCGCGCCGTCCGCGCCCTGGAGGAGCTCTCCGCCCGCCCCTCCTGAGTGGCCGCCCGCCCCGCCCCCTCCGACACTGGGACCAACTGCGGCACTCACCGGAAGGGACCCGTCACCGATGGCCACCTGCGTCACCTGCGGCAACGACTACTGGCTCGCCTTCGAGATCAAGACCATCACCGGCGACACCTACACCTTCGACAGCTTCGAATGCGCCATGGAGAAGCTCGCCCCCCGCTGCGAACACTGCAACGTCCGCATCGTCGGCCACGGCGTCGAAGTCGCCGGCATGTTCTTCTGCTGCGCCAACTGCGCCCGCGTCAACGGCGGCCTCGGCACCCAGATCCGCGACGCCATCGGCGCCCACCCGGCGTAACACGAGCCCCTGGGAAGCGGAAAGGCCCCCTGGCCCGCGCGAGAAGCGCGGGCCAGGGGGCCTTCGACCGTTCAGGGGCGGAAGAGTCAGCTGATTTGGCATCAGCAGTTTCCGACCCATCTGGCGACCTCCCAACCAAAGGGATTTGCACGTCAGGACTGCCATGCCGACCAGGCCATTTGTCCTTCACTGCCAGGAGATCCGTTACGAGATCGTCACTCGGAATGGTCAAGACCGCCCACCAGCAAGTGAGAGATTGTCATTCGGCTTTTTTAAGCCTATTCAAATCAATGGGAATCTCTTGAGAGAGTCTTGATGTCACGATGGTCTCTGGCCTCGTCCGCGTTCGGCGGCGGGGCCTTCTCCATGCGTCGGGTGCGCCCTGTAGCGGCGCTCCTGACGCTCGGCCTGCTGGTGCAGGCCGGGGTAGCGGTGGACGCGATCACGGCCGCCCCTGCGGTCGCCGCGCCCGCACCGCCGCCCATCCCCCCGGCTTCTCCGGTTGACGAAGCGGCCGATGAGGCGTCAGCGCTGCTGTCGGCCCGGCTGCACAAGCGGCGCGTCGAGGTCACCGGCGCCCGTACGGAGTTCACCACGCTGTGGGCGAACCCCGACGGCACGCTGACCTCGGACCGGTCGACCGGGCCGATCCGGATGAAGGTCGGCGACGCCTGGGTGCCCGTCGACACCACCCTGGTGCAGACGCCCGACGGCAAGGTCGCGCCGAAGGCGCACCCGGGCAGGGTCGTCTTCGAGGGCGGCGACGCCGGGGTGACGGTCGGCGACAGCCTGCCGAGCGCCGCGCCGACGACGGCAGCACCGGGCGCAGAACCGACGGCCACTCCCACCGCCGCTGCGACCACGCCCACTGTCACACCGTCAGCGAACACCACGACCGGGGCGACTGCCTCGCCGTCGCCTGCCCCGTCGACGTCCGCTTCGACGTCTCCGTCGGCCAGGGCCTCCGCCTCGGACGAGCCGAGCCGGGCCTCCCGCAACGGCGCCCGCGCCGCCGTGGCCCCGGCCGCCGACCCGAAGCCGGCCCAGCCGAAGCAGCCCGAGCAGCAGCCCGCGGCTCCGAAGCCCGCCGAGCGCGAACTGGTCAAGATCGGCTCCGGTGAGCAGCAGGTCACGTTCGGCTGGCTGGGCAAGCTGCCCAAGCCGAAGCTGGACGGCAACAAGGCCACCTATGTCGACGCCCGCCCTGGCGTCAACCTGGTGCTGGAGGCCACCCGGACCGGCTTCGAGCAGTTCCTGATCGTCAAGGACCGTGCCGCCGTCGCCCAGACCGGCACCGTGACGATCCCGCTCGACACCACCGGTCTCACCGTCTCCCCGCAGCAGGACGGTTCGATCCAACTGCTCGACAAGGCGAACGGGAAGACCGTCGTCCGGATCCCGGCCCCCGTCATGTGGGACGCCGCCGTCGACGAGGCCTCGCAGGAGCACCTGAACCGCGGCGCGGTAACGATGCAGCTGCGCGGCCAAGGCGCCGACACCGAGCTGGTGTTCACCCCGGACGCGGCCTTCCTGGCGGACCCGAAGACCCAGTTCCCGGTCACCATCGACCCGGTGGTGGACGTCGGCACGACGTTCGACACCTACGTCCAGACCAACGAGAACATCGACGCCTCCGCGTCGACGGACCTCAAGCTGGGCAGCTACGACGGCAAGGTCGTGGCCCGGTCGTTCCTGACCGTCCCGGGCGGCCCGTTCAACGGCAAGCAGATCCTCGGTGCCACCCTCAACGTCGCCAACTACCACTCCTCCTCCTGCACCCCGAAGCAGTGGGAGGTCTGGAACGCGGGCGGCGCCGCCTGGTGGACCCGCTGGGGCAACCAGCCCGCGCTGGAGAAGAAGTGGGCCACCTCGAACGACACGTACGACGTGGCGAACGACGGTGACAGCCACGACTGCTACGACGCCAACGGCAACTTCTGGGCCAAGGCCGACGTCACCGAGATGATCCGGCACTTCGCCGGGTTCGGCTACAACGACTACGCCTTCGCCCTGAAGGCCGCCGACGAGTCCAGCAGCCTGTCCTGGAAGCGGTTCAGCTCCGCCGAGGGTTACTGGCCGCCGTTCATCTCGATCACCTACAACACCGTCCCGGCCACCCCGGCGACCGTCGAGGTGCTCCCCTCCCAGCAGGGCAACCCGCGCTACACCTCGGACGCCAACCCGCGCTTCCAGGTGCAGGCGGCCGACCCCGACGGCGACCCGCTCAAGGTCTACCTGGACCTGTGGCGCGGCGGCACGTACCTCGGCAGCATCGTCCGGGACACCCCGAACGGCGCGATCGCGACCGTCCGTCCCTCCGACTACGGCATCGCCAAGCTCGACGAGGGCGTGCAGTACTCGATCTGGGCCATGCTCGACGACGGCAAGTCCCGCTCCGGCTGGGTCGGCACCAACGTCATCGCCGACACCGTCAAGCCCGGTACGCCGTTCGTGAGTTCGGCCGACTACCCCGCGGACGGCCTGTGGCACGGCACCGCCAACCAGGCGGGCTCGTTCACCTTCTCGCCCGCGCCGGGCACCGACGACACCGCGGCCTACGTCTACACCCTGGACGGCGGCACCCCGGTGACGGTCAACGCGACCGGCGCCCTGACCACGTCGATCACGCCGACCACCGAGGGCCGCCGCGTCCTGTCGGTGCAGTCCAAGGACCGTGCGGGGAACCTCTCCCCGCCCGCGACGTACGTGTTCCAGGTCGGCCAGGCGGGCATGAGCTCGCCGGTCAACGGCACCCAGAGCGCCAAGCGCGTCAAGCTCTCGGTCGACGCGCAGGCCCAGTTCAAGCGGGTGGTCTACCAGTACCGCCGCGGCCCCGGCGCCACCGAGTACACCGTCCCGCGCGCCAACCTCACCAAGGCCGACAACACGGCCGTCACCGAGGACAAGCCGCGCCTGGCGGACCTCGGCCCGCACGCCAACTGGAACGTGCTCGACACCCTCGGCCAGACCGGCGGCGTCGTCCAGGTCCGCGCCGCACTGTTCCCCGAGGACGGCTCCGGCAACGGCTACACCACCGTCTGGAACACCCTGAGGGTCGACCGCAACGCCGACGGCGCGGCGAGCACCGGCATCGGCCCCGGCTCGGTCAACCTGCTCACCGGTGACTACTCCACCGACGTCACCGACGCCGACGAGTTCGGCACGTCGGTCAAGCGCACCACCTCCTCGCGCGACCTCGCCCGCGGCTGGCAGCCCCAGGGCGAGCGGCTGACCGTCAACCAGCGCCAGATCGGCACCGACACCGCCGGCTTCACCCCCGGCCAGGCCGACATCTCGCGCTCCACTGCCCGCGGCCACGACAGCTCCACCGATTCGCTCCTGGTCACGCCGAAGGGCGGCGACTCCTACGTGGCCGTGGGTCCCGAGTACACCTTCGGCTCGGGAATGAAGCCGGGACGCACCTACCGGATGACCGGCTGGATCTACGTCCCCGGCGCCACCGGCCTGAACCCGGACCTCGAACGCCACGGCCTGCGGCTGGTCGGTGTCTCCACTGTCCCGTCCGCTCCGAACGGCTACGTCCACGTCTTCTCGCCGAAGGCCTCCTACACGGACGCCTGGCAGCAGTTGACGGTAGACATGGAGGTGCCGAAGGACGCCACCCAGGCGTGGTTCCGCATGTACAACGGCTTCTCCGCGGCGGGCAAGGAGGTCTTCTTCGACGACCTGTCCGTGAAGGAGATCGTCGCCCCCTTCGGCCCCCAGTGGGCCGGTGGTCCCGACGCCGGACCTGACGCGGATTTCCGCGCGCTGTCGTTCCCGCAGTCCGACCTGGTCGAGATCAAGGGCAACGACGAATCCTCTCTCACCTTCGCCAAGGGCGCGGACAGCAGCTTCTTCCCGGAACCCGGCGCCGAGTCGATGGCACTGAAGGCAGTGCCGGCGAAGTCGGGTGCGATCGTCCTGTCCACCACGGGCCAGTGCTTGGAGGCCCCGAACGGCACGACCGGCAACGGCGCGCGCCTGCAGCCCGCCCCGTGCACCGGCGCCGCCAACCAGCAGTGGACCCGCGGCGACGACCTCACCCTGCGGCTGCTCGGCTACTGCCTGGACAACCCGTGGGGCACGGCCGACAACGCGACCCCTCTGACGCTGTGGACCTGCAACGGCGGCACCAACCAGCAGTGGGAGGTGCGCACCGATGGCATGGTGACGAACCGCTACTCGGGCAAGTGCCTGGACGCCGACAAGGGCGCCTCGATCTGGGTCTGCTGGGCCGGCCCCAACCAGATATGGGACATCCAGACTGCCGGCACCACCTACGAGCTGACCGCGCTCGACGGCTCGAAGACCGTCTTCGCCCGCCAGGCCGGTTCCAGCATCTACCAGGTGGTCAGCGAGACCGGCCCGGACGCCGCGTCGACCACCCGCTACCAGTACGACACCACCGACGGCCGCTCGCTGGTCAAGCGCGTCATCCCGGCCGTCGAGCCGGGCGTGGACGACGTCAACGGCTGCACCGTCGACCCGTTGCCGCGCGGCTGCGAGGTGATGGAGTACGACTACGCCAAGGCGACCACCGCCACCGCCGCGGCCCCGGGTGACTACCTGGACCGTGTCCGCGGGGTCAAGGTCTGGTCGTGGAACCCGGCCACCTCCAAGCAGGAGCCCGTCGAGGTCGCGCACTACGCGTACGACGACAAGGGCCGCCTGTCGCAGGTCTGGGACCCGCGCCCGGCCACCCCGCTGAAGACCGCCTACGCCTACGACGAGACCGGTCGGCTGACCCGGACCGGTAGCGCCGGCGAGCTGCCGTGGAACTTCGACTACGGCAAGGCCGCGTCCGACCAGGACCCGGGCCGCCTTCTCAAGGTCCGCCGCGCCACGCTCGCACCCGGCAGCAAGGACCAGGTCAGCGGCGAGAACGCCACGAACGTGGTCTACGACGTGCCGATGACACGTGCCGCCGGCGGCCCGTACGACATGTCCGGGGCAGACGTGGCGAAGTGGGCGCAGACCGACGCGCCGACGGACGCCACCGCGGTCTTCGGCCCGGAGGACGTCCCCGCCGTCAACACCGCCTCGGTCGCCAGGCCGGGACCGGACGGCTACCAGCCTGCCACCGTCCACTACCTCAACGCCTCCGGCAACGAGGTCAACACCGCGACCCCGTCCATCACCCCCGGTGGTGACATCGCCACCGCGGAGTTCGACCGGTACGGCCACGTCGTTCGCACCCTGGAGGCCACCAACCGCTCCATCGCGCTCGGCGCCCACCCCGATGCCGACCGATTCGCGTCAGAGCTCAGTCTGCCCACGGACTCCCCGTCCAGAGCCCGCCTCCTTGACACCCGCACGGCCTACACGGCCGACGGGCTCGACGTGACGGAGACGCTCGGCCCGGTCTACCGTGCCTCGCTCGCCGAAGAGGTCAAGGGCCAGACCGCCCCGGTCGCCGTGACCTACGAGGCCGAGAAACTGCCGCAGCTGGGCACCAACACCAAGGTCCAGGTCGACAGCGACTGCTGCGGCCTGACCTGGTCCGGCGGCGCCCACCTGGGCGTCCGCGGCACGACGGTGGGCGCCTTCGACAGCATGCGGTTCGGCGTCCCCGAAGAGGGCGACTACGTGCTCTCCGGCCAACTCACCAAGAACAGCGACCACGGCGTCATCCAGTGGGCGATCAACGGCCAGGACGTCGGCCGACGGATCGACACCTACAGCGCCACCCCGGTGGTCACCCCGTTCACCGTCGGCCAGTCGGTGCACCTGGCGCGCGGCGACCACGAGCTCAAGCTCACCGTGGTCGACACCAACGCGGCCAGCGGCGGCGAGCGCTTCCACACCGGCATCGACACCGTCACCCTGACCAAGACGACCGTCAACCCGACCCTCCCGGCCGGCACCTCGGTCGTGGCCCGAGACCACAACACCAACACCTACGACGAAGGCAAGCCCGACGGCCAGGCCTACCACCTGGTCACCGCTGCCACCGATGGTGCCCGCATCGACGGCTACGCCGACGACGTCGAACTGCGCGTCACCAAGCGTGGCTACGACCCGGTGCTCGGCGGTACCTCCGGCTGGACCCTGAAGACGGCCACGTCGGTCACCACCGACGCCCTCGGCGTCAAACTCACGACCACCGTCAAGTACGACGCTCTCGGTCACGCTCTGGAGTCCCGCAAGCCGGGATCCAACGGCGCCGACGCCGGCACCGTCAAGTCCGTCTTCTACACGGCCGGGGCCAACCCGGACGACGCCCTGTGCGCCAACCGTCCGGAGTGGGCGGGCCTGCCCTGCGTCACGATGCCGGGCGGCGCGGTCACCGGCGCGGACTCGACCCGGATGCCGACGACGCTCCCGGTGAAGCGAGTCACCCGCTACTCGGCGTTCAACGACCCGGAGGAGGTCACCGAGACCAACGCGGGCAAGTCCCGCAAGACCGTCACCACCTACGACGCCGCGGACCGAATCACCTCCACCGAGATCACCTCGGACGAGGGCAAGCCGCTACCGCAGGTCACCACCGAGTACGACCCGGCGACCGGTGAAAGTGTCAAGACCTCTGCGGGCGGCAAGTCGCTCACCCGCGTGCTCGACGCGCTCGGCCGCCTGATCTCGTACACGGACGCCGACGGTGGCACCACCACCACGGAGTTCGACAGGTTCGGCAAGCCGGTGAAGGTGAGCGACCCGACCGGGTCCACCACGTACGGGTACGACCGCGCCAAGGAGCCGCGCGGACTGGTCACCTCCGTCAGCGACAGCGTGGCCGGCGAGTTCACCGCGAAGTACGGCCCGAGCGGTCAGCTCGTCGAGCAGTCCTACCCGGGCGGGATCGTCCGCAAGGACACCTACAACGCGGTCGGCGAGGCCACTGGCCGTAGCTACACCCGTAGTTCCGACAACACGGTGATCTGGGCGCAGACCACCGACATGTCCACCCAGGGCCAGGTGGCCAACGACACCAGCTCCACCGCCACCCGCTCCTACCAGTACGACCGGCTCGGCCGGCTGGTGAAGGCCGAGCAGACCACGGCCGCCGCCGGCTGCGTCACCCGTCAGTACGCCTTCGACTCGCACTCCAACCGCCTCTCCAAGCAGACCTCCCGGAGCGGCGCGGACGGCAAGTGCAGCACCGCCGGTGCCACGGCGGAGAACCACACCTACGACAGCGCCGACCGCCTCACTGACGCCGGCTTCGTGTACGACGCCTTCGGGCGCACGGTCAAGACCGCCACCGGCTCGACCAACACGTACTGGGCGAACGACAAGGTCGCCGCCCAGGAGAAGGGAGACACCAAGCAGGAGTGGGCCGTCGACGCCGCCCACCGCCTGACCGCGTTCACCACTGCCAAGAAGCAGGCCGACGGCAGCTGGGCCAACGCGACGTCGAAGCTCAACCACTACGGCGACGATTCCGACGTGGCCCGCTGGACCGTCGAAGACACCACCCAGGGCAACCTGACCCGCAACATCTCGGGCCCGGACGCCGGCCTGGCCGCCACCACCAGCAAGACCGGTGACGTCCAGCTCCAGCTCACCAACCTGTTCGGCTCGGTGATCATCACCACCGACACCGCGCTCAACAAGCCGGTCGTGCTGGACTTCGACGAGTTCGGCATCCCCCAGGACGGCCAGGCGAACGTCCGCTTCGGCTGGCTCGGTGGCAAGGAGCGCTCGGCGGAGGCCCAGGACGGCGACATCCTCATGGGTGCCCGCCTCTACAGCCCCGCACTCGGCCGCTTCCTCCAGATCGACCCCGTCCCCGGCGGCAACGCCGGCCCGTACGACTACTGCACCGGCGACCCCGTCAACTGCACCGACCTCGACGGCAACTGGGGAATGCCCAAGTGGCTGAAGAAAACGGTCGAGGTCGTCGCCAAGGTCGCCGAAGTCGCCTCCTACATCCCCGGTCCCATCGGCGCTGCCGCGGCCGCCGTCTCCTCGGTCTCGTACGCGGCCACCGGCAACTGGGAGAAGGCCGCGGAGATGGCCGTCACGGCGGTCGCTGCGACCGTCGGTGCCGGTCCCGTCGTCAGGGCTGCGGCGACGGCCGCGAAATCCACACGGGCCGCGTCCCGGGTGGACCGGGCGGCCTCGGTCTCGCGAAAGATCTTCCGCCGAACGGGCTGCAACTCGTTCGAACCGGAAACGCCGGTCCTGATGGCCGACGGCAGGTATCTGCCGATCAGTGAGATCCAGGTCGGCGACTACGTCGCGGCGGCAGATCCGGAAACCGGTGAAACCAAGTCGCAGCCGGTCCTCGCGGTCCACACCAGTTTCGCTCCGAAGCACATCGTCGAAATCGGTACGGACACCGATCCGGCTTCGCCGGGGATCCGGGCCACGTCCTACCACCCGGTCTACGTCGATGGTCGCGGATGGGTGAACGCCGCAGACGTCAAGGCCGGCGACCACCTGCAGGGACCCAACGGCACGCTCAGCACGGTTGCCTGGATTCACGACGAGGGTGTGCTCGACGCGCAGATCGTTTACAACCTGAACGTCGGCAACGCTCACACGTACTTCGTGGCCACCGGGTCCGACGACGTCCTGGTCCACAACACGAGCGACACCTGTCCGATCGTTCGTGTTCAGCCGACCTCCCGTTCAGGCATGGCCGGGCCGGGGCCGCATGCCCGCTTCGGGGTGGTGTGGCCCAGGGGCGTGTCCCGTTCGTTCGACTCGATCCACGCGAAGATCGACATGATCGGCCGGAAGTACGGTTGCCATGCGTGTGGCAACAAGACCAATCTCACCAAGAAGGGGAGTTTTATTCCCGACCACATTCCCGCAGTCTCCGTGAACGAGCGCGCGGGAGGAAACCTCCCCACCCTCCTGCTCCCGCACTGCACAGCATGCTCGAGGAAGCAGGCGACCTTTATGTCGAAAATATCCCGTGTCATCAAAAAGCGGAAGAACGGCCGCTGACGAGACCAGACGATTCAATTGAAGGGAAGCAAGTGAGGCTCTTCATCCGAGCTCTCATCGTCGGCGAGATCGACGAGGAGCAGGTGCCCCAGATCACGGCTGATTCCCTGGGCGCCTTCAACCACAACCCGTTCATCGTCTTCGCTGACGGCTGGGAGATCGAGATCGGCACGACGGTCGACCTCAAGGGCGATGCCACCTGGCAGCCGGGCATCGAGCGTTCGACGTACTACCTGGATTGCTCCCCCGACGACGAGCAGTCCTGGCAGGAGATCCACACAGCGCTGGACAATCTCCGTCAGGGATTCGAAGCAGCCGGAACCCGGCTCGCCTGGCAGCTCGTCGACCAGCTGACCGAATAGGCAATGCGACCGAGGAAGGCGGCACCACCCCCGGGTGGTGCCGCCTTTCGCTTCCGTGACCGAGGGGGCCTGCCGATGGACCTGCTCCTGGGGTCGCCGCGGACGGCGGCCTCGGCACCCAGATCCGCGACGCCATCGGTGCCCACCCGGCGTAGAACGAGGCCCGGAACGACGAAAGGCCCCCGGCCCGCGCGTCATGCGCGGGCCGGGGGCCTTCGATCGTTCGGGGGCGGAAGAGTCGGCCTGTACGCCGGGTTCTGTCGCCGGGGTTGCTTGCGCGGCCCCGGGAGACGGTCATCCATCTAGGGCTGCCGTTGCCGACAGCCTCGTGCGGTCTACCCGCGAATTCGGGCGAGCAGCCCTCAAACATCCGCGCACGGTGCCCGAGGGCACCGATCTTGACCTTGCTCCAGGTGGGGTTTACCTAGCCGGCCGGGTCACCCCGGTCGCTGGTGGTCTCTTACACCACCGTTTCACCCTTACCCACGCGCCGAAGCGGTGGGCGGTCTGTTTTCTGTGGCACTGTCCCGCGGGTCACCCCGGGTGGGCGTTACCCACCACCCTGCTCTGTGGAGCCCGGACGTTCCTCGGCGGGTCTGGGACCCGTCGCGACCGCCCGGCCGGCTCTTCCGCCGTAGTGGTCATCGTAGCCGCTCGGGCGGGGCCTGCCGTACGCCGGGGCGGTCGGTGGGGGGCTCGGCGCCGAGGCGGGCGGCGACGCGGGTGGCGGTGGCGGTGGCCCAGGGGGTGGTGGTGAGGAGGCCGAGGGCGAGGACGGCGGCGCCGAGGCCGACGAGGATCCACCAGCCGGCGTGGCTGGCCGGGGCGAAGCCCGTCGCCATCGGGCCGACGACGGCGGAGGTGACGACGGTGCCGATCACGGCCACGCCCAGGGACTGCCCGACCTGGCGGCTGGTGGAGGCGACGGCGGCGGCCACCCCGGCCTGGGCGCGGGGCATGCCGGAGACGGCGGCGTTGGTGATCGGCGCGTTGACCATGCCGAAGCCGAAGCCGAACAGCGCGTACGCGGCCAGCAGCAGCGCCGCCGGGGAGTCGGCGGTCAGCCGGGTGAGCAGCAGGCCGCTCGCGGCGAGGCCGATCCCGGCGGCGACCAGGGGCAGGCGCGGGCCTCGGCCGCCGACGATCCGTCCGGACAGCGGCGCGCAGACCAGCATCATCAGCGCCATCGGCAGCGTCCACAGGCCCGCCTCGACGGGGCTGTAGCGGCGGACGTCCTGGAGGTAGAGGGTGTTGAGGAAGAGGAAGCCGCCGAGCCCCGCGAAGGCGCAGACCGCGGTGACGGTGGCGCCGGTGAACGGGGCGCTGGCGAAGAACCGGGGGTCGACCAGCGGTTCGGCGACCCGCCGCTCCCACAGGGGGAAGGCGATCAGCGCGGCGACGGCCACCGAGGCGAGGGTGAGGATCAGCGGGGAGGTCCAGCCGTTGCCGGGGCCCTCGATGATCGCGGCGGTGCCGCAGCCGAGCAGCACGACCATGAGCAACTGCCCGACCGGGTCGAGGCGGCGCGGGCGGGGCGCGCGGGACTCGGGGACGTAGCGGATGGTCAGCGCGACGGCCAGCAGGGCGACCGGAACGTTGATCAGGAAGATGGACGGCCAACCGGCGCCGTCCACCAGGAAGCCGCCGACCAGCGGGCCGAGCGCCATCGAGATGCCGACCACCCCGCCCCAGACGCCGATCGCCCGGGCCCGCTCCCTCGGGTCGGTGAAGGTGTTGGTGATGATCGACATCGCCACCGGGTTGAGCATCGAGCCGCCGATCGCCTGCACCGCGCGGAAGGCCACCAGCCACTCCAGGCTCGGCGCCAGGCTGCACAGCAGGGAGCCGAGCGCGAAGCAGGCCAGGCCGGTCAGGAACACCCGGCGGCGGCCGACGCGGTCGGCCACCGAGCCGAACAGCATCAGCAGCGAGGCCAGGACGAGGGTGTAGGCGTCGATGATCCACTGCAGGCCGGAGGCGGGGGCGTCCAGGTCCCGCTGGATGGCGGGCAGGGCGATGTTCACCACGGTGTTGTCGAGGCCGACGATGAACAGGCTCAGGCAGCAGATCGCGAGGACGAGGAACCGCCGGCGCGAACCGGTCCCGGGCGTGGGGGCTTCGGGGGTGCGGGCTCGGGGGGTGAGGGCTTCGGGCACAGGCCGATCCTCCCACCCCCGTTCGGCTCAGACGGCGGCGAAGCGGACCGTACGGGTGGCCGGGTCCGCCGCGGTCAGCCGGACGTCGACGACCCGGCCGAGCGGCAGCGGGGCGCCCGTGGGCGAGGCGTCGCAGCGGGCCCTGACGGCGGGTTCGCGCAGCTGGACGGTGCCGGTGCCGGGCCGCCTGCCGTCCACGTCGACGACCACCGCCGGGAACGACTCGCCCTCCCGGCCGGCCAGCAGCTCCGCCTCCACCAGGTCCACGCAGGCGCGTTCGACCTCGGCGGCCCGGCGGTCCCCGCTCGCCATCAGCGCCGGTACGGCGGACAGCGCCTCGCGCGCCCAGGCCGGCACCTCCTCCCCCGCCGCGACGGCCGCGCACACCTCCTGGGCGAAGCGGTCGCCGAGCCGGCGCAGCGGGGCGGTGCAGTGCGCGTACGGCGCGGCGATCGCGGCGTGGCCCGGGTCAGCCGGGGCGGGCAGGCCGCGGGCCTCGTCGAAGGCGTGGTAGCCGGCGCCGCGCAGCAGCCCGGTGCAGGCGTTGAGGAAGGCGGCGTCCAGCGGGGCGTCCGGGTCGAGGGAGCGGATCAGCTCGGGGTACGGGAGCGCCTGCGGCCAGTCGACGTCCAGGGCGGCGGCGATCAGGCGCAGCCGCTCGTACGCGGAGGCGGGCGCGGCGGGCAGGGTGCGCAGCAGGCCGATGCCCGCGTCCAGCATCATCTCGGCGGCGGCCATGCCGGTGAGCAGGGAGATCTGGGCGTTCCAGCCGTCCGCCGGGACGGGGGCGCGGTAGCCGAGGACGTAGCCGTGCAGGGTCTCCTCGACCTCCTGTTCCGGCACGGGCAGGCTCACGCCGCCGCGTTCGCGCTCCTGCTGCTCGCGCAGGCGGCCGACGGTGGCGAGGAGGGCGAGTTGCTCGTCGGCGCCGCCGAGGTCGACGGCGCGCTGGACGGCGGCGTAGTCGAGACGGCGGTGGGAGCGGACCATGGCGCGGCGCAGGTCGGCGAGGACGAGGGCGCCGTCCGCGTCCAGGTCGAGCTGCCAGAGCAGGGCGGGGCGGGGCTCGCCGGGCAGCAGGCTGGCGGCGTCCTCGGAGATGCGGGCGGGGTGCAGGGGGACGCGGTGGTCGGGGAAGTAGAGGGTCTCGACGCGGCGGCGGGCCTCGGTGTCGACGGCGCCGCCGGGGTGGACGAAGGCGGCGACGTCGGCGATGGCGTAGTGCACCCGGTAGCCGCCGCCGGGGCGGTGGGTGAGGTGCATGGCCTGGTCGAGGTCGCGCGAGCCGGGCGGGTCGACGGTGAACAGCGGCAGGTCGGTGGCGTCCAGCTCGGGCGTCCGGGGCCGCTCGGCCGCCTCCTCCGCCTCGGCCAGCACCGCCTCGGGCCACTCGGTGTGGATCTCGAGGCGGGTGCGGAGCTCGGTGAGCTCGGTGTTGATCCGGGCGGAGTCGGCGGCCTTGACGCGCAGTTTTCGGCGAGGCATGCACGCCAGCGTAGGGCGAATCGGGTGATTCCGGGCGGAGGCTCGGCGCGGGGTTTCAGCGCCCCAGGAGGGCCTTGAGGTCCTTCGCGGCGAGTGCGAGGGCGTCGTCGTACCCGCCGGTGGCCAGGCGCAGCACGTACGCCACGGCCTCGTCCGGCCGCGGGTCGGTGTACGGCTCCCCGTTGTAGTCCAGGAACAGGAGCATCGCCTCGAAGGCGGTGCGCTTGTTGCGGTCGACGAGGGGGTGGTTGCGGGCGAGGCTCTGGCCGAGGGCGGCGGCCTTGGTCCACAGGTCGGGGTAGGCGTCGGCGCCGAAGACCGTCGCCTGAGGACGGGCGATCGCGGAGAGCAGGCCGCCGAGGTCGCGGACGGTCTGCGGGCCGCCGGCCAGGTAGGTGACGTCCTCCAGGTCCAGGTACTCGGTCACAGGTCCTTGAGCCTCTCCAGCGTCTCGGCGTTGGCCTCGCGGATGCGGGCCACCATGGCGGCCCGGCGCTCTGCCTTGCTCGGCCCTCCCTCCGTGAGCGCGTCCGGGACCTCGGACCGGCGGACCTCGAACGCCAGCTCGGCGGTGTCCGACCCGGCCGGGGCCTCCGTCACCCGCACCCGGCCGGCCATCACGGCCTCGGCGGCGGCGCGCACGGCGAACTCCAGCGCCTGCCGCGTCTCGGCGGGCAGGCCGGCGGGCAGCCGCACGGACAGGGACTCCTCCACGGCGTCGTCGTCTCCGGGGACCAGGTTCAGGGGGTTCAGGGTCATCTCGTTCACTCTCCTCGCAGGTCACGGTAGTGGCGGAGGGTGCGGCGGGACCAGCGGATTCACCGGGGCGTAAGGGCTCGTACGGTGGGTGCACGAGGACGCGAAGGGGGTTCGGGCGATGGACGTGGTGAAGGCGACCGGGGTCGCGGTGGCGGGGACGATGGCCGGGGTGGGGGCGCTGCACGCGGTGTGGGCGGTGACGCCGTGGCCGCTGCGGACGCCGGAGGAGTTCGCGGACGTCGTGGTGGGGGCGGGCGAGGGGTTGCCTCCGGCGGCGGCCTGCCTGGGGGTGGCGGGGCTGCTGGGCGCGGCCTCGTACCTGGTGGCGGCCCAGGCCGGGGCGGTGCCCGCCGTGGGGCCGGCGCGGCTGCGGCGGGCCGGGGTGCGGACGGTCTCGGCGGTGATGCTGGCGCGCGGGGTCGGCGGGCTCGCCCTGTTCGGGACGGCGCTGGAGCGCTCGGAGCGGTTCCGGCGGCTGGACCGGCGCTACTACTCGCCCCTCTGCCTGGCGCTGGGGGCCGGCGCGGCGGCAGTAGGGTGGCGGGGTTCCGCTGCCACGAAGTGTTGAGGAGTTCCGCTGTGCTGGTGCTGTTGCCGCCGTCGGAGGGCAAGGCCGCGTCGGGGGACGGTGCGCCGGTGGCGCTCGACGGGCTGTCGCTGCCGGGGCTGACGGCGGCGCGGGCGGCGGCGCTGGACGCGCTGGTGGAGCTGTGCCGGGGCGGGGAGGAGGCCGCCGCCGAGGTGCTGGGCCTCACGCCCGGGCTGCGCGGCGAGATCGCCAAGAACGCCGGGCTGCTCACGGCCGGCGCCCGCCCGGCGGGCGAGGTGTACACCGGGGTGCTGTTCGACAACCTCGGCCTGGCGAGCCTCGACGCCGCCGCGTACGGGCGGGCGGAGCGCTCGCTGCTGGTCTTCTCCGGCCTCTGGGGCGCGGTGCGGGTCTCGGACCGGATCCCGTCCTACCGCTGCTCGATGGGCGTGAAACTCCCCGGCCCGGGGGCGCTCGGGGCGTACTGGCGGAGCGCGATGGCACCCGTGCTTCCGGAGGTCGCGGACGGGCTGGTGCTGGACCTGCGCAGCTCGGCGTACGCGTCGGCGTGGCGGCCCGCCGGTGAGGTGGCCTCCCGGACGGCGACCGTGCGGGTGCTGCAGGAGCGGGACGGGAAGCGCACCGTCGTCAGCCACTTCAACAAGGCGACCAAGGGCCGGATCGTCCGGGACCTGCTGGTGGCCGGGGCCGAGCCGAAGACGCCCGGCGAGCTGATGGACGCCCTGCGGGAGCTGGGCCACCACGTCGAGCTCGCGGCCGAGGGCACGGCGCGCAAGGCCTGGCAGCTCGACGTGGTGGTCACCGAGGTGCACTGAGGTGCACTGAGGACGTTTCAGGACCGCAGGTGCGAGGTGTCGTTCAGCAGCCGCAGCGAGGCGTTGCCGTCCGCGTAGTACTGGACGGCGCAGATCGAGGCGGCGGACAGCTCCATCCGGAACAGCGAGTCCGGCGGGGCGCCGAGCGCCAGCCGCACCAGCGTCTTGATCGGGCTGACGTGCGAGACCACCAGCACCGTCTTCCCCGCGTACCGGGCGAGGATCTTGTCCCGGGCGACGCCCGCGCGGTGGGTGAGGCTCGCGAAGCTCTCCCCGCTGCCGGTCGGCCTGGCCTTGGTGGAGCCGAGCCAGGCCGTCAGGTCGTCCGGGTGGCGCTGCTGCACCTCGGCGAAGGTGAGGCCCTCCCAGGCGCCGAAGTCGACCTCGCGCAGCCCGTCCTCGTAGCGGACCTCCAGGCCGAGGCGGGCGGCGACGATCTCGGCGGTCTGCCGGGTGCGGCGCATCGGGGAGGCGACCACGGCCTGGACGCTGCCGCGGGCGGCCAGCGCCTCGGCGGCGCGCTCGGCCTGCCAGCGGCCCTTGTCGGAGAGCTCCGGGTCGCTGCCGCCGCTGCCGGAGAAGCGCTTCTCCGGGGTGAGCGGGGTCTCGCCGTGGCGCAGCAGGACGAAGGTGGTCGGGGTGCCGAGGTCGGCGGGGGCGGCCCAGCCCGCCTTGGGGGCGGCCGTCTCCAGGGGAGGTTCCTCGACGGGCACGGCCTTCGGGCGCGGCTCCCACGGTCGACCGGCCTGGCCCGCGTCCATCGCCTCGTTGGCGAGCCGGTCGGCGTCCTTGTTGCGCTCGCGCGGGATCCAGCCGTACGAGACCCGGCCGGACGGGAAGACGGTGCGCGCCTCGGCGGCGAGCGGGCGCATGTCGGGGTGCTTGATCTTCCAGCGCCCGGACATCTGCTCGACGACCAGCTTGGAGTCCATCCGGACGTCGACGGTCGCCTCGGGGTCGAGGGCGTGGGCGGCCCTGAGGCCCGCGATCAGGCCCCGGTACTCGGCCACGTTGTTGGTCGCGTGGCCGATGAACTCGGCCGCCTCGGCGACGATCTGCCCGGTGTCCCCGTCCCGGACGACCGCGCCGTAGCCGGCCGGCCCCGGGTTGCCCCGGGACCCGCCGTCCGCCTCGACGACGAAGCGCGCCGCCATCGGGTCAGACGCCCGAGTCGGCGGTGCGGACCAGGATCCGCGAGCAGTTCTCGCAGCGGACGACCTTGTCGGCCGGCTCGGCCTTGATGGCGTTGAACTCGGTGATGGAGAACTCGGTGCGGCAGCCCTCGCAGCGGCGCTGGTAGAGGCGGGCCGCGCCGACGCCGCCCTGGGTCTCGCGCAGCTTGGCGTAGACCTTGAGCAGGTCGGCCGGGATGACGGCGGCGACGGTCTCGCGGTCGCGCTTGACCTTGTCGGCCTCGCCGTCGATCTCGCCGAAGGCGGCGTCGCGGCGGCCCTCCGCCTCCTTGAGGACGACGGTGGAGTGCTCCAGGCGGGCGCCCAGCTCCTCGACACGGGTCTTGGCGCTCTCCTGGCGCTCCATGATCTCCAGCACGACCTCCTCCAGGTCGCCCTGGCGCTTGGCGAGCGAGCCGATCTCGTGCTGGAGGTTCTCCAGGTCCTTCGGCGAGGTGACGGCGCCGGAGTCCAGGCGCTGCTGGTTGCGGGCGGAGCGGGCGCGGACCTGCTCGACGTCCTGCTCGGCCTTGGTCAGCTCGCGGGTGGTGTCGCCCTGCTGGGCCTCGGCGGCGACGACGAGGTCCTTGAGCGCGGTGTGGTCGGCGGTGGCCTTCTCGATCTCGGCGTGCTCGGGCAGGCCCCGGCGCCGGTGGGCCAGCTGGTCGAGCTTGGAGTCGATGGCCTGGAGGTCGAGCAGGCGGATCTGGTCGGCGGGCGCGGCGTTCAAGCGGAAGGCTCCTGTGAATCGGGTCAGGCGGGGAAGGACATGGGGGCGTGCGCGGTCCAGGGGTCGGTGACCAGGTGGGACACCGTGGTCTCGACCGTCCAGCCTCGCTCGTCGGCCGCGGTGCGCAGGGCGCGCTCGGCGAGGGTGAGCCAGGGCCACTCGGTGGCCCAGTGCGCGGCGTCGACCAGGGCGATCGGCGCGGCCTCGGTGGCCTCGGAGGCCGGGTGGTGGCGCAGGTCGGCCGTCAGGTAGGCGTCGACGCCGGCGGCGCGCACGTCGGCGAGGAAGGAGTCGCCGGATCCGCCGCACACCGCGACCCGGCTCAGCAGTCGCTCCGGGTCCCCGGAGACGCGCACGCCCGCGGCGGTGGAGGGCAGGCCCTCGGCGACGCGGGCGGCGAAGGCGGCGAGGGTCAGCGGGGGCTCCAGCAGGCCGATGCGGCCGGTGCCCCGGCGGCCCAGCGGGTCGGTCGGGTCCGGCACCAGCGGGCCGGTGACCGTGAGGCCGACCGCCTCGGCGAGGGCGTCCGAGACGCCCGGGTCGGCGTGGTCGGCGTTGGTGTGCGCGACGTGCAGGGCGACGCCGTTGGTGATCAGCGTGTGCACCACCCGGCCCTTGAAGGAGGTGGCGGCGACGCTGGTGGTGCCGCGCAGGTAGAGGGGGTGGTGGGTGACCACCAGGTCCGCGCCCCAGGCGACGGCCTCGTCCACGACCGCCTGGACGGGGTCGACGGCGAAGAGCACGCGGGCGACCTCGGCCTGAGGGTCTCCGCAGACCAGGCCGACGGCGTCCCAGGACTCCGCCCACTGCGGGGGGTAGACCTCTTCGAGGGCGGCGATGACGTCGGACAGTTTCGGCACCAGTCGAGACTACCGTGCGCGTGGGGGCGGTCGGGCCCCGGCCGTTCCGGCGGGCGGCGGGCGGACAGCGGGCGGTGGGCGGGCGGCGGGCGGTGGGCGGGCGGTGCGCCGCCGGGGTGCGGCCGTTGTTCGGACGGGGGTTCCGGGGGCGTACGGGTGCGCGGCGGGGCGGGCCCCGGGGCGTCAACCTGCGCGGAACCGCCTCCGTGGGGGTGCGCACGAGGCCCGCACGCCCGGGTTCCGGGCGCCCGCTGCGCACAGGTGGGTACTCGTACGAATTCGAAACCACCCCTGGATCACCCTTACGAGTGAAGTGACCGGTTCTGCGTTGAGCCTCCGGTTTTCTCGAAACTAACTTCTGTCCTGCGAACGGGAGTTGCCCCGCCACCCCCGGCCCCTGCGGAGGGCCGGGGCGGGCGGGCGCCCCCGCCGGGGGTGCGTCCGCACCCCCGGGGAGACCGATCGGGCCGGGCCGTACGCCCGGGTGCCGGAGCTGTGGGCACCCGGGCCGGCCGCCGGGACGAAGGGATGTGGTGGCGGATGGGAGCGGGCACATCACTGCGTACGGCGCGGAGCACGGCCGGGGGCGGGCGATCGGTGGGCGACGGGACGGCTGCGGCCGGGTCGTGGCCCGGGGCGACGCGGGCGGCGCTGGCCGCCGGAGGCCGGGGAGGCGACGGCGGGTGGGAGATCGCCGTCGGGGGCTTCTGGTGCACGGCCAGGCCGTCCGCGTCCGCGCCCCTTCCGGAGCAGGGGTGGAAGCTGCACGTCAGCGCGGCCTCGGCGGCGGGCGAGGCGGTGCTCGCGGCCGTCGTGCGGGTGCTCGCCCAGGACCCGTGCGTGTTCAGGTTCGCCGTCGGGCAGGAGCGGCTGCACGAGCTCAACTCCCGCAGCAGCGACAGGGGTTCGACGGGCACGTTCATCACGGTGTACCCGGCGGGCGAGGAGCGGTTCCAGCGGCTCGCCGCCGCGCTGGACGGGGCGACGGCCGGGCTGCCCGGGCCGGTGGTGCTCTCCGACCGGCCGTACCGGGCCGGAAGCCGGGTGCACTACCGGTACGGCGCGTTCGCGCTGCGGGCGGAGCCGGGCAACGACGGGGAGTACCGCTCGGTGCTGCGCGGTCCGGGCGGGGAGCGCTCGGAGGACGTGCGCGGGGGCTCGCACCGGGCACCGGGGTGGGTGCGGGACCCCTTTTCGACGGCGTCGGGGACGCGCCGGAGCGGCGGGGGGCTGCTGGGCGGGCGGTACGCGGTGACGGCGGCGCTGCGGCACGGCGCCAAGGGCCGGGTGTTCCTCGGGCGGGACGTGCGGACCGGCGAGGAGGTCGTGGTCAAGCAGGCCCAGGCGCACATCGAGGTCGACCGGGCCGGGACGGACGCCCGCGACGCGCTGCGGCACGAGGCCGCGCTGCTGGACCGCCTCGCCGGGCAGGAGCTGGCGCCGCGCGCCCTCGAACTGATCGACCAGGACGACTCCGTCCTCCTGGTGCAGGAACGAATCGCCGGGCAGCCCCTCGGCGGCTGGGTCTCCGCCCGGCTGCGGCGCGACGGCAGCCCGGACGTGGACTGGGCCGAGGCCGGGCCGGTGGCGCGCGGGCTGCTCGACCTCGTCGAGCGGGTGCACGCCCAGGGGCTGGTGCTGCGCGACCTCTCCCCCGGCCATGTGATCGTCCGGCCGGACGGCGGGCTGCGGCTCGTCGACCTGGAGCTGGCGGCCGAGGCCGGACGGACGGCGGGCGCCGCCGGAACCCCCGGGTACCGGGCGCCGGAGCACGGGCCGGGGCGGCTCGCGGCCGTCGGGTCGGGCGCGGTCTGCACGGCCGATCCCGCCGTCGACCTGTACGCGCTCGGCGGGCTGCTCTTCCTGCTCGCCACCGGGCACGACCCGCTGCTGCCCGAGGACCTGCCGCAGGCGCGGCCCGTCGCCGAGCGGCTCGGGCGCTGGCTCGCCCTCGCCGCGCGGTCGGGCGCCACGGCGCGGCGCCTCGCCCCGGCGATCCTCGGTCTGCGCGCGGAGGACCCCCGGGAGCGGTGGTCGCCGGCGCGGGTGCGGGCGGCACTGGAGGGCGGGCAGGCCTCCCCCGTGACGCCGCTGTGGCAGGCCGCCCGGCCCGCCGTCGCGCCGCTCGACCTGGCCGGCGCCACCGGTGAGCGCGAATTCCGCACCGGGGCCGAGGAGTTGGCGCAGCCGGCCGCCGCCCGATCCGCTCCGCGTGACGGCCTGCTCGTCCTGCCCGACGAGACCGGGACGGGCTGCGCCGCCGGGTACGGGACGGGCACGGCGGGGGCGCCGGCCTTCCTGCTGCGGCTGCGGCACGGCGGGCCGCGGCTGTCCTCCACCGCGGTGGGCGCCGAGTGAACGCCGCCGCCGCCCTCGCCACCCAGGCCCTGCGCCGGCTCAGCTTCGGCTTCGCGGGCGACGGCAGCCACGTCGCCTGCCTCGCCTCGGCCGCCGACGGCGGCTGGTACGTGGAGAGTTGGCGCCTCCCGGCGGACGGCTCACCGGCCGTCCCGGTGGCGCTGCCGCTGGCGGGCAACCGCTCGGAGAGCCTGCACGCGCAGCTCGTCGCGCTCGCCGACGGCTCGGTGCTGATCTGCCGGCACGACGGCGACCGGCACGACCTCGTCCGCCTCTCGTACGGTGAACAGGCAGCCGTGGAGGAGGAGTTGGCGACGCTCCGGATGCCCGGGCTGCGCATCCTGCCGCTGCCGGGCGCCGCCGCCGGTGCCCCCGCCGACGCCGATCCGCACGCCCCGGTGGCCGTGGCGCTCGGCAGCGACACCCGCCCGGCCACCACCGCCTGGCTGATCCGCACGGACGGCAGCGCGCCCGAACCCGTCGCCGAGATCCCCGGGCTGCACGGCGGCGGCACCTGGCTGGACCACGCGGGCGCCCTGCTCGCGCTCGACCGGGTCACCGACGGGCTGGTGCGCAGCGTGGTGCTCGACCTGCGCACCGGCGCCACCACCCCCCTGCTGGAGATCGGCGAGCGCAGCAACGACCGGCTGGTGCTGTTCGACCCCGACAGCCGCTTCGCGATGGTGCGCAGCGACGCGCCCGGCACCGACCGGCTCGGCTGGGGCGTGCTCGGCGGCGGGGAGCCGCTGCGCTTCCCCGAATGCCTGCACGTGGCGGGCATGTTCCTGCGGCCGGTCGCGCTGCGGCAGGCGGCGGACGGCCCCCGGGTCGCCGTGCAGATCGACCACGGCGCGGCCTCCGCGCTCGCCCTGTGGCGGCCCGCGCTGAACCGGCTGGACCGGCTGCCGGTGCCGCCGGGGCGGCTCGGCGCCGCCGGGCACTGGGGCGGCGCCGGGCTGCGGATGCCGTACTCCTCGCCCGACCACCCGGCGGCCCTGGCCACCCTCGACGTGGACGCGCTGCTCTCCCACAGGCCCGCCCCGGCGGGCACCGGGCCGATGCCGCTGCCGCTGCCGCTCCAACTCGCGCCGCTGGGCTCGGGGTTGCCCGGCCCCTGGCGGGACGCCGTCCTGCCCTGGCAGCCCGGCGGGGTGCGCACCGCCCGTACGGTGCCCTCCGGTTGGCGCCTGGACGGCAGCACCCCACCGGGGGACGGCGGGCGCTGGCAACCGGCGCAGAGCATCGAACTCGCGGGCCCGGCAGGCCCGTTGGAGGCCGTGGTGTACGGCGGGGACGCCTGGCTGAGCAGCCCGCACCTGGTGCTGGCGCTGCACGGCGGCCCGGCGGACGCGTGGCGGCTGGAGTTCGACCCGGCCCTGCAGCGGATGGCCACCGAGGGCCTGGCAGTGGTCGCGCCCAACCAGCGCGGCTCCACGGGGTACGGCGTCGCGCACGCCCTGGCCATCCGGGGCGCCTGGGGCGGGCCCGACCTCGACGACGTGCTCTACCTGCTGGACGGCATCGCCGGGCAGCGGGCGGCGCTCGGGCTCGAACCGCCCGCGCTGTTCGGGGTCAGCTACGGCGCGTTCCTGGCGCTGCTGGCGGCCGCGCACGCGCCCGCCGAGCACGTCGCGCGCTGCGCGGTGGTCGCGCCGTTCCTGTCCGGCGCCCGGCTGCTGGCCGAAGCGGCGCCCCCCGTACGGGCGTTGACCACCCGGCTCGGCGGCGGCGACCCGATCGTCGACGCCCGGGGGCCGCGCGACGTGCTGCAGCTCGCCCACCGGATCGGGGCCCCGCTGCTGGTGGTGCACGGAAACCGGGACGAGGTCGTGCCCGTCAGCCAATCCCGGGCCCTGCGGCACGAGTTGCTGCGGATCGGCCGGGCCGAGGGCGCCGACTTCCGCTACGTCGAGGCGGCCGGCTCGGGCCACGAGGTGCTCGCCGAGGAGGGCGGGGCCGTCCTGCACGAGCTGCTGGCGACCTTCCTGCGCACCGGCCGACCGGGCTGAGCCCGGGCCTCTCGCGCCAACTCCACAGACTCCCGGGCCCGTTCGGGCCCGGGGCACCACCCCGAGCGCCCGCCGGCAGATCGCGGCGGGCGCGAAACCCAAGGGGAGGATCGCAGGGTCGTCCCAGGGGTGCCGCCCCTTCTCCCCCTGAAGCTGCCCCGTGCCTCGGCGGCCCACCGACTGGCCCCTCGCACTCGGCAGGCTGGGCGGCGCGGGGCTGTTGGGGTGCCCGGCGCGGATCGTCGTCCTCGACGACACGACCTCGGGGCTGGACCTCGCCACCGAGTACCAGGCCACCCGGGCCCTCGCCCACAGCACTCTCCAGGCGGCGAGCACGTGGTGCGTCCTGGCGTTGTGGACACCGCGCTGCATGAGAAGTCAGCCCCATCGACTTCCTGCGCGCTCCCACCACACGAGCACCGCGCCGCAGGGGCACATATGTGCCCCTGCGGCGCGCCCGGGGTGTCACACCCCTGCGGGGCACCGCCGGGCTCGCACGAGGATCTCGATAGGATCTCGCCTGCCCCGGCCGTTATGGTGGCCGGGTCAAGGGCCGCGATCACCGGCTGTGGGCGCGTACCGAGCGCCCGATCGGGGACCGCGCCGCGCGCCCCACAGCGCCGGCCGGACGCCGATGACCTGCACCCATCCGCACGGAAACACGGAAAAGACGATTCTGATGTCCGACACCCTCACCGACGCCGACGAGAAGACGGCCGAGGACTCCGCGTCGCACGGTCGCCACCGTGGCGGCTCCGCCGCCGACGACACCGCCCAGTCCGACCCGCACGGCCGCCACCGCGCCGCCGCGCACCAGGGCTGACGCACCGCCCCACCGCAGTCGAGGGCCCGCCGAGAATCCTCGGCGGGCCCTCGTGCGTATCCAGGCGGGCCCCAGGGCGATCAGCCCAGCGTCACGACCGTCCGCAGCGCCTCGCCGCTGCGCATCTGCGCGATCGCCTCGTTCACGTCCGCCAGCGCCACCCGGTGGGTGACCATGCCGTCGAGGTCGATCCGCCCGGCCCGCCACAGCTCCACGACCAGCCCGATCGTGCGCGCCACCGGCGCCCCGCCGTACAGCGAGGGCAGCAGGCGCTTCTCGTTGAAGAACAGCTCGCCCATCGTGAACTGCGCGAGGTCGTCCTGCGCCCCGGCCCCGATGACGACCACCGCGCCGCCGCGCCGGGCCGCGTCGTAGCCGGCCCGGACGGTGGCCGAGCGGCCGACCGCCTCGAAGACGTGGTCGAAGCCGCCCCCGGGCAGGGACTTGGCGACGGCCTTCAGCTCCTCCGGCGCGATCGCCTCGGTGGCGCCGAAAGCCAGCGCCCGCTCGCGGCGCGAGGCGACGGGGTCGACGACGGTGATCCGCGCGGCCCCGCACACCCGGGCGCCCTGCACGGTGGCCACCCCCACGCCGCCCGCGCCGATCACCGCGACGGACGAACCCGGCTCCACCCGCGCGGTGTTGACGGCCGCGCCGACGCCCGTGGTCACCCCGCAGCCGATCAGCGCGGCGGCCTCGTACGGCAGGTCGCCGGGCACCTTGATCACGGCGTCGGCCGCGACCACCACCTCCTCGGCGAAGGCCCCGGTGCCGTAGAACCCGGACGCCTGCGTGCCGTCCTCCTCCAGCCGGAAGCCGGGCGCGCCGAGCCGTCGCAGGCTGGCGATACAAAGGTGGCCGCGGCCCGCCGCGCAGTGGGCGCAGCGGCCGCAGGGGGCCATCCAGCAGAGCACCACCCTGTCCCCGGGGGCGAGGCCGGTGACGCCCTCGCCGACCTCGACCACCTCGCCCGCGCCCTCGTGCCCGGGGACGAACGGCGCGGGCTGCGGCAGCACGCCGCTCATCGCGGACAGGTCCGAGTGGCACAGGCTCGCGGCGCGCATCCGCACCCGTACGGCGCCCGGGCCGAAGCCGATCGCCGTGACGTCCTCACGGACGTCGAGGACGTCCTGGCCGGTCTCGTGCAGGACGGCTGCGCGCATGGGCTGCTCCCGGGGTGCCTGGTGTGCGTCTGGTCGAGGGTCCGGCCGATTCTGGCACGGGGCCGCGAAGGGGAGTAGAACGCGTTCCAGTTCCGGTACGTCCCACCCGTATCCGATCCCGGCTGACGCCGCCGGCTGCCATGATCACCGCCGTGACCGATCTCATCGTCCCGACCCGGGCCGGGCCCTGCCCCCGGTGCGGCTCCGGCCTCACCACCGATCCTCGCTTCCCGATCTGGTGCCCGGCCTGCGACTGGAACGTCTCCCCCCAGCCGGGGCCGGAGCCGACCCGGGCCGAACGCGCCCTGCTCGACCGCTGACCGCGCCGGGGCCCCGCCGCCTACCGTCGAGTAGGGTCCGAGCACGCCCGTCGACCGCACGAACCCGAGGAGCACCGCCATGACCGACCTGCTGGAGAGCGCCCGCCCGGCGCCCGAGGTGCTGGCGGCGTTCGAGGCGGCCACCGGGTTCATGCCGGTGGACGAGGGCCTCGCGCTGTACGTGGCGGCCGTGGCGGCGGCCCGGAGCACCGGGCTCCCGCTGCTGGAGATCGGCACCTACTGCGGCCGCTCGGCGATCCTGCTCGCGGCGGCGGCCCGGGAGGCGGGCACCGTCGCGCTGACCGTCGACCACCACCGGGGCTCCGAGGAACAGCAGCCCGGCTGGGAGTACCACGACCCGACGCTGGTCGACCCCGAGGTCGGGCTGATGGACACCCTGCCGCGCTTCCGCCGCGCCCTGCACGCCGCCGGGCTGGAGGAGCACGTGGTGGCCCTCGTCGGCCGCTCGCCGAGGATCGCCGCGCTGTGGGGCCGCCCGGTCGGCCTGGTCTTCATCGACGGCGGCCACACCGACGAGCACGCGACCGGAGACTACGAGGGCTGGGCGCCCCACCTGGCGCCGGAGGGCCTGCTCGTGGTGCACGACGTGTTCCCGGACCCGGCCGACGGCGGCCAGGCCCCGTACCGGGTGTACCTGCGGGCGCTCGCCGAGGGCTTCGAGGAGGTCTCCGTCACCGGCTCCCTGCGCGTCCTGCGCCGTTCCCACGGGTAACACCCCGTAGCGGGGGTGGGAACGGTACGGTGTCCGCGCAGCACCAGGCAGATCATCGGCGGACGGCGGGGGCCAGCGGCACATGACGGACCAGCACAACACCGCACCGGCGGTCTGGGACCCGACCGCACGCGGTGGCGCGGGCGGCTGGGTGCGCAACGCGCAGCAGCCCGCGGCGGAGGCGGCCGCACCCGCGCCCGCTCCGGCACCCGCTCCTGCGCCTGCTCCGCGGCCCACGCCGCCGCCCCCGGCTCCGCCCGCCCACGACCCGCCGACGACCCGGCTCGCCCCGGCCGCGCCGCCCGCCGACCGCCTCCCCCCGCCGCCCCCCGCCGCCCCTCCTGCGGCCGCGCCGGTGCCCGCCGCTCCGGCCGCCGACCGCCGACCGCTGCTGATCGGCGCGGCCGTGCTGCTGGTCCTCGCGATCGGCGGCGGCCTGCTCCTGACCTCCGGCGGGGACGAAGGGGACAAGGCCGCCGCTCCCCCGGTCGTCACCGCCCCGGCCCCGGCACCCCCCACGACGGGCGCCGCCCAGCCGCCCGCACCCCTGCCCACCGGAGCCGGAACGGACACCACCGCACCGGCCACCCCCACCCCCACCTCCTCGCCCACGGCGACCGCCGGCCCGCACGCCGCCGCCCAGGCGAAGGCGCTGAACGACCTGCTCGGCCAGGTCGGGTCCGCCCAACTCGGCAGCGCCGTCGCACAGGTGACGAGCTGCCCCCCGAAGACCGAGATCGAGAAGGCGGCCGCCGTCTTCGACGGCGACGCCGCCCAGCGCCAGAAGCTGCTGGACCAGCTCCCCTCGAAGAGCGTCACGGAGGTGCCCGGCGGGACGGAGGCCGTCACCGCGCTGAAGTCCGCCTGGCAGTCGTCCATCGACATGGACAAGGCCTACGCGACCTGGGCGCACTCCGTCGCCCAGCAGGGCTGCTCCGGCCGGGCCCCCTCCACCGACGACCAGAAGCGCGGCGAAGCCCTCAGCTCCCAGGCGCGGAAGGCGAAGGCGGAGTTCTACACCAAGTGGCAGCCGATCGCCGAGACCTTCGGCCTGACCGCACCGAGCCAGGACAGGATCTGATCCTCCCGTGACCCCGCCCCGCCGCTCCCCCCTGCTGCGCGCCACCACCGTCGTGGCCGCGGTCGTGCCGCTGTGCACGGCGGGCTGGCTGGGCTGGCGGGCCCTGGACGACCCCGCGCCGACGCCCACCCCCGCCGCCGCCGTCCGGTCCGCGGCCCCCGCGGCCCCCGTGGAGACCACCCCGCTCTCCCCGCCCGTCGCGGCCGCTCCCACCGCGACCCCTACGCCGACCCCGACCCCCACCCCCACAACCGCCCCCACAACCGCCCCCACCCTCGCCGGCCGCACGGTCCTCCTCGACCCCGGCCACAACCCCGGCAACGTCCAGCACCCCACCGAGATCAACCGCCAGGTCGACATCGGCAACGGCCGCAAGGAGTGCGACACCACCGGCACCGAGACCAACGCCGGCTACAGCGAGGCCGAGTACACCCTCGACGTCTCCCGCCGCGCCCGCGCGATCCTCACCGCCCGCGGCGCCACCGTCGTCCTCGTCCAGGACGGCGACCGCCCCTGGGGCCCGTGCGTCGACGAGCGCGCCCGCGCGGGCGCCGAGGCGCACGCCGACGTCGCGCTCTCCGTGCACGGGGACGGCGGCCCGGGCAGCGGCAGCGGGTTCCACGTGATCATGCCCGCCAAGGTCGTCGCCGGTAAGGCGGACAACTCCGCGATCGTCGAACCCTCGCACCGCCTCGGGCTGCTGCTGCGCGAGCGCTTCCACGCCGCGACCGGTGAGCCGTACGCCGACTACACGGCGAGCGAGGGCCTGGACACCCGTTCGGACCTCGGAGGACTCAACCTCTCCGCCGTCCCCAAGGTGTTCATCGAGTGCGGTAACATGCGCAACTCGACGGACGCCAAGCGGATGACGGACCCTCAGTGGCGCCAACAGGCGGCCCAGGGGATCGCCGACGCGCTGACGGCCTATCTGACCAGCTCGTGAGGGCGGGGGCGGCTCTCCCGCCGCCCGGCCCGCACGGTTTGCAACGAATTCGCCCCGTTCCCGGTCCCGCTGTGCACCGGCGGGACGGTTGGGCCTAGGCTTCTGGTCCGTTCGGTGGTTTCAGCCGGTCGCCCCGACCGCGCGAATCACCGTCCACGACACGTCAACGAGGGGAACGTTAGTGAATCTGCGCGCTCTCACCAGGGGAGACGCCGCCGTCGCAGGCGGGGCCGTCCTGCTCTTCATCGCCTCCTTCCTGCCCTACTGGTCCGTGGACTGCGGGAACAGCAGGTACTGCACGTCGACGAACGCGTGGAGCACCGCCCTGTTCCCCGTTCTGCCCTCGATCTACCTGCTCGGCATCGCCGCCGCGGTGCTGATCCTGGTGCAGCGCTTCCAGGGCCCGGCGGCCGCCAACCGTCAGGTGCTCGGCCTGCGGCTGGACCAGTGGGGCATCGCGTTCGCGGTCGCCGCGCTGTGGACCTCGGTCTGGTCGCTCGGCGGCGGTGGCGACGTGGCCCCGGGCCTGGGGATCAGTGCCGGCCACAGCTTCGGCGCCTGGCTCGGCCTCATCGCGCTGATCGTCGTGGCCGGCGCGGCCGCGGCCGGCCCGCTGATGCCCGCGCTCAAGGCTCCGCTGGTGACCGACCGCCCGGCCGTCCCGTACCAGGGCGGCTACCCGATGCCGGGCCAGCCCGGCCACCCGGGCGCCCCCGGCCAGCCGCAGCCCGGCCAGTACGGCTACCCGGCGCAGGTCCAGGACCCGGCGTTCGGCGGCCAGCCCGCCCCGGCCGGCTACGGCTACCCGGCCGCCGGCCAGCCCGCACCCGCCCCGGTGCAGGACGCCGCCGTCGCGGCCCCGCAGCCGACCCAGGTCGCGCCGCCGCAGGCGGGTGCCGCCCCGGCCGCGGACTTCCAGCCCTTCTGGTTCGCCGTCCCGGCCCCGCGCCAGCTGGCGCCGAAGGACAACCCGGTCGGCGCCCCGGTCGGCGAGGTCGTTCCGGGCACCTGGTACCTGGCGGTCGAGCAGCGCGGCACGGCGCTCGTCGCCCAGCTGCCGGACGGCTCGCAGGGCGTGCTGGCCGACACCACGGGCATCCAGCGCGGCTGACGGGCCGCACGGGGAAGGGGCGGGACCGGTTCTCCGGTCCCGCCCCTTCGCGTTGCTCCCCCGAGGGGTCAGCAGCAGTCCTCGACCACCAGCCCGGCGGGCAGCTCCTCGCCGCCGAACACCGCGACGGTCGCCGGGTCCCCGCCGAGGGCGGCCACCGCGAGCAGCAGCGCCCCGGCCGTCCAGGTGGTGCGCTCCTCCGGCCAGATGGCATCGTCCTCGAAGACGTACCCCGTCCAGTACGAGCCGTCCTCGTGCCGCAGGTGGCGCTGGATCCAGCGCAGCACGTCCACCGCCCGGTCGGACTGGCCGATCGCCCAGAGGGCGAGGGCGAGTTCGGCGCTCTCGCCGCCCGTCACCCAGGGGCGGTCGCTGACGCAGCGCACGCCGAGGCCGGGCACGACGAAGCGCTCCCAGCCCTGCTCGATCCGGGCCACGGCGGCCTCGCCGCGCAGGCCGGTGCCGAGGATCGGGTAGTACCAGTCCATCGAGTAGCGGTCCTTGTCGAGGAACCGCTCGGGGTGGTGGGTGATCGCGTGGCCCAGCCGCCCGGCCGCCAACTCCCAGTCGGGCTGCGGCTCTTCGCGGTACTCGGCGATGGCGAGGCCGCAGCGCAGCGCGTGCAGGATGCTGGAGGAGCCGGTCAGCAGCGCCTCGTCCGTGGCCGTGCCGTCCTCGCCGACGCGCCAGGCGATCGGGCCACCGGGCAGCCGCTGGCCGACGATGAAGTCCAGCGCCCGCCGCACGACCGGCCAGATCCACTCCAGGAAGGCGTCGTCGCCGGTGCTGAGGTGGTGGTGCCAGACCCCGACCGCCACGTAGGCGCAGAAGTTGGTCTCCTTGGAGCGGTCGGTGACCTCCCCGTCGGTGTACGCCGCGTACCAGGAGCCGTCGGGGTTCTGGTGCGCGGCCAGCCAGCGGTAGGCGGCCTCGGCGGCGGCGTGCTCGCGGGCGGTGTCGAGGGCCATCGCGGCCTCGGTGTGGTCCCACGGGTCGAGGTGGTGCCCGGCGAACCACGGGATCGCGCCGTCCGGGCGCTGCTCGGCGAGGATGCTGCGCACGGTGCCGGCCGCCTGCTCGGCGTCCAGCACCCCGTCGAGCAGCAGCGCCTCGGGGACGGCGGCGGTCATGCCCCGGCCTTCGCCTGCTGCGGCTTGGAGGCGTACGCCACGAAGCTCTTGCCGATGACCGGGTTGAGCGCCTTCTCGGCGGCCCTGGTGAGGCTGGAGATGACCGGCGTCCCGACGATGTCCCAGACCAGCAGCTGGTGGTACGCCTTGACGGGCAGCGCCTTGTCGTTGTCCACGCCCACCGCGCACTTGATCCACCAGTACGGCGAGTGCAGCGCGTGCGCGTGGTGGCTGCCGTACGGCTCCAGCCCCGCGGCCTTGATCTTGCCGAGCAGTTCGTCGCCCCGGTAGATCCGGATGTGGCCGCCCTCGACCTCGTGGTACTCGTCGGACAGCGCCCAGCAGATCTTCTCCGGCAGCCAGCGCGGCACGGTGACGGCGAGCAGGCCGCCCGGCTTCAGCACGCGGAACATCTCGGCGAGCACGCCCTCGTCGTCGGGTATGTGCTCCATCACCTCGGAGATGATGATCTTGTCGAAGTACCCGTCCTCGAACGGCAGCGCCAGCGCGTTGCCCTCCATCGCGACCGCCGACGCGCCCTCGGGGGCCTCACCGGCCGCCTCCATCGCGGCGAACCACTTCTTGACCTCGGCGATCTCCTCGGCGCTCTGGTCGAGGGCGATCACGTTGGCGCCGCGGCGGTAGCACTCGAACGCGTGCCGGCCCCCGCCGCAGCCCAGGTCGAGCACCCGGTCGCCGGGGGCGAGCGGGAAGCGCGAGAAATCGACGGTCAGCACTGCTGGGCTCCCATTCCTATTGCTACCAAGCGTTCTTGACGCCCCGTCAGGCCCACGGCGCTGCCCGCGCCGGGCGGGCGTCTCAGGGCACGTACCGCCAGCCCGGGCCCGAACGGGCCCGCGCGCCGGCGCCTGTGGCGATCGCCGCGCGGTACGCCTCGGCGGTCAGCTCGGCGGCCCGCTCCCAGGTGAACCGGGCCAGCACCCGCTCGCGCCCGGCCGCGCCGAGCCGCTCGCGCAGGCCGGCGTCGTCCAGCAGCCGGCCGAGCGCCGCCGCCAGCGCGTCCGCCTCCCCCGGCGGCACGGCCAGGCAGGTCTCGCCGTCCGGGCCCGCCACCTCGGGGATCGCCCCGCCGGTGGTGGCGACCAGCGGGGTGCCGGTGGCCATGGCCTCGGCGGCCGGCAGCGAGAAGCCCTCGTACAGCGAGGGGACGCAGGCCACCTCGGCCGAGCGGTACAGGTCGACCAGCTCGGCGTCGGTCAGGCCCGTACGGAACTCGATGTGCCCGGCCAGCCCGAAGCGGCGCACCGCCTCGGCCACCGGGCCGTCGTCCTTCTGCGGCTTGCCGACCACCACCAGGTGCGCCTCCCGCTCGGTGCGCACCTTCGCCAGCGCCTCGACCAGGTGGACCAGGCCCTTGAGCGGGACGTCCGCGCTGGAGGTGGTGACGATGCGGCCCGGGACCCGCGCGACCTCGTCCGAGGGCGACCAGAGCCGGGTGTCGGCGCCGATCGGCACCACCGAGACCGCGCCCGGCGCGGCGCCCAGGTGCTCGGCGATCTCGCGCTTGGAGGTGCCGGAGACGGTCAGCACGTGGTCCAGCCGGGCGGCGACGCGGCGCTGCATCCGGGTGAAGGCGTACCAGCGGCGCAGCGACAGCCGCTTGAGCCGGGTGGGGGCCGCCTCCAACTCCAGGCGGCGGTCCACCGTGATCGGGTGGTGGATGGTGGTGACCAGCGGGAATCCGTGCCGGGCCAGGCCCAGCAGGCCGTAGCCGAGGGTCTGGTTGTCGTGGACGACGTCGTAGCGGCCCTTGTGCGCGGCCAGGTACTGCCGGGCGCGCAGCGAGAAGGTCAGCGGCTCGGGGAAGCCGCCGGTGCGCATGGTGGCGTACTCCAGGGCGTCCACCGCGCCGCGGAACTCCCCGCGGGCGGGGGTGCGGAACGGGTCGTCCGCGCGGTAGAGGTCCAGGCTGGGCAGCTCGACCAGGCGCACCGAGCCGGGGCCCTCGACCTCGTCCAGCACCGGGTACGGCTGGGCGCCGATCACGTCGACGTGGTGGCCCAGCCGGGCCAGTTCGCGGGAGAGATGGCGGACGTAGACGCCCTGGCCACCGCAGAAAGGGTCCCCCCGGTACGACAACAGGGCGATGCGCAGCGGCTGCGCGGTCATCCTGGGCCCTCATCTCTCGCTGCGATCTGTGCTGCCGGTCGGTTGTGCCGGTCGCTAAAGTAGATCAGGTTTCAGTGGCTGCGGAACTCGTCATCGACCGTGTGAACAATGAGAGACCTCGAAGATACCGGCCCGTAGCATCCGCTCAGGAGCCAGGGCTGGTGATTCCCGCCACGCCCGCCCGGTCGACGGCCCGTCGACCCGTGTCGTCCACGGTGGAGCACGCCACCGCCCACGCGCCCCGGGAGCACTCCTTGTCGCCGTCCACCTCCTCCACCCCCTCCTCGGTCGCCGTTCCCGAGACCGCCCCGCTGACCGCCCGCCAGGCCGAGCGGCGGCGGCGCATCCTGCGGGCCGCGACCGCGCTGGCGGCGCGCGGCGGGTACGAGGCGGTGCAGATGCGGGAGGTCGCGGAGGGCGCGCAGGTCGCGCTCGGCACGCTCTACCGGTACTTCCCGTCCAAGGTGCACCTGCTGGTCGCGGTGATGCTGGAGCAGTTGCAGGGCCTCCAGGAGCACATCCGGCGCCACCCGCCCACCGAGGAGGAGCCCGCGCTGCGCGTCGCCGACACCCTCACCCGGGCGTTCCACGCGCTGCAGCGCGAGCCGCTGCTGGCGGAGGCGATGGTGCGGGCGCTGTCCTTCGCCGACCGCTCCGTCGGGGCCGAGGTGGACCAGGTCAGCGGCGCCACCGGACAGCTGATCCTCGATGCCATCGGGCAGTCCGGCCCGCCCAGCCAGAGCCAGCGCGCGGCCGTCCGGGTCATCGAGCACACCTGGCACTCGGCGCTCGTCTCCTGGCTCTCCGGGCGCTCCTCGATCGCCGAGGTCCGGGCCGACCTGCACACGGCCGCGCGGCTGCTCACCCTGCCCTGAAGTTGGAACCTGTTCCTGCTGTGGTGCACGGTGTCCTCCCGCACCGGCGGCTAGAGTCGACGGGCAGCACAACTCCATCCCGTCCCTCCCGCGGGGGAAGCCGGTGCGACTCCGGCGCTGACCCGCAGCCGTGAGCCCGGTGTCCCTCCTCGGTGGGGACGGGCGAGTCGGAGCACCCGCGAAGGGACGAGCGGCAGGCTCGGCGCTCTCCGCGCCCGGCACCGTCGAGGACTACGGCACGGCCCCCGCCCGGGGCCCCCACCGCTCACCGAAAGGCCCGACCGCATCATGCTCACCGCCGCCCGCCTGGGCGCCGCCGCCCTGTCCGCCGCCCTGCTGACGGGCGTCGCCGCCGCCCCGGCCCTCGCCGACGTGCCGACCCCCGTCGTCCCGGACGGGCTGTACGGCAAGAGCGACCCGACGTACGACGGCGTGTGGCGGCAGTCCCTCGCGCTCACCGCGCTGGCCGGGGCCAAGGTCACCCCGGCGGACTCGGCGGTCGGCTGGCTCACCGGCCAGCAGTGCGAGGACGGCGGCTGGCCCTCCTTCCGGGCCGCCGGCGCGGCCTGCGACGCCAAGTTCGAGGACAGCAACGCCACCTCCGTCGCCGTCCAGGCCCTGATCGCCCTCGGCGGGCACAAGGACGCCGTGGACAAGGGCGTGCAGTGGCTCAAGGCCAACCAGAACGCCGACGGCAGCTGGGCCTACAACCCCGGCAACCCGGGCGACGCCAACTCCACCGGCCTCGCCGTCAACGCCCTCCTCGCCGCCGGGGCCGACCCTGCGGGCGTCGCCAAGGCCGGCAGGTCCGCGTACGACGGGCTCGCGCTCTACCAGCTCGGCTGCACCGCCCCCGCCGACCAGCGCGGCGCCTTCGCCTACCAGCCGGCGGCCCAGGGCGGCGCCCTCGCCCCCAACGGCCTCGCCACCGGGCAGGCGGCGCTCGCCGCCGTCGGCGGACACCTGCCGGTGGCCACCACCGCCCGTACGGACGCGGCGCCCAGGGCACTGGCCTGCCCCGACCCGTCCGCCGCGGCCGTGCCGCGCGCCGACTCCGGCGAGGCCGTGACGGCGTACCTGACCGCCCAGCTCGCGGCGGGCGGCGGCCACCTCACCCAGACCCTGCCCGGCGCGGCGCCCGCCCCCGACTACACGGCCACCGCCTGGGCCGCGCTCAGCCTCATCCAGAGCGGCCACCCGCAGCAGGCCGAAGGCTCCGTCGACTGGCTCCTCGAGGAGGGCGGCGCCTGGACGAAGAACGGCGGCGACGCGGGCGCCACCGCCAGCCTCCTCCTCGTCACCCAGGCCGCCCACCGCGACACCGCCGCCGCCACCGGCCAACTCACCGCCCTCGGCCCCGCCCCGAAGGCCACCGAGGCCCCCACCGCCGCTGCCACCACCAAGCCCAAGGGCGACAACAGCACCGGCCAGTACTGGCTCATCGGCATCGGCCTCCTCGTCGGCATCGGCGGCGGCCTCCTCCTCAGCCTCCAGCGCAAGCGCTCCCAGCGCCTGTGACCCCGCCTCCGGCCTCCCCCGCCACCCGGGCCCTCCGCCCGGGCGGCGGTGGCCCCGCCGAGCAGGGTGCGCGGAACGGCACTCGGCTCGCGGTCGTGCTGGTGCCGGTGCTGGCCCTGCTCGTTCTCCTCGCCGGGGCCGGGCCCGCCGAGGCGGCCGGGTACCGGTACTGGTCGTTCTGGCGCGGGGCGGACGGCGGGTGGGCCTACCAGCAGCAGGGGCCCGCGATCGCCGTGCCGGCCGACGGGGCGGTGGACGGGTGGCGGTTCGCCGTGAGTCCGGACGGCGGGCAGGACGCCGCCAGGCCGCGCTCCGGGGCGGAGTTCGCCGCCGTGTGCGCCGACACGCCCGCGCAGCAGGGCCGCAAGCGGGTCGCCGTGGTGCTGGACTTCGGCACCGCCGAGGACGCCGGCTCCGCCGGGCCGCCGCCGGAGCAGCGGACGGTGTGCGCCTCCGTCGCGCCGGGCGCGACCTCCGCCGAGGTACTGGCCGCCGTCGCGCCGCCGCTGCGCTACGACACCAACGGCCTGCTCTGCGCCATCTCCGGTTTCCCGAGGGCGGGTTGCGCCGACCAGCTCGGCTCGGCCGCCCAGCCCGCCGCCACCCCCGACTCCCCGTCCAGCGGCCCGGACCTCGGCCTGATCGCCGGTGGCGCGCTGGTCGCCGTCCTGGCGGGCGGCGCCGTCTGGCAGGCCCGCCGCCGCCGTTCCCCGTGACCCCACCCCCGACGCACGGGAAGTCGGCCGGCCCGACTTCCCGAGCACCCGCACCCACCCCACCCACCAGGACCACCCCGTGCCCCCACCCCGCAGCACCCGCACGCCCTTCGGGCCGCGCCAACTCCACCCCGGCGCCTGGTGGTTGTGGGCGCTCGGGATGGGCGCGGCGGCGACCAGGACGACGAACCCCGCGATCCTCCTCCTGATCGCCGCCGTCGCCGGCTACGTCGTCGCCGCCCGGCGCGGCGATGCGCCGTGGTCGCGCTCGTACGGGGCGTTCCTGCGCCTGGGCCTGGTGGTGCTCGGCATCCGGCTGGTCTTCGCCGTGCTGCTCGGCTCCCCCGTCCCGGGGACGCACGTGCTGTTCACGCTCCCCGAAGTCCCGCTCCCCACCTGGGCGCAGGGCGTGCGGATCGGCGGCCGGGTGACGCTGGAGGGCCTGCTGTCCGCCCTCTACGACGGGCTGCGCCTCGCGACCCTGCTGATCTGCGTCGGCGCCGCCAACTCCCTCGCCAGCCCGGCCCGTCTGCTGCGCGCCCTGCCCGGCGCGCTCTACGAGGCGGGCGTGGCCGTCGTGGTGGCGATGACCTTCGCCCCGAACCTGGTCGCCGATGTGCGCCGTCTTCGCGCCGCCCGCCGCCTGCGCGGTCGCGAGGACAGGGGGATCTCCGCCGTCCTGAGCGTCGGACTCCCCGTCCTGGAGGGCGCGTTGGAGCGTTCGGTGGCCCTCGCCGCCGCCATGGACACCCGCGGCTTCGGCCGCACCGCCGACGTCCCGCGACGCCTCGCCCTGGCCACCGCCGCGCTCACCCTCGCCGGGCTGCTCGGCGTCTGCCTGGCCGCGTACGGCCTCCTCACCGCCGGCGGCACCGGCTGGGCACTTCCCGTCCTCGCCCTCGGCCTGGCCGCCGCCTTCGCCGGGCTGGCGCTCGGCAGCCGACGGTCCGTCAGAACCCGCTACCGGCCTGACCCCTGGGCGCTGCCCGAGTGGCTGACCGCCGGTTCCGGCATCGCCGTCGCCGCGCTGACCACCTACCTGGCGGGCGCCGATCCGGCCGCCTTCGCCCCGACCGTCGTCCCGCCGTCCGTCCCCGCGCTGCCGCTGGGCGCCGTCCTGGCCGTACTGCTGGGCCTGGTACCGGCGTTCGCCACCCCGACCCCGCCCCCGACCTCGACCAGGAGCGCCTCGTGATCACCTTCGAGCAGGTGTCCGTCCAGTACGCGGACGCCCCGGCGCCCGCCCTCGACGGCCTCGACCTGACCGTCCCCGAGGGCGAACTCTGCCTGCTGGTGGGCCCGTCCGGCTCGGGCAAGTCGACGCTCCTCGGTACGGTCAGCGGCCTGGTGCCGCACTTCACCGGCGGCGTGCTGCACGGCCGGGTGACGGTCGGCGGCCGGGACACCCGCGAGCACCGCCCCCGCGACCTCGCCGACCTGGTCGGCACCGTCGGGCAGGACCCTCTGGCGCACTTCGTCACCGACACCGTGGAGGACGAACTCGCCTACGGCATGGAGTCCTTGGGCCTCCCCGCCGACGTGATGCGCCGCCGCGTCGAGGAGACCCTGGACCTCCTCGGCCTCGCCGACCTGCGCGACCGCGCCCTCACCTCGCTCTCCGGCGGCCAGCAGCAGCGCGTCGCGATCGGCTCCGTCCTCACCGTGCACCCGCGCGTCCTCGTCCTGGACGAGCCCACCTCCGCGCTCGACCCGGGCGCGGCCGAGGAGGTGCTGGCCGTCCTGCAGCGCCTGGTGCACGACCTGGGCACCACCGTGCTGATGGCCGAGCACCGGCTGGAGCGGGTCGTCCAGTACGCCGACCAGGTCCTGCTGCTCGACCCCGGCGCCCCGCCCGTCCTCGGCGAGCCGGCCGAGGTGATGGCGCACTCGCCCGTGCACCCGCCGGTGGTGGGCCTGGGCCGGCTCGCCGGCTGGCGGCCGCTGCCGCTGTCCGTCAGGGACGCCCGGCGCAAGGCCGCCGACCTGCGCTCGCGCCTGGACGGCCGTACGCCCGCCGCTGCCACCGCCCCCTCCGGCGAGCCCGTCGCCGCCGTCGACCGCCTCGCCGTGCGCCGCGGCCCCGTGCCCGCCCTGCGCGGCGTGGACCTCGTGCTGCGCCCCGGCGAGATCACCGCCCTGATGGGCCGCAACGGCGCCGGCAAGTCCACCCTGCTGGGCACCCTGGTCGGCCTGCACGCGCCCGCCTCCGGCACCGTCCGGGTCGGCGGCCGCACCCCGCACCGCACCCGCCCGGCCGAGCTGATCCGCGAGGTCGGCCTCGTCCCGCAGGACCCGCGCGACCTGCTGTACGGCGAGTCGGTGGCCGCCGAGTGCGCCGCCGCCGACTCCGACGCGCACGCCGAACCGGGCACCTGCCGCACCCTGGTGGAGCGCCTGCTCCCCGGCATCGCCGACTCCGCTCACCCACGCGACCTCTCCGAGGGCCAGCGGCTCACCCTCGCGCTGGCCGTGGTGCTCACCGCCCGGCCCCCGCTGCTGCTGCTCGACGAGCCGACCCGCGGCCTGGACTACGCGGCCAAGGCCCGGCTGGTCGCCGTCCTGCGCGAGCTCGCCGCCGAGCGGCACGCCGTCCTGCTGGCCACCCACGACGTGGAGCTGGCCGCCGAACTCGCCCACCGCACGGTGATCCTGGCCGAGGGCGAGATCGTGGCGGACGGCCCGACCGCCGAGGTCGTGGTCTCCTCCCCGGCCTTCGCCCCGCAGGTCGCGAAGGTGCTGGCGCCCGGGCCGTGGCTCACCGTCCACCAGGTCGCGGAGGCGCTCTCCTCATGACCACCCGCCCCGTCCCCCTCGGCCGCCGCTCCGTCCTCGCCCTCTGCCTGGTCTCCCTCGTCGGCGTGGCCGCCTTCGGCTGGCCGCTGCTCGCCTCGACGAAGTCCGCCCTGGTCGGCCACTCCGCCGACGCCCCCTGGCTGTTCGCGCTCCTGCTGCCGCTCCTCCTCGCCGTCGTCATCGCGCAGATCAGCGAGGGCCGGACGGCGGGCGGCGGCGCGCCGGGCCTGGACGCCAAGTCCGTCGCCCTGCTGGGCGTGCTGGCCGCGGCGGGCGCCGCGCTGCGGCCGCTGGGCGCGGGGACGGCCGGGCTGGAGCCGATGTTCTTCCTGATGGTGCTCTCCGGCCGCGTCCTCGGCCCGGGCTTCGGCTTCGTCCTCGGCTCGCTGTCGATGTTCGCCTCCGCCCTGCTGACCGGCGGGGTCGGGCCGTGGCTGCCGTTCCAGATGCTCGCCATGGGCTGGGTCTGCCTCGGCGCGGGCCTGCTGCCGGGCTCCGCCACCCTGCGCGGGCGCCGCGAACTCGCCCTGCTCGCCGGGTACGGGGCGGTGTCCGCCGTCCTCTACGGCACGATCATGAACCTCCAGGGCTGGCCGTACATCGGCGGCCTCGCGGGCTCCATCTCCTTCGTCCCGGGCGACCCTCTGCCCGCCAACCTCGTCCGCTTCGCCGCCTACTGCCTGACCACGTCGCTGGGGTGGGACCTCCCGCGCGCCGCGCTCACCGTCGTCCTCTGCCTCACCCTCGGCACCCCCGTCCTGCGCGCCCTGCGCCGCACCACGCGCCGCGCCGCCTTCGACGCCCCGGTCTCGTTCCGGCCGCCGGGGGCGTGAGGTGAACGGGACACCCTAAGCTCTGCGACCATGCGTTGCATACGACTGACCGCGCTGCTCCTCGGCGCCGTCGCCCTGACCGCCGCCTGCACCGACTCGCCCGCGCCCTCGGACTCCTCCTCGGCCTCGCCCCGGAGCGCCCCGGCCCAGGCACAGCAGCTCACCCCGGCGGAACTGCAGGGCCGGTGGTGGTCCTGGGCCGCCTCGACCGAGCAGTCCCGCAACCCCGTCCTCGACGAGGACGGGCACCTGTGCGCCCGGGGCCAGAAGGACGGGATCTGGTTCCTCGCCGGCACCACCGGAGGCACCGTCAGCCGCTCGTGCACCGTCCCCGCCGGCTCCCCGATCGCGTTCCCCCTGGTGAACGTCTTCGGCCGGGCCGCCGACTGCGCCGACTTCATGACGACCGCCAAGGGCAGCGCGGCCCTGGACGGAAAGCCCCTGACGGCCGAGACCTTCGACGCGACGCCCATCGACATGACCTCCGTCCCCGGCAACCCGTTCACCTCCGAGACCAACGCCCACACCTGGTCCTGCGGCCTGTGGGTGCGCCTGGACCCGCTCACCCCGGGCAGCCACGAACTGACCCTCCGGGGCGAGTCCGGCTCCTTCACCACCGGCGTGGACTACCACCTCGCCGTCGCCGAGGTGACCCCGAACGGCGCCACCTGAGCGCCCGTCTTGCCCGTACGCTGTCACGCAACACGCACGCACCAGGCAGTCGGGACGGGTAGTGGAACTCGGTCAGTTGCGCGTCTTCGAGGCGGTCGTCGCCCACCGCACCATCGCCGAAGCCGCGACGGCCCTCGCCCTGGAACCCTCCGCCGTCGACGCCCAACTCCGCTCACTGGAACGGAGTTTGGCCACCACCCTGCTCCACCGCACGCCCCAGGGGCTCGCCCCCACCCCGTCCGGTGAACGCCTACTCCCGTGGTCCCGGCGGCTGTTGGAGCAGGCCGAGCAGGCCCGGCGCGAAGTGGCGGGCAGCCGACCGCG
Source organism: Kitasatospora sp. NPDC101183 (assembly GCF_044767945.1). Lineage (NCBI taxonomy): Bacteria > Bacillati > Actinomycetota > Actinomycetes > Kitasatosporales > Streptomycetaceae > Kitasatospora > Kitasatospora sp. NPDC101183. The sequence continues at coordinate 692 of NZ_JBIWOW010000016.1, read as the reverse complement.
GCTGCGCCTGGGCGTCCTGCACTCCATACCGGACGCGGACCTCTCCGCCGCCCTCGCCCAACTCGCCGACTACCGCCTCGAACTGCACACCTCCGCGACCTACGACACCGTCCTCCACGACGTCGCCGCCGGAGCCCTGGACGCGGCACTGATCCTCGACGCCCCCGGCCCGCTCGGCAGCCTCGGCTTCCCCCTCCCGCCCGCCCCGCTCGCCCACCTCGACCTCGCCGAACTCCCCCTCGCCGTGGTCGCCGCCCCCACCCACGCCCCGCGCCTCCTCCTCCCCACCCCCGGCAGCCCCTACCGCCTCGCCGCCGACCTCCTCCCCCTCACCCTCGAACGCCTCCCCACCGGCCCCCTCCCCACCACCCTCGCCTGCACCCTCCAGGGCCTCGGCCTCGCCCTCCTCCCCGCCTCCACCGCCCACCCCCACCTCGCCACCGCCACCCTCACCCGCCTCCCCCACCACCCCCCACCTCTCCACCTCCGCCTCATCCGCCGCGCATAGGCGCCGGGCATCGACCCCGCGACTCGGCCCCGACGACCGAGCGGACCGGCACCACGCAGACGAACGGCGGGGCCCCCCGGGGGGGGGGGGCGCCGGGGGGGGGGGGGGGGGGCGGGGGGGGGGGGGGCCCCACGCGCGGCCGGGGGGGGGGGGGGCGGGCGGGGGGGCGGGGGGGGGGGCCGCG